>JAFTJI010000019.1 GCA_017456495.1 Lentisphaeria bacterium | reverse complement strand
TAATACATTAGCGAAAAAAACAGTCCAACTTCTCAAAGATCAACTGGATGGCAGCCAAATCAGAAGTCAGCGGATCCCTTTTATTTTCAAGATTCCGGCAAGCATGAAAAAAAACGGGGAATGAATTTCTCATCCCCCGCATCTGTTGCAGTTTCCTCATCAGCAGAATTTCTTCACCCAATCCGGGTTTTCCGGACCGAAATGTTTCAGCATCACAATGGGATCTGTTTCCGATTCGTTGATGATCGTCACACCTGCTTGAGCCGCAGATTCAGAAACAAAATATTCATCATGTGTCAGTTGTCCATAACGGATCAAAGCCGGAGTTTCCAGTTTCATTCCGTTCAGAGTTCCATGTCCCTGCATCATGATCAGCCCATAAGCTGCGGCATCATGAATGACAACCTTCTTTCCGGGGAGAACGGTCAATTCTTTTGCAGAAACTGCATTGGATTTGTAGCAGATCCACTTGTCTGAATAGCCTTTTTTGAGCATCTCCTGTTCCTCTTCCGCCGGAACAGGACGCATGAAGCGGTTCTTTCCGAATTCAGGATCCACATTCAGATCCCAGTCGATCACGTCCATGAGATAATCGAAATCACCGATTTTCTCTTTCGGGCAGTCCTTCCAGAGAAGAGATTCTGAAACGATCTGATCATCCACAAGGCTCTGGTACATAGCATAAACATCGCTTGCAAACTGGGGTTCATAAGTACAAAGACTTCCCGGAGCATGCAAAACTCCCGGCGGAACATCCCAGCCGGTTCCAGGTTCCAGACGGTATGCTTTGGAAAGATTGGTGATTTTGTTATCTCCTTTGGTAAAATTCTTCAGACACTCTTTGACCTGTTCCTTTGTTGTTCCGGGTTCAAATCCGAAAAATGTAAACGGAAAATGTCCGCCGTGATTGTTCAGCTGGGGCGGGAAATAATAACATTCCGGTTTTCCGCGCTGACCGACAAGTTTTGCATGTTCCTCTCTGTGGTGGATGTGGTGCGGCAGAGGTCCGAGATTATCGAAGAATTTAGAATAAACGGGCCAGCAATGATACTGATTCCAAAGACGCTCTCCAATCAGTTCTGCGCCAAGGAGTTCCACTGCTTCAGTAAGCGGAATCAGCGTTCCGTCATCGGCAACAAGATGGCTGATTCCTTCATTTTTTCCGGTAAGCGGACCATTATCGGCAGGTGTGGTACAGCCAAGCCAGCGTTCATCAATCCCGCCGCGTTCTCCACCCAATGCATAATAATCATCAGGATGAAGTTTGATTCTTCTTCCGGGAATACAGAAACTGCGGGGAACCCAGTTCGGGGCAAGCCGGAAAATCCCTTTTCCGGATTCAAATGTTTTTTTGATTTGTTCCTTCATATAACATCCTCCATTCATGGTTTTCAATTTTCATAACAAAGTAAAAATTCACCAGTTGTGATCTTATCTGCTGTCATTGCGACAGGTGATTCTGTTGATAAAAATTCCTGTTCCGTTCCGTCTGAAATGCGGACGATTTTTCCGATGTTTGAGCCGGAAGGGAATGTGATTTTGATATCATGCAGAGGGATCACAGGGAATTCATCCTGAACATTAACAATACACAGCAAATGTTTTTTCCTGTCGGCAGAAACCAGCCATGTCACTTCCGCTGACTCGCTTAAATTTTCGATTTTAACAGGAAATGACGGCAGATAATTGCGGAAAAGTTTTTTGCCGAATTCCTGCTGCGTATGCTGTCTCAGCAAAAGAATTGGAGCCGCCAGCCAAATACAACGCCCAGCCCCGAACCAGTTGACCGTCAATGCCGGGTAAGTTGTTTCTGTTCCCGGCGGATCAGAATGGATGGAAGCATAATGATCCGGATCCTGTACCGGAAAATCAGGCAGTGAAAGATATTCTAGAATTTCAGTATTTTCTGCTGCATTGACCAACGGGATTTCCCCTTTCGCAAGGATCAGATCTTTTCCCGTATAGGTCACTGTATCAGAATATTCTCCCTGAAAATTCACGCCGAAAAGTTCTGCAAGCTGAAAATCTCCGCAGGAATTTCCGTTCAAATCCATAAGCGAAGTATCACCGGTCGCAATAAGAGTTCCGCCGTTTCTGACAAATTCACGGATTGCATTACAATCATCTCCGGAAAGATATGCTGCTTTGTTGATGATCAGGGCTTTCAATCCGGAAAGCGAGGAAAAATCCTTGACGATGCGGAATGGAAGGTGCATTTTATTTAAGATTTCCGCCGTCCCGAGAATTTCATCCTGCACAGCATTCTGCCGGATTTCCATATTGTTGGAACTGCCGCCGCAAAAATCACGGAAGTCCTTACCGTTCAAATGATTGTCAACACAGCAGGAAATGGAAAAGTATAATCCGATTTCTCCATCCAGCTGGAATTTTTCCTTTTCAATGATCTCTCTGAACGGAGCAAGTTCCCGGTTCAACGATCCGAGCCGCTGATAAAATGGTTCTGAAAGTGTTCCGTCAGGATTGATTGCATCAATAAAGAAATAGGCTCCGCCGTTTGCAAGAGTCGTCAGCGCACTCAGAAAAAGTTCCTGATCGCACTTTGAGGATGTATGATCCCGGAGATTTACGCAGCGGGATGTCATAAACTCGTACGGCGGCTTTTTGGTGTATGCCTGAAATGCTTTTACTGCAAACCTCTGCTGGAGCTTATTCCCGTAAAAATCTCCGGAAGCGTAATCAGAAGCCTCTGCAATTCCATCTGATTGACCGAGATACCATCCGTGAAGCACGGGGGAAAACTGATGAGTCACAGCAATTTCCGGCTTGATTTCCCGTGCTGCTTCTGTTAATTCAGCGGCAAAATCTGCCATGGATTTTTCCCGGAATCTTTGAAATGCAACCCATTCCGGATCCCGCCAATGAATCTGTTCCGGAAACTCTTTTCCATACTTTTTGCGGCAGCCGTCACAGCAGCAGACTGCGGGCCAGAATGTCATATCAATAAAAATCCCGTTGACATCATAAGCTGCGATTTCCCGGATCTGCTGTTTGTAAAATTCTACTGCTTCCGGCTGATTCGGACAGGTGAAGTGATACCGTCCGTCTCTGCTGTTTCCCCGCATATCGACGATCCTTGCAGCGGGAAATTTCCGGGCGCAGTCATTGTGATAAGTAACGGTAGTATAAGCAACCGGGACGATTCCGTTCTGTTTCAGAAGAGATACAGTTTCTCCGAATATATCCCTGCCGTCCAGATTGTTGTGAACATGTCCGATTTTTGATGGATAATAACAGTTTCCGTTATGATCGCAGGCATAGACCATGGAAGATTCCACTCCGGAACATTTTACCAGACGGACATATTCTTCCGGGGAAAACCGTTTCATATATTCGGGCTTATGATCTGAAATATGGTTGTCGATTAAAAGCCTGGAATAGCAATCGAATAATTGATTCATCAAATATTCCTTTTGGTTCTGCATTCCGCTTTTATCTGGTCACTTTTATTCCGATCAGACGGAAATTATTGGATCCGACTTCCAATATATCAATATTCTGCAAAGGGGTGCCTGTCCAGAGATCATAATAAGAAAGTCTCTTTCCGTCAAGTCCGAGTTTCTTCAAGTCCAGCTGCAACTTGACAGATTTATTTTTTCTGCTGAGGTTACCGACTACGATCATCCGGTCATATATTGCCGGCGTCTTCCACTCATACCACGAAGCATGGATTTTGTCTGTATTTGTTTTTACCGCATCGGAAAACCAGTAGCCGTGGAAAACAGCTTCTGACAATTTGACATCATGCTTGATGCACCACCAGCGTTCTACTGTTTTATGGTGAACATAACAGTTACTGATATTCATATCATGCAGCAAAGCCGGAGTCATGAAACTGAGCGTATTGGGAACCGTATCAAGTCTTTTTTTCATCTTGAAGGACCATGCAGTGTGCTGGTATTGAGACATCATTACAATTCCAACGCCCTTGATCGGACTGCAGTAAGCACTTTGAAATTCCCTGAGAGGAATATTTTCACAGTAGAAATGTTCAAGATTCTGAATCATTGTCTCTGAATATTGTTCGCCCGGGAACCAGTAATCTCCAATTCCGTGAGTAAAAGGAATAAACCGATTATGGGCATGAAGGAACAATACCTTATCTTTTCCGTGTTTGTTCAGTACCCTCTTGATACGGATGAAGTAATTTCTATGTCTCAGAAGGTTGGAGGATGAATAACTTTTTCCGAAGGCATCCTCACCACCGCAACCATGCAAAGAATTGGAACAAAGACGACCTTCGGAATAATCATAATAAAGTCCGGGCAGTTTCGGGAATTTTGACATCAACTGATCCGCATTCCAAACATAGAGATCTTCCGCGCCGGTTCCACCGCAACAGGCTTCATTTGTGTAATACAATCCGCTTTGATAATGAAGCGATGCACCGGTTACGATACCCGGAATTTGTTTCCATTCCGGTAGAAACCAGTCATAAGTGTCTTCCATTGAGGTTGTCATCATCGGCTGGGAGTATGGCATATAACGGGTCCCCTGAGCCTCAAGTTTATCAATATGTTTTCCGAATTTTTCCGGATTCAGAGGAATCAAACTGCACCAGGGTTCCGTGGCATAATCCAGCGGTTTTTTTTCTGTAACACCATAATACTGAACTTTCAAGGTCTCGTGTTTTAAAACATCCCAGAGCTGCCCAGGATTGAAATCCCGTGATTTTTTAGGCAGAGGCCGTCCCGGTGTTGCCATGAAGACCATGGAATAATCTGCCTTTTTGTTCAGTGTTACATTTTCAGTAATAAAATCAGCATTGACAGTTACTTGATCTCCTTTTCTGGAAATCGTAAATTGTTTATATCCGGGAGAATTTTTCATATTTGCAAGAGATTCTATCCACCACAGAAAACCTTTCTCCCGTCCAACTGTCCAGATGATAAAATCCTGCCCGTGGGTGTATGGAAAACGGTATATTTCTCCATCCTTGTTTTTCCATGGTGTAAAGAGTGGATCCAACATAACTCTTGCCATGTTTTGAGGAACGCTCCAGCTTAAATTCAGCTTTTTGATGCGGCTTCCATTTTTTGCAGGCAGCATGCTGATTTTAATTTTGACCAACCCGTCAAAACAAAGAACCGACTTCCACTCAAAACTGATCCCATCCATATGCCCCGTACCGGCGAAATGAATCTCATCATCAAAACGGTCTGTTATCTTTGCCTGACTCCATTGGATAGCTTTTCCGTTCAGTTGAAGTACAGGAGACTTGGCAAGCATTTTTTCTCCATCGGCAATAACCTGTACAGGGAAAGGTCCGTTTCCGAAGGTATAGACCCGGTTCCAAACGGAGTAACGGTTCGCATCAAGCTGTTTTACCGGAGACCATGGAGCAGGCACACTGTGATCAGCTGCAACTTTTGCATGGAACGGAGTCATGTCAGGTACACGAAAAATCCTGCTTGCCGAAATCGCCTCTTTTCCATTGACTTTAATAACAGCTTTGATTGAATATTTTCCGGGTGACGGTATTTTCTGCGGCAGAACCAGAGAAAGTTTTACTTCCGGCTGATTAAATTTTACTTTTTCGGAACAGAGATTTTTTCCATCCGGATCGATGAAAAATACATATCCTTCTGCCGTTCCGCTTTTTATGGCTTTATTTATGTCGATCCCGGCACTGGAACAATCAAGTATCACGTCAAGCCTGCGTTTAGATGCATAGTTGGTGAACTTTATTTCCAGAGGTTGACTGACTGTAATTCTTGAAGCATAATAGAACGATGGAGCGGAAGCACAAAAATCGTAAATCCCCATCGGAAGTTCCGCCTGCCATTCGGTCGAACCAGTTAACCGAGGAGACCGTTTTCCATCTGCGGCAACAATTTCTGCTTTGGCTTCCGAGTTCAGTTTCAGCTGGAACACGCCATTTGCCAATCCGTATTTTTCCATGCGGATTGGTTTTTCATGTCCCCGGAAATGCAGAATTCCAAATTTCGTTTCATCAAAAAAAGTTTTACTGTTTTTTGCCCAACTGACATGGGAGGTATATGCCAAATAGCGGGTGCAACCGAAATTAACCAGAACAGAATTTCCGTCAGCTCCAATATTTTTACGCGGGATAGCGATTTCCAATGACCATTTCCCTGGCTTTTTTTTTGTAGCTGTTCTGGCTCCGGATTGCCATTGAGGAGCTAACTTTGACTGATCATAAAGTCCATCTGTACGGTTTACAGTGGCATCATACATTGCACCATTCGCATTTACAATAAACTGATATCTTTTTTTTTGAGACGTAAAAATATGAATCTCAAAAGAATCATCACGCCAGATATCGACTAAGTCATTTCCGGTAATTGTACTTTTTGTACCGCCGGAAAGTTCTGCGCCAATCAGCAAATTTTCTCCTGTATGCTTGATATAAAGCACCCCGGAAGCACCCGGTTTTGCTCCTACAACCGGATTGACAATGGGAATACAGGCTGCATCCTGCCATTCATTTTCATCCAGAACACCATCCAGAGATATCTCTTTCCCCGCAGGTGCAGGGAGTTCATTTCTTTTTTTTTATGCTGACGGAGGAATCACTTTTTCATAATTGCTCCGGATTTCAGCCGGAGTCAGAATCCGGTCATAAATTTCAAATTAATCGAAAGCTGTTGAATGTTCGGGATTGTGACGGAACAAACTGCTTCCGCCCAGACTCATATACCCGCCTTCTTTTGTTTCCGGAAAGAGTTTCTGCTTGGTAAAAATAAGAGGATTGCGGGTATAGATCAACGGCTTAGCCAGAACGCCGTCCAGATACAATGCCATGCGGGTCTCATCCCATACCGCATCAATTTTATGCCAGCGTCCGGGAGTCCAGTCTTCATTTTTCAGCGGAATGCTGATATATTCTTCTTTGTTATTCTGAGAAATATAAAAACGCAATATGGAATCCTGAGCATATTTATAAATCAGAAAACGGTAATTCGGAAGACTGGCATCATAAAAGACCTGGAAAAACTTTTCAGAAGGTTTCCAGTTCAATGATGCAACCCAGAAAGAGACAGTTCCTTTTTTCGGATTATGATTTTTAAAGTTGCTGTAACGTACTCTCTCTTTGCTGTTCAGTGTAAGGGCATTACCTTTTCCTGCAATTCCCTTATACATTCTTAATGCCAGTGAAGCCGGAAAATTAGGGGACTTCTTATAACCGGCAGCTTTATCTGCTGTGACCGTATAACCGTCAAAGGTAACCTTAAAAATAAGGGATGGATCATTATTGTCTTCCGCTGCCAGAATAGAAAGAGAAAACAAAAGGTAAGTCATTGTAAATAAAAGATGTTTCATCATATTCTCTATCCTTTCTGAATCTTAATTTTTGGGTAGCAGATAGGTTGCGTTGACAAGAACGTCAGTCCGTGGAGCATACCGGAACGGTGCAACATGGAAATCTGCAAAGAGTATGTTAGTGGTTCCTGATTCTCTGTTGGTGGGATTGGAATTATTGTGGGGACTTGCGATAATAGACCATAATCCATTGTTGCTGCTGGCATCAAAATGGTAGTGACCTTGATATTTATTATTGCTGTTTTGTAAAATTGAATCAAAAATGACTGCCTTCTGAGACGCATTTTTGACTTGGCTGCTCTTAACCACATCAATTTTTTGCCAGTGGAATCCCCCAAAACGTCCGTTGTAGGCATAGCTAACGGAACTGAAAGAGCCTTGAGCACTCTCTGGATTGGCGAGCGAATACGCACTGAGTTTCAGAACTTCTCCATCATAAACAGGCAAAATTGACGGACAATAGAAAAGCTTTGCCTCTCTTGTATAGCCTCCGTTATAAAGCAGATATGCCCAGGCTTTTGAAGCCTGACTTGCTCCGTAATAGACATCACTCACGACCGGGTACCAATCCTGATTATCGCTGATATAGTTGGAAAAACCAAGTCCAATCTGCTTTATCTGTGATGTACAATTTGTTGCTCTTGCTTTTTCCCGGGCTGAATTCAGCGCAGGAAGCAGCATGCCCGCCAAAATTGCGATGATGGCAATCACAACAAGCAGCTCAATAAGTGTAAAATGCTTTTTGCTCTTGAGAAAGTCGTTTTTCTGCATTTTGTTTTTCATGGAACTTAATCCTCCTTCAAATGTTTATTTCTTTGTTTTTTATAATGTTTCTCTGTAACTTTCGGTAAATAATATAATCTAAACTGAATATAGTGGCAAGAGATGAAAATGAAAATCCAATGCAAAAGTTATGCAAGAAAACAAACGGTTCGTAACCATAAAAAAAACAGATTTTCTATTCAAAAATGATCCGTATTTTATCGTGTGATGATACGGAGAATAGAATGTTGGTTTTCGATTCATTCCTTGAAAAATAACGATTTTTAATTATAATACATTCTGCAAAACAGGAGGATTGTTGAATATGGAATCATTTGCTATTCGCGGATTCAATCCGTGTGAAAGTTTACTCCGTCATACACCGGAACAGCTGCGCCGATTTATACGCCGTATGAAAACGTTGAAAATGAATACGATCATTATTCATTATGATTACGGCTGGAAACGTTACAAAGATCTTATTTTGGAAGAGTGCTCAGAAGCAAATATCAATATCATTCTTATGACATTCGGTCCCCGTACTTTTTTCCGGTATTCAAACTGGAAAAAAGAGTGGTTTGCCAAAGATTTGACAGGGAGACCTTATTGTTCAAATCTTGAATGTGAAACCTATCCGTGCCGTTTTGAAAAGGAAGCTCTTGAAGCTTATGCTTACGGTGTGAAAGAGTGGCTGAAATCTCTTCCACCTCAAATCAAGCACGTTCACATGAGAGCCGCCGATGGCCTCATGTTTTGTCAGTGCGAAAAATGCCGGAAGCTGACCGATCACGAAAAATGGCAGCCCTTTGTTGATATTTTTGCTGAAACTGTTACAAATACCCGACCGGACCTTGTATTTGAAACAGATATTTATGTAAAAAGATACCATATTCCGGAAAACCATACGGCATTCCGGAATATGAAAAATATTATGTATGATACGTTCTTCCGGAATCCGAATTTTCCGCTTGGTTTCAACGGATATCAGTGCGGAGATCTGACTCATGCAAAAACTGTTTATGATTCTGATTCTGTCTCGACAACAGTCAATGAATATCATCTTGCCCGGCTGAAAGAGTGGACAGGAACTTTCCCCGGGAAAGTTTATATTCATGAAAATGCAATGACACAGGGGTTCCATGGTATTCTTATGCATAATACGTCGATGATCCTGAAGGATTTGGAAACGTATCGCAGGCTGGGTGTTCAAGGTGTCTGTTTTGAAGCATATGAACCGGGATATGTTAATTTTGAATCTTTCTTTGAAAACGTGGCATCCGCTTTGAATGGCGGGGAAATCGATTGGCAGGAAACTCCGTTGGAAAAATTCCGGCGGGAAAATGATATCAATATTGCCTGGTCAGGGGTCGAAGATGATGTGATTGATAAATATATTACAGATCCCATGAAAAATCTGCACATAAAGTATTTCAGAAATTATCTGAATACACCGACCTTAAAGAATGCAAAAGCATACATGAAATTTGTTTTTGAGCATGAAGCCATATTGGACCCTGTCTATATATCTCACGGGATCCTGACCTCCGGATTGTGCAACAAGGCTTATTACTATCGAGATCTAACCGCAGAAGAACAGGATTATCTCACGCGAAGGAAGCTTTGGGATTTTATGGAAGATATCCCTGTGGAGCAGGAGCCAATAGCAGTTTGTAAAAGGATTGCTCTCGGGATTATGGAAAAAGCTGTAGAAAACTGAACCGTCAGATTTCTCTTTTCGACTTTCATAAATTTCCTCCTTGGTTTGAGTTTAAAACAAAAAGCCCCGCCGATCCGTCATGGATCAGCGAGGCTTATATTTGATCGTGAGCTTATCTCACTGTAGTGATATATAGATCAAATTTTTTGAAAAACGGATATAATTTTTGCATAAAAAAAGACAGAACTGAAGTCTTACCCCCCCCGATAGACTCCAATCCTGTCTTTATAGTTGTTAGACAGCCGTTTCATAAAAAAGATCCAGCAGAAATTGAAATATTTTTTTACATGAGTTGTTGCATTTTATTTATCCGAAACACAATATTCAGTTTTATGAAGCCTTAACGGTGTGTATGCCGGATTGGAAAGAACGAAAACGTTTATTGGATTATGAAATAGTTTTGGGTGTATAAATAAAATACTCTTTCTGCATAAAAAATTTTTCCTTTTATTTGATTCTAGAAATTTATGTTTAATTCCTGCTATTTTCTGGCAAGAGTATTCCTTTACGATAATACAACCAAAGATCTTCCGGCTAGATTCCATAACATCAAACGGCGCAGTTTTCTGTTATGGGTATCAACTGCAATTTTCGTGGTTTTCAGATAATCGATAAAACCGGAAACAAATTCAGAGATCACTTCACAGATGGAAGATAATGCGGTACGTTGATTCTTCGGATTTCCCGTAATACCATGCGCATAATCAATAAATTCCTGAAGAGTTGAGCGATACATCAAAGGTTCATGAGGTGTTAATGGTCTAGCTCGATCAGGGTGGACTTCATATTTAGCCCATATTTCAGAAAGAGGAAGATTCAATGCTTTTTTGGAGTAACCTTTCATTGCATTGATTTGTGCAAGAGCAACTTCCTTGTTGGGAGCATCAATCACAGCATCCATAGCGGCAGCTTGTTGCAGAGCCTCATCTGGATCACTGGTTTTCAAAGAAAATTCTCTGCGTTCACCGGAAGCGATCTGAACCCGGTAATAATTAGGTACCTTTCTTTCCCTTTTTTCGTAATGTTCCAAGAAGTTTACTCATTTTCTTTCGACTTTTCCATGCAATTTTGTTTTTCATGACGTGACCATTCCTTTTGGCACGTTACGACATAACTTAGCACATAAAATAAAGATTTGCAAGAAGTGTGGGGCAAATATGGGGCAAATTGAGTGTAAAAATGGTGCCGACGAAAGGACTTGAACCTTCACCCGCGTAAGCGGACTGCGACCTGAACGCAGCGCGTCTGCCATTCCGCCACGTCGGCATCCCATAAAGAAGATAAGAGTAATATACACCTTTTTTATCAAAATGCAAGCGGAATTTAAAAAATAAAAGAAAAAACTTTTCAATTGATCTGTTTTCAGATTTGGAAATGTCGTGTTTATCATCAGTAAGTTCTTGATTGAAAGGAAGAAAAAAGCTTTTTTTGAAAATATGGTATATTTTATAAAAAAAACTTTCAGAAAAAGTTTTGATATGAAATTTTTTTTGTTGTTTTTTTGCAAACAGGCGTTATATTATCAAGGTATAGTACTATTGTGCCGGATAAAAAAATACAGGAGGCGATGTTTTATGAAATGGAAATTCCTATCAGCATTCTTTTTTGCTGTTTTTCTTTTTGTTCAGTTGCAAGCGCAGGGGAACAACCGGGGTAATGCCTATTATGAAGAAATGATTGGAAATTTGTCCAATCAGCTTCGTTTGCTTCAGGATGAGAATGCAAAATTATCCGGTACAGTGCACTCTTTGCAGCAGGAACTCCGAGAATTGCGGCAGCAGCTGCAGGCTTTGCGGGAAGAAGTCGGTCAACTCCGCAGGATGATTACGGATGAAACCGCAGCCCGTCAGAAACAGCTTGGTGAGAT
Organism: Lentisphaeria bacterium; assembly: GCA_017456495.1. Classification (GTDB taxonomy): domain Bacteria; phylum Verrucomicrobiota; class Lentisphaeria; order Victivallales; family UBA1829; genus SIG79. The sequence continues at coordinate 3,129 of JAFTJI010000019.1, read as the reverse complement.
CGCAGACAAGCTGCAGCGGGCTGCAGAGGCTCAGAACCGTCCGCAAGTGAAACCTGAACCGCCAAAAGTGACACCCGGCGGGAATCTGCCTCCGGCACAGGAAGAATTTGATTACTATGTGGTTGAAGCCGGTGCAACTCTTTCTGCGGTCTCCCGGGCAACAGGTGTCAGCGTTGCGCGTTTGAAGCAGGTTAACGGACTGAAGAGTGATGTCATCCGTGTCGGTCAGAAACTCAAAATACCGAGAAAGTAAGTACATGCGTTCCAGTTATCTTTTCAATCTTTCCTACGGCGGCAGAAGTGTTCCTCTTCTGGGAACTCTGTTTTCCACTGTCTTCTGTGATACTCTTCTGATGATCTATGTTTATCTGGCGTTGAGCTTGAGATATTCTGATTTTCTCCTTTCACTTCTGGCAGCATATCTTTTACCGTTTCTGATCTTTGCAGCCGGCGGTGCGGCTCTTGCGGATAAAATGCCGAAGCGCGGAGCGATCATTCTCGGGAAGATAATGGAAACAGCAGCAATGGTTTTTGCCTGTTTCGCTGTTTTTCATGGTCAGCAGGTCTGGATTTATGCAAGTGTGTTTCTTGCCGGAATGACTTCTGCGTTCCTGCTGCCTTCTTACAGCGGGATCCTTCATGAGACTTTTTCCGAGCGTTATTTGTCCAAATCTGTCGGAGATTCTTTGTTTTCCGGTTTTCTTGCCGGAGTTTGCGGAATTCTGACGTCTCTGCTTTGCGGGAATCATCTTTTCCGGCTGACCTCTCTGGGTTTTGTGGATATTTGGCCCGGGCGGGAAATGCTTTCCATCGGGATCCCGTTGTGCGTGATTTCGATCCTCGGTCTGCTGCTTTCGTTCCGGATCTATCCGACAGCTGTTGATGCCGATCAGAAAGCGCAGGAACGCCGCGCCAGAATTTTTTCTCTGAAAGACGGTATTATGGAGTTGACAGCCACAAAGTCAGTCGTCGCTTCCAATATCGGTGTTACGCTGTTCTTTCTATTGTTTACTGCTATTGAGCTTCTTTTGCTGTGCATGTTCCGGAATTCGCCGCGCTGGGCAGAGCTTTCCGGACACGGAACGCCTCTGTTTTTTGAAGCACTGTTTCCCTGTATGATCTTTGCGATTTCGCTTGGGATCGGTTTTGTGTTGTGCGGAAAACTTTCCGGAGGAAAGGTGGAATGCGGTCTTGTTCCTTTCGGGGCTTTGGGGTTGGCGATTTTTCTTCCCCTTGCGGCATCCTGGACGGGAAATCCGCACACGATAGAGGGAATATTCAGTGTTATTTTCCATGATAAAGAACTGATGACCCAGTTTCAGTGGTATCCGCTTCAGACTCTCTGGCTTTTTCTTGCCGGGCTTTCTGCCGGCTTGATCCCTGTGCCTCTGCTGACATTTCTGCATGCTTCTTTCTCTCCGGAGGCGAAAGGGGCTGCGTTTGCGACATCCAACGCGATTCTGTTTCTGCTCCTTTCTGCAATGCTTTTGCGGGAGGACTTTTTCAATAAACTGAGTTCCTGCGGCTTGAATTTGAATATGTGGCTTGCGATTGCCGGGATCATTCCGTTGATCACGATCGTAGTCGTTGTCTTTTTCCTGCCCTGGCTTGCAATCCGGAGTCTTGCCGTTCTGTTGACCCATTCCCTGTACAAACTGACGGTAAAGGGTGCAGAAAATATTCCTGCAAAGGGTGGGGCTCTTCTGATTGCGAACCACTCTTCCTATGTGGATTCTCTTCTGATCCTTGCCTGTACCTCCCGGCAGGTGCGTTTTCTGATCCATGAGAAATTCTACCGTCATCCGCTGATCCACCCGTTTGCGAAAATGGTTGGATCCATTGAAGTGCCGTCCTCCGGAAAACACCGGCTTGAAAAGATGCTGGAAGATATCCGCAGTGCATTGCGGAGCGGGAAGATCGTCTGCGTGTTCCCGGAAGGGAAAGTTTCCCGGAACGGGGTTATGGGAGACTTCAAAGCTGGTTATGCAAGAATGCTGCCGGATGACTGCGAGATCCCGCTGATCCCCATCAGTGTCGGTCTTGTCTGGGGCAGTATTTTCAGTAACTATTCCAAGAAGACGTTTTCATTCTTCCATCCGGCGCGTGTTTCCATTGGGAAACCTATGAACCGGACGGATGTTGATACTGCGTTCTGTCTCCGTCAGGCGATTTCGATTCTGGAAACAGAGGTTTCTATGACGCCGATGAAGCGGGAGAAAACGCTGCATTACCAGTTTGCGAAAAATGCGAAACGTCATCCGTTCCGCCGGGTATTCTGTCAGCATGGCGGAGAAGAGTATCCCATGTTCAAGACACTTGTTTCAGCGGTTGTACTTTCCCGTGAGATCCGGAAGATCGCAGGAGATTCCAAGTATATCGGGATCCTGATTCCCAACTCGGTCACGCTTGTTACTACGATTCTTGCGTGTCTCTATGCGGATAAAGTTCCTGTTCCTCTGAACCATACGGTTTCCAAAGATACCTTACGGAAATCCATGGAAAAGGCGGAGATTTCCACTCTTCTGGTTGATAAAGCTTTTCTTGAAAAAGCGCGGATCGAATGGTCCGATGAGATGGTTGAATTGGACAAGATCATTGAGAACATCAAACCCAGTTCCCGCTTCCTCTGGGGGATGGCTTGTCTGTTCCTGCCGCATCAGGAATTGATGACTTACGTTTCCCCTCAGACTCACAGGGAAGTGGATGGAACGGCTATCGTTCTGTTTTCCAGCGGCTCCACCGGTCAGCCGAAGGGCGTTATGCTCTCCCATCACAATGTCAACGCAGATGTCGATTCTTTTGTCAGAGCATTGAGCTGGACAGAAAAGGATCGTATGCTTGGCAGTTTGCCGCTGTTTCATTCATTCGGGATGATGACGAGTTTCTGGCTTCCGGCGATCGTGGGCTGTAAAGTCGTCTATGTTACTTCCCCGCTGGAATGTTCTCAGGTGGAAGAGGCAGCGATCAAGAACAAATTGACGATTATTCTTGCGACACCGACGTTTATGGCAGCGTATCTGCGCCGCTGTTCGAAAGAGACCTTTGCGAATCTCCGTTTTTCGATTGTTGGAGCGGAAAAGCTGCGGAAAGATATTGTTTCACTGTTCAAAGAAGTTACGGACGGCAAAT
>JAFTJI010000018.1 GCA_017456495.1 Lentisphaeria bacterium | reverse complement strand
TGAAACAGCGGCTGATCCCTCAGCCGAAAGAGATCTCCTTTCAGGATGGAGAATGTGTGATTCAGAATGAGATTTCTGTTGAGTTGAAAACTGCCGAAAATGAAGAAGAGTTCGGGGGGCTGATTAATGATTTGTTTGAAGAGTATTGGCATGTATCTCCCCTGATTAAGCTGACCCATTCCAAAGCAGCTGAAGAATTTCTGGAAGATCAATATGAAGTTCAGGTGACCCCTAAAAAAATTACATTGACCTCTCACTGCAGCAAAGGACTTCAGCTTGCCATGAAAACCCTCCGGCAGCTGGCGGAACCCATCCGTGGAACCGCTTTTCTGGAGGGCTATGTGCTTCAGCCCTGCAAGATCCATGATTATGCCGACAGTGAATTCCGGGCTGTGAGAATCAATCTCAGCATTTATGGAGATCTTGGCTCAATTGAAAAAGAGATTCGTTTTGCGGGTGCGCTGAAATTCAATTATATTTTTCTTGATTGTTCCCGCTGCTTTCCGTTCAGATCCCATCCGGGATTTGCCGTGAGAGAATACATGAAACGCCCTGCGTTTTTCCGTGCATTGCTTGATATTGCTGATGAAGTCGGAATCACTTTGATTCCCTGTTTCAATATCTTCCATCATGCTTCTCTCGCTGAAGAGGGGACGGAAGAACATGCTGTTCTGAACTTCCATCCGGAGTATGCGCCTTTATTTGAGCCGGGTGGATTTACCTGGTGCATGAGCAATCCGGAATCACAGGCTGTCGTCGCCGGATTGGTTCATGAACTCTATGAATTCTTTGAATGTCCGGATTACTTCCATATCGGAAATATCAGCGGAGATGATTTCCGCCTTTGCCGCAGCTGTGCGGAAAAGTCCACGGAAGAACTGCTCAGTCAGCAGATCGCAATGCTTTATCTGAGTTTCGGAGAAAATCGCCCCAGATTTGTTTTAGGGAAAACTGCAGGCAGCAAAAAAATAAAGGTTTCTTTCCCCGGAGATATTCTGTTGGTGCTGAATGACGGTGATAAGATTCCGAAAGGCATTGATTGTGTTCAGAATATCACCGATGAAGATTCTGTCCTGGCGGAAGAAGCGGGTGGAACGATCGCTGACTTCGATGATGATTTTCTGGCTGTTGCTGCAGATGTTGCATGGAACGGAAAACGTCAGGAAAAATACTTTACCGATTCCCTTGTTCAGATCAAACTGAATACAGTTGCCGACATGGAACCGGTCAGCCCCCACGATTTCTGATCTTACTTTTTCAGTGCATCCCGCAACTGGTTGATACCATCAAAAATCCGGGGGCCGGGGCGCAGTAGAATGTCATGATTCAAGCCGGAAATGACTTGATCTTTCCGGTATTTTGCCCAAAAACCTTTCTGTCGGAACGGAACTCCGTTGACTGTCCAGATAATATAATCCGGTTTCTGAAGAGCCAGCCACTCCCGTGAACATTTGAAATATTCATCCTTCACGTTTGCTGCAGCGTTTTTCAATCCGGCGAGATTCATGACTGTATCGGGCAAAGACCCCGGTCCTGCAATCATGAGCGGATTATGCCAAATAATCCAGATTGCAGTCGGTTTTCTGGTTTGTTGAGCTGCTTTTTTTCTCAGCTCCTGCAATTTCAGAAAAGCCTTTTCGGCTTCTTTATTCCCTTTTTCAGGGCAATTCAAAATCCTCCCAATAATTTTCAGGGCTTTGATATAATCCTCAATCGTCTTGATTGGAACTTCAATAAAATTTGCCCTGACATGCTTTTTCAGGCGTTTGTCTTTGACTGTAAAATTATTTGCAATAACATAGTCCGGTTTCATTGCGAGAAGTTTTTCCAGATAGAAACCGGTGTGATCTCCGACGGCAGGCAGTTTTTTGATGCGAGCCGGATAGTCGCAGGCTGAACTTCTTCCTGTCAGCATTGATTCTCCGTCGAGAAAACAGATGATCTCCGTGACGGCAGGGGTAAGCGAAACGATTTTCGGTTTTGCCTGAAGAATCGGAACGAAGGGAAGAATAAGAAGCAGTAAGAGGATTTTTTTCATGAGCGAAAAAAAAGCGGGTATGCCGGAACATACCCGCTTTTGGAAAGCTGATTAGCCTTTGCGTTCAAAGAGAGAACGGATCTTGGCACCGGTGACTTCAGCGATGTGGCTGCCGAGGTCTTCACGAGCCTTGAGGAGGTTTGCGCTCTTGTTGACGCGGATTTCGTTGAGGAATGTCCGTGCAAATTCGCCGCTTTCGATGCGCTTGAGGGATTCTTTCATGCGTTCCTTGACATCGGGAGTGATGATCTTGGGACCATTGTAGTATTCACCGAATTCAGCGGTGTTGGAGATGACTTTGTTCATCTTCTGGATACCGCCTTCGAAGACGAGGTCAACGATGAGTTTGAGCTCGTGGATACATTCGAAGTAAGCCATTTCCGGGGGATAACCGGCTTCGACGAGAGTTTCGAAACCATACTTCATCAGGTCAACGCAACCGCCGCAGAGAACGTTCTGTTCACCGAAGAGGTCTTCGTAGGTTTCCTGTTCAAAGGTGCATTCGAGAACGCCAGCGCGGGTGAAGCCCATAGCTTTTGCCATGGCAAGAGCGGTCTGGAGAGCTTTGCCGGTTGCATCCTGCTTGACAGCGACGAGTCCGGGGACACCGAAGCCGGCGAGGTATGCCTTACGTTCTTCGGTAGCGGGGCTCTTGGGAGCAACCATGATGACGTCGCATCCTGCGGGAGGAACGATTTCACCGAAGACAATGTTGAAACCATGGGAGCAGCTGAGGGTCTTGCCCGGGGTCATGTGCTGCTTGATGTCTTCTGCGAAGACGGGACCATGGAATTCATCGGGGAGAAGCATGTGGATGACATCAGCCTTTGCAGCAGCTTCGCTGAAAGACATTGTTTCGAAACCGTCTGCAACAGCGCGGTCGAAAGAGGGGCCTTTGCGGGAACCGATGATCACATGGACACCGGAATCTCTCATACAGTTAGCCTGAGCACAGCCCTGGCTGCCATAACCGATAACGGCAACTGTTTTGCCGACGAGGACGGACGCATCTGCGTCATTGTCGTGAAGGATCTTCACAGAACTCATTTTACCTATCTCCTTAGTGTTAGAATGGTGTTCGTAACAATAGTGTTTTTAATATACCACGCCTTTGGGATAATTTCAACCTTTTTTGGCAGAGAACATTCAAGATTTTTCTCTTTTTTCAGTGTTTTTTATCTGTTTTGAGGCTGGATCCTTTTTTGACCTTCAGATTTTTTTTCTTTTCCAGATCTGAACCTCTTTTTTACCTTCCCTGATTGGCGTACCGAGCCTGATAAATTGTTTTTCACTGAGTTTTTTTTCTGTATCCAGTAAAACGTATTCAGCTTCCTTCATGCTGCAAAGACAGCCGCCTGTCCAATATATTGCCGGTGAATATTTTTCTTCCTGAGAGACATGAATTTTCGGATTGCAATTTGTTTTATAGAAGTTTAAATCCAATGCCGGAATCCAGAACCTTTCTCCGTTGAAATCATTTCGAATAACTTCGGCTATTTTCAGGGAGAGCCTTCTTGATGAAGCATCTTTTCCTTTTCCGTATAAGTGCATTACTTTGTAAAGAGAATCTGCGTATGATCCAAAAACAAATGCAAGAAAGAGAATACAGACGATTCCATTCCGCAGACTTTTGTTCACAGGGATCATTTTCAGGATGCGCCAGACGATAAGCACTGTGATTCCCATCCATCCGAAATAGAGCGGAGCTGCCGGAAGAAGATATCTGGAGGATACATACAGAATATTATCTGCACCTAGAATCTGTAAAATTACCAAAATTCCCTGCAGCAGATATGCACAGAGAAGGATCCATTCCGGACCGGTAAATTTTTTCCGGAAAAGGCGATAGCCCAATCCGGGAAGCATAATGAAAAAGTGAATCGGAAGCAATCCGTAAAACAGATTTTTTAATGTTTTGTCAGGTTCATTTATTCTACAGTCTGCAACATCCCGGATAAAATCTATTGAGAACAAAATAAGTCCTGCCAAGAGGAATGAATAAAATATCCATTTCCCGGCTTTTCGTCTGAGAAACCAGCCTGCAGCAGGAAAAATTATCAGAAATGCGATCACAAATGCTGCTGAAATAACATTCAATACATTTGCAATAGTCGGATGACAATGAAAGGCTTGATAGAATAATTCTAAGAATCTTGTCCCTGGCAGAGCAAAACCAGTGATTCTATAATTGACGTAAAACTCTGGCAATGCAAACAACAGTGCAAAAACTGCAGCAATGATAGATCTCCATGGAAAAATATTTTTGCAGGCATCAAGAATTGTACCAAAACAAAAAAGGATAACTGTGTACAAAATAATATCATTCCTTGTACAAACAGATATTCCGCAGGCAGTTCCCGCTATGATGTATCCTTTTAGACAAGTACGTTGCTTGTAAATAAAAATAATCCCGAGGACAAGCAGCAGAATTCCGAACTGTTTGTGGGATTCTCTGAGCCCGGATGCCGCAATAAAGAGTAGTCTTGAACTGAACACATACGCAAAAATTCCCCAATATGCAATCTTCTTTCCGAAAGTTTCTTTCAAAATATAAAATAAGGGAAATATACCGATTGAATGAAAAAATATCCCGGATATCTGAGTCCCGATATAGCCGTTAACAGAAAAAAGACAGGAAAATAAGCCGGAAAACAGCGGATGAAGCATCTGCACCCTCGGATGAAATGCGTAAAACCAGTCACCTCTTGAAAAAGCATCTGCCATTGGTGCATAACGGAATGCTACATCTCTTTCCGGAAAGTCATTCAGAAGCATTACAGGAATGCAGACGATAATACTCAAAAGAAAACAGCCGAATAATTTCCAGTCAGCTTTTTTCATTTGATTTATAAAATTCGTAAACATTATCTTCCTTTCCTTAGTTTTCGTACAATACTTCCGATTGGCGGAAAAATCAAGCACATTGAACAAAATTATATTGCCTTTTTACACGGAATATCTGTTTTTCTATCCTTTACTATTTATGGAGGCATTTTCAAAAGTCGCCAAAAATGTCAGAAAATCCTTGTTGCGCCCTGTAAAATGGAGTGTTTTCAGCTCATCAACAATCTTTTTTCAGACAAATTTTGCCGGACTTTTGAAATTACCTCTTTTATTTGTTTTTAAATTTTTCATATTCATCAAGCAGTTTTTTATGTTCCTACCCGCTGATCCAAAGCTCCTGCATATGAATTCCCATAGTACCGGCAGGAAAAGTCTGTTCAAAAATTTTGAAAGAGCCATTATCCATTCTTCTCGCAAAAATCAATTTTTTCTCTTTATCACGAAATTCCTGAATTACATCTCTTTCATTATTATTTTCAGAGAGCAATTCAACATCTGCGTATGCAAGAAGAGGGTCGTTTCTTTTTATACCATATTTCTCAGCGCAGCTTCCTTGAGTGATATCAGTGATCAATACGGTTTTTTAATATTTACCGCGGATTGTAATCTGCTGTCCCAGATCGGGACCTGTGTGCAATAAACATTCATTTGATTGGGATTGAATTCAATATGGATCACTTCCAGGGTTGATGGACGCAAAACGAGCAGTGATACAGGAGAAGACTTTGATGCAAACTCGCTGTTAAATATTTGATATTGAGATCTGGGATCGGATGAAATTACATAATGATCGTTGCATTTTATTAAGATGTCTCCTGCCAGCAGCTCTGTCCGGTATATTTTGTTATAATATTTCCATGCCAGCCGTAAAAGACCAAAGTCCATAATATTCCAGGAAATCCTATGTTTGGTAACTTGAGTCAAAAGACTGAAATTTGTTAACGTTTGTACAAGATTTTGTTTCGGAGATTCTTTATCTTCAATTTTTACCACTCTGGAAGCATAATAGGTTGGACGAATGTTATCCTCTTTTATTAATCGGGTAATCACCGGATGTTGCGACCAATAAGGATAACGGTATCTGGATTCTGCAAAAACCTTATTATTTTCAGCGTAATTGAAATACCCGTTACAAAGCCACTCGTACAATGACAATCTTGTAAATAATTGATAAAAATCATTTTCTGTCGGGACAAAATCAAGCTGATTGTCTTTGGCATGTTTTATTCTTGCATTAACACTCTTGATGAAATTATCTGACTGTTCAATTGCTTTTTTCAAGTGCGCAGACGGGATGGCTCCAATGTCAAAGTCATTGAAATTATTATTTGTGCAGATATTCATGTACCGATCAAACAAACATCTTCTCAGAGTTGATGTGTTGCGCTTCAACAAATCAATATTCCCGCTGTCCAACGGATTTTTTAACTCTTTTTCAACTGTATATCGCCCGAGAAAGTAGGCAGACACAGCAACCACCACGGCAGCAGTAGTTATAATGGCTTCTTTATTCCTGGATTTGAAGAAATTTAATTTAGATGGCAAGGATTTAAAATATGTCCACATTCCGGCATTTGCGATAAAAACAGAACCCAACATGATTTCTGCAGAACTGAATTGTTTCACCTTGTCTGTAACATCAGCATGATTCAGACCAATTTCATCATTGGCAATGTTATACGTCAGGTGTTTTCCTTTATATTCTGCCCTGAAATACAGTTGTCCATTTATAATTTCCGGGGTCATGGACGAGGCGATTTTTCCGGTTACATACTTTTCTTTGTCACCGACTTGTATTTCGGCAACTTTTCTCCCCGTAAAAAATAGAAGCAGAGCAAGCGCAGAAATTGCCATCAATATGAACTGCGGTTTTATCTTATCCCATTGTATTGAGGAGGCTGATTGATCCTTTTTTGCGTTGATATTGTCCTTTAGAGACGGGTCGATAAAGGATATCAATTTGTCTATTGAAGCATCAAAAAAATCGAAGTTTAATTCAATCCTCTGATAAGTTTTTAATACAGAAAGCTGCCCCGGAAGGTCTTCAGGGAAATCAAAATTTCTATATGTTGTTACTGGGATTATATTTTTTTTATGTTCCAAAGCAATAGAAATCTCTTCTGCCACCCAATCTCCTGGTTGTGTACAACGCTCTAATGATTTCGGTGATAAAATAAGTATAAAATGTTTTGAAGCTTTTACTGCATTCCGCAACCGGTCAGGAAATTCTCCAGGCTCATCTTTATGCACATCCAAAAAGACTTTCCCCTCGAATCCCCGTTTTTCTAATTCACGAAAAAGCAATTCGGCAGTTGGAAAATCCGGGTCTCTTCTGTAAGATATAAAAATTTCATAATCATAATTCATAAAGAGACCCCTTGAAATGGTAGTTTGGCAGGTACAGATCCTGACATTCTTTCAGGCATGACCAGAGAACTCTTTTCGAGCCGATCATAAATCAGACATGCGGCAGCAACGCCATCTTTTTTCCGATATGAAATGTTGTTCATGGTCATCCTTCTTCTGTGTCAGCATTTTGCTTTTTGCTATAAATGAGGCAATTTCAAAAGTCTTCAAAAATATCTGAATATTCCTGTTGCGATCTGCAAATGGAGCGTTCCGGCTTGCTCTTCATCGTCTGCGAAGAAGGATGGCAGCCATACTCGACCTGCCATTTGCAGCTCATAAATAACTTTTTTCAGCCAGGTTTTTCCGGACTTTTGAAATTACTTCTTATTTCAATTTTTTTCCGCAGGAAGAACAGAAATTTCCGGATGCAGAAGCTCCGCACTCCGGACAAAAACTGCCATTGACAGTCATGGGGGTGGAAGTTGCCAATTCCCGCAGAGCCTTTTCAATCAGTTCTATTGCATGGTCGTCCAAATTGCTTTGCTGTATCAATCCCCAAGTCTGTGTAAGCAGAACCGGCCAGAAGAAAAGCATGGAGATGATTGTTGGAATTGCCTGCTGACCGAAAATTCCGACTCCTGCTTCTGCGATGATGTAAGATCCTTCCGGTTTCATCGTTATTTTCAGGGCCGTTTTCATACCGGCAATTGCCTTGAATATTCCCCCTTTTGTTATGGAGATATCAGCACCCCCGGAAATAAGATCATCATGTTTTACGCTGTAACCTTCTGCTTGAAATTGCAGAGTAAGTCTTTCTGCGACAGCTGGAATGAATGATGGATCTGCCATAAAAACACGTTTAGATGAAAAGCTCATAATTATCTATCCTTTTCTTTAATATTTGTTACAACATAAAAGACCGCAAACTCTGTCAGAATCTCCGATACAAGTTTGAAGTCTTCATCAGACAACTTTTCTTCGGCTTGAGCCATCAAACTGTTGACACGATCGGAGAGCATTTCGATTTCAGAATCAGTAACTTTACCGTCCTCCATGATAGACTGAAAACTTTTTGATTTTTCTACCTGTAAAAGGAGAGATTCCAATAATGACTGTTTTTCCATCATACACCTCTGTTAAGTGGTTTACCGCAATAACGGCAGAATTTATTGTTTTTTTCATTATAGCGACCGCAGGAGGGACATTTCTGCATGTTATTGTATTCCTGCATTGCGGCACGCAATCTCTGAAAATCCTTACTGTTTGTCCATTTTATAAGTTCATTTATTCTGACTGCAGAAAACGGATGATTCCTGTTTAATATGGCAACCCCCTGCAATAATTTGTGCCACAAACTGTTTTCGCGCAGATCATCATAATGTTTTGCCTGTTTTGCGTATTCTTCTATGTTGATTGCCCCGGTCAGATGTTCCGGTCCTCCGGTCAATCTCAACAGGGCATTGGTCATTGAGAGATGTTCTCCTGCATAAACTACCGAGGCGCGGTCTGCTGATAATTCACTTCTGCGGGACCAGTAGTTGAGAG
>JAFTJI010000117.1 GCA_017456495.1 Lentisphaeria bacterium | reverse complement strand
TGTGCCTTGTAAAAGTAAACGCAACCCCTAAAAAGATATTGATTGCGTTTAATCTGACAAACAGAAGAGTTGCGTTTAAATAGAGAAAAGTAAGCTATGATCATTTGATATAGATGAAAAAGATAAAATAAAGGGATATGCTATGAGATGGGGAAGCCCCCCCCTCCCACCGGTGGGAGGGGGGCGTAGCGTTTAATTTGACAAATCCCCACCCCGGAGGATTTGCAGAAGGAGTTGCACTATGGCACATCTCACTCATTCACAAAGGACCTTGATTGAATCAGGCTTGAAGCAAAGAGATTCTTTTAAGGAAATCGCCGGAAAGATCGGAAAATCACCGTCAAGCGTATCACGGGAAGTTCTCAAACATCGTGTTGATAGCGATAAAGGAGCGTATGGAAGAATAACCAATCGTTGTATTTATCGCAGAAATTGTGATCGTTTGAGAGTTTGTGATTCAAACTGCAGCAAACGTTGCAGTGCCTGTACAAAATGCAATGCTTCTTGTCCGAACTTTGAAGAAGAAATTTGTGAACGGTTATCTCTTCCTCCCTATGTTTGCAATGGTTGTAAGGATGAATATCGTTGCGTTTTGAAGAAGAAGTTTTATGTTCATGACCATGCGGAACATGAATACAAACGTACACTTCGTCAAGCGAGGACAGGGGCAGCTATCACAGAAGAAGAGCGTATTGAACTCGGCAATTTACTTGACTCCGGTTTGAAAAAGGGGCAATCAGTTCACCATATCATGAGTTCAAGAAAAGATGAATTCCAGGTTTGTGAAAAGACCGTTTACCGATACATCAATCAAGGACTGTTCCGTCAACATCCGGGACGAACAGAATTACCGAAAGCTCCGGGAATGCGTCCCAGACGTAAAAAAGGAGCTGAACTCAAAATCGATTCCCAATGCCGCAAAGGAAGAACTCTTGAAGATTTTGTAGAATATTGCCGTAAAAATGCCAACCCCAATGTTGTTGAAATGGACAGCGTTATCGGAAGAAGAGGTGGAAAAGTATTGCTTACAATGAATTTTAATAACTGTACATTCCTGCTTGCTTTCATTCGTGACAGCAACAACTCTCAATCGGTTATTGATATTTTCAACCAGCTGGAACGAAAATTGGGAACAGATTTGTTCAGAAAGCTGTTCCCTGTGATTTTGACCGATAATGGTTCTGAATTTTCCAATCCGGAAGCTCTTGAAAAAAGTTGTATGACTGATAGCAGAAGAACAAGGATTTTTTACTGTGATCCATATTCATCATGGCAAAAGGGGCATGTGGAAAACAACCATGAAAATCTGCGGAAAATATTTCCGAAAGGACAGAGTATAAATCAGTTTTCACAAAAACAGATCAACACTGCCGTTTCCCACTTGAACAGTTTTGCTAGAGCAAGCCTTAATGATGTTCCGGCAATCTTGCTTTTTGAGCAAATATATGGAAGTTCTGTCTTAAAAAAGTTGGGAGTCAAACTCATATCGTCAAGTGAGATATGCTTAACTCCTGAACTGTTTGAAAAATAAAATTTCATAAGCTGTAAAGCACTTTAAACGGGGTCGCGTTTTCTTTGTCCGAAAAACTACAGAAACACCATCCCGCAGAACATTATTTTTTTATTTTCCTGATTTGGCAGATTAAACGCTACCCATTGACACGATTTTCGCTTAACTCCCAAAAAAATTGTCAGATTAAACGCTACTTTGTCAGATTAAACGCAAGCAATTTCTGCTCGGTTGCATTTACTTTGACAAACTTGCGTTTACTTTGTCAAGTGACCCTCTCAGTTCTTTTTGAATATCATTATTTCCGAGGCAATTTCAAAAATCTTCAAAAATGGCAGAAAATTCTTGTTGCGATCTGCAAATGGAGCGTTTTCGGTGGTTACCCTTCCTCCTTCGCTGAAGCTGCGGAGGACAAGCTGGGGAGCCACGCTCAAACTACCATTTCCAACTCATCAACAATCTTTTTTCAGCCAAATTTTGCCGGACTTTTGAAATTACCTCTTCCGTTTCAGTTCAAGAATTGCGGCGTTATGGGACGGAATTTCCGGATAATTCCCCTGCAAGATCCTGCTGATCTGCCATCCTGCGTTCAGGATCACACCGGAACATTCCGCTGCAGATTCTCCGTTGTTGATGAGAACTGCATAACATGTTGAATCGTCAACAGGATGGATCGTTACAGTAACATCCGGGTTTCCGGATTGGATTTCGCGGCTGCTCAGAATGTCTGCAAAACAGCGTTTATAGAGTTCGTAATATGGTTTTTCAACAGCGCGATTCCATTTTACGATAGCGCGTTCCGGAGAATAGGTCAGGAAAAAGACATTTCCTTTTCCATACTGATTCTTTGTGAGCATCGGTTTATTTTCGGCATCGGAAAGAAGAATTTCCGCACCGCAGGAGGAGAGTGTGATTTTTGTACTGAAGTCAAAGGAAAGAGTTATGCCGGAAACTTCAGCTTCAGCGGTTCCATTGTAGTTTTCCTGATACTCCGAAGTCACGCCGAAGAAAGTATCGAACGGGGCAAGACAGGCTCCGTCAAAGGTGCAGAGAAGCGTTGCTCCCTGATTGACTTTTTCCATCAGTTCCATATAACGGCTCCGGGGCATGTTATTCAAGCCGGAGATCATGGGGACAAGGTAAAATCCGGAATCACGGAGCGGTTCATCTGCATACTGAAATTCCAGATCGAACCCTGCCTGTTTCGCAAGGACCCAGGCACCATAAGCAGCCATCCAGCAATCCTGTTCTTCAGTCAGAACACAGACGGCTTCTTTTTTGAATGACGGCAGTCTGTCAAAGGGCAGGGCATTCTGCATTTCAGCAAAGTTTGCAAGGACATTTGCCACTGGTTTCCGGGAGCCGTCGGCACGGTACAAGCCAAGCATCCGTTCCACGCCGCACCATTCGTATGGCGGATGTTCCAGATGAAGCTGGTCAAAGGTGCACCACCAGAACAAGCCTTCGCAATCATGAGCCCAAAGCTGAAGCAGAGTGGTGCGCAGGTATTCTGCGGCATTTTTTTCTCCGGCAATGGTGGGGGCGAGTGTTCCCAGTTCCTCTGCAACACAGGGACGTTTTCCGATGTCACCGAAAAAATGAGCCTCAGCCGTTGCGTGCATTGCAGCTTTGATTCCGGTCAGACGGTCAACGGAGGTATGAGGTGAGAAGAGCGGGTACGGGTGAACGGTGAGGACATCGAAATCCTCTGCCATATCAGCGATGCTCCAGAAATTTGAGGGGAAGAGGCTTGTTGCCGGTTGGGGGGTGATTCCGTGAAGTCCTGCAACGATCGGCTTTTCCGGGTCCGCGGCACGGATCGCTTCAGACATGGCGCGGGTCCAGAGTGCGCCTTCCTCCCGGGTCGTAGAGTCGAGACAGTTGCACTCATTTCCAACGCCCCAGAAGCTGATTGCCGGATGATCTTTGAACTCTCCGACAAACCGCTTGATGAACTTCATCTGCCAGCGCATGACAAGGGGATCCCGGAGCAGATTCTTCTGTTCAAAGGCGGGCGGAGCGAAGATTTTGCCTGACATCCAGCCGGTGATCAGTCCGATTCCGAGTTTTATGCCGTTTTCCTGAGCGCAATCGCAAACAAAACGGAACCGGTTCAGCATTTCCGGATCAAGCCCGCTCTGTCTGCCATCGGCATCATAAGGAATCGGTTCATTATTTTTCCAGCGGAGCTGATAGGGAGTATTATTGTTTTTTGCATGAAGGGTCAGCGGCTGAAAATCGGGCCAGAGCGGGAACACACGGACGATTTTCAGGTTCAGAGCTTTCATTTTTTTGAAATCTTCTTTGACCGTTTCCGGGCTCCAATTGTGCCACATATCGGTTCCCGCATGACTCGCCCAATAGTTGCATCCGGTGAAAAAGTTCTGTTTTCCGAAAATATTATTCATTGTAAGCTCCCTTGCTGTTAAGCTGTATTCGGGGCATACAATATCACAAAAAAGTTGTTTTTCAAACGGAAACTTCTTTTAAAAATAAAAAGGAGACTTGAAAAAATACGTTCTGCATGTAAATTTCACCTGAAAGAGTGAGGTGTTATTATGTTTACTGGATTAGTAGAAATGACCGGAAAGATCCTTGCACGGAAATTGCAGGGGGAAGCCGGAAAACTGACAATAGAAACTGCGTCTCCCTTCAAGGCTCTGGAACAGGGGGAAAGCATTGCTGTGAACGGAGTCTGTCTGACGCTGGAATCCGGAATGGACGGCGGACCACTTGTGTTTCACGTGATGCGGGAAACCTTTTCCCGGACAAATCTGGGATCGGAGCCCATCGGTGCAACTGTGAATCTGGAACGCGCTATGCCTGCAAACGGCAGATTCGGCGGTCATATCGTCAGCGGACATGTTGACGGATGCGGAACGATCGTTTCCATCAAACAGAAAGATTCTGATACAGAGATGACCGTTTCCGTTCCGGAAGAGATGGTTCCGTTTCTTGTAGAAAAGGGTTCTGTTGCAGTGGATGGGATTTCCCTGACCATCGAGGCTGTGGAAAATAATACATTCCGGATCGGATTGATCCCGACGACTTTGAGTCACACGAACCTTTCCGGAAAAAAAGCCGGTTCTCCGGTGAATCTTGAGACGGATGTGATCGGAAAATATGTTGCAGCTTTTCTCGGCCGTGCCGGATATGGGAAAAAATCTCAGGTGACCATGCAGACTTTGGCAGAGGCTGGCTTTTTATGATATCCATGATCCGTCCCCATGTGCAGAATTATGTCCGTAAAAGCTCTTTCGGTTTTTCCGTGGAAAAAATGCCGCAGGAGGGGATCCCGTCTGATTTTTTTCTGGAGCTGCCGGAACGTTTTTCTGCGGCAGAGATCCCGGCGTATCTTACGGAAAATCAGATCCTGGTCGAGGGGTTATCGCCTGTTCATGCCTGCTCCCTGATCGAGCCCGGTCTGCTGGATAACCTGTCGATGTCCTTTCCCGGTCTGGTGCGGGAGTGCATTCTCGGGATCAACCGGATGATAGAGAGTCTTGCGCAGAAGAAAATTTTTAGCGGAGTTCTGAATTTTGATTTGAATTCGCTTCTGGCTCCGGAACGGGAGAAACTCTATCTGACGATCATAAAAGGTCTGGCATATAATCTGGAACGGTTCGGCTTTACGCTGCTTATCCCGTTTGCGATTCCTGCAGCATCTCCGGAGATCGTCAGACAAGTGCCGGTATTTCTGCGGAAAACGCTTCTTCCCTGGGTCAAGCTCCGGCTGGATGTTCATGCTCATGAACTTGTCCCCGGTTTCTCTCCGGAAACTCTGGCAGGCGGGATGTTTACGGAAATCCGTTCGATCCGTTTTCTCTATCTGGCTGATACCGGAAATGTTCTGATTCCGGAGCATATTCTTCCGTGGATCGAAACGCTCTCTCTTTACGGTTTCCGGGGACCGTATTTCTTTGCACCGATGACGGCATCGCTGCGCGGGTTGCCATCCTGGATCACCGCAAACGAAAAATTAATTGAAAAACTTGAATCTGGAGTATAAACAGTTATGGCTGGAAAAGTCCTTTGGACAGTCGATGGATTGAATGATTCCATCGGACTGCAAACATTATTTAAAGATGCTTCATTTTCCATTCACGAAGATGAGCGGGTTGCCCTGATCGGGCGGAACGGTTCCGGAAAATCGACCATGCTCAGGATCATTTCCGGGGATTATTCTCCGACCTCCGGAGAGATCACTGTGGCGCGCGGTTGTGTGATTTCGTTCATGCAGCAGGCTCCTCCGGATGGCTATGAAGGAAAGACGGTCGCGGAGTTCGTCCGGGAAGGTCTTTCCCGTTTTCAGGAAGTCCTGAAAGAATATGAAAATTTGAATCCATCCTCTGCAAAACATGCCGAGTTGGAACATTTTCTGACCAGTCATGATGCCTGGGATCCGGAACAGAAACTCAATCAGGTGTTTTCCAAACTGGAACTTCATGAGCCGTCCAAAAAATGCGGCGAACTTTCCGGCGGAAATATGCGGCGGGTCATGCTTGCCCGCGCTATCATTGCTGAGCCGGATCTGCTTCTTCTTGATGAACCTACAAACCATCTTGATGCGGAAACCGTGGCGGCAATCGAAGAGTTTCTGGCGTCCTACCGCGGAGCCTGTCTTTTTGTCACTCACGACCGTTGTTTTCTTGACCGGATCGCGACCAGGATCGTGGAGCTTGACAACGGCTCTTTCTTTACCTGCGAAGGTTCTTACGCCGATTTTCTTGCGGCAAAGGAAGAACGCGAATACCGGGAAGATGTGGCAGAACAGAAACGTCTTGCATTTCTCCGCAGAGAGATCGAATGGGTTCGCCGTGCACCGAAAGCACGTCTGAAACGCAATGAAGGCAGATTGAAACGTTACGAGGATATTGCGGCGATCAAGGCTCCGGAACGTATCGGAAACATGGAACTGATCATTCCGGAAGCAACGCAGCTTGGCAACAGAACTGTTTCCCTGAAAAATATTTCGAAATCTCTGGGCGGAAAATGTCTCGTCAAAGACTTCTCTTTTGAGTTTGAAGCCGGGCAGCGCGTGGGGATCGTCGGGCGGAACGGTGCGGGAAAAACAACGCTTCTGAAGATGATGACCGGGCAGTTGGAACCGGACTCCGGAACAGTGGAGATCGCGCCAACGGTTGAGTTCAACTACATCGACCAGTCCCGAGTGAAACTGAATCCGGAAAATACCGTACGGCAGGAAATCGCGCCCGATGGCGATACCGTTCAATTCAACGGTGCTTCTATCGGCGTTTACGGCTATCTCAAACGGTTCCTTTTTGAAGATGAACGGATCAATACGCAGGTGAAGCTGATCTCCGGAGGCGAACGTGCCCGGCTTGCTCTTGCAAAGATCCTTCGAATCAGAGGAAATTTCATGATCCTTGACGAACCTGCCAACGATTTGGATATTCCGACTCTGCGGGTGCTGGAAGAATCCCTGCTTTCTTACAACGGAATTCTGGCAGTCGTCAGTCATGACCGCTACTTCCTGAACCGGGTCTGTACTCATATCATCGCGATCGAAGAGGATGGATTCGTCTTCTCCGATGTGGGTGATTATGACTCTTATGAAGCAAAACGGAAAGCACGGCTTGCTGCGAAAAAAGCGGAATCTCTTCCGAAAGAACAGAAAGCTGCGCCTCCGAAACCGAAACAGCAGACAAAGCTGTCTTATAAAGAAGAACGGGAACTTGAGGCTTTGGAAAACTCTATTCCGGAAACGGAAGAAGCCATTTCCGAACTGGAAAATAAGTTTTCTGATCCCGATTTCTTTGCAAAACACGGGGCTGAAATCAAGGAACTTCAACAAGAACTCGATGTCAAAAAAGCGGAACTGGAAAAACTCTATGCCCGCTGGGAAGAACTGGAAGCAAAAAAAGAAAGTTTTCAAAAATGAATCAGGAAAATATGCAGAAACTCGTTGATATCATGAAGGCTCTCCGCGCGCCGGATGGATGTCCGTGGGATAAAGTGCAGACTCATAAAACGTTGAAAAAATGCTCCATGGAAGAGTGCGCCGAACTTATGGATGCCATTGAGGATGAAAACGATCCCGGAATGTGCGAAGAACTGGGCGATCTGCTCATGCATGTGGTGCTTCATTCCGTTATCGCTGAAGAACGGGGTGTATTCAACTTTGACGATGTGGTTCAGGGAATCTCGGCAAAAATGATCCGCCGGCATCCCCATGTGTTCGGTGATGAAAAAGTCAACGATACTTCAGACGTCCTGAAACTCTGGGAGGCTGTAAAGAAGCAGGAACACAAAGATGACCGGAAATCTCTGATGGACGGGATCCCTTATCACTGTCCGGCTCTCCTGCAGGCTGAAAAAATGCAGAAAAAAGCCGCAAAAGTTGGTTTTGACTGGAGCACTCAGGAACAGATCCTTGAGAAGATCGGCGAAGAGTTCAACGAAGTCAAAGAAGCCATTGCAGAAGGCAATGAGGAACACATTGATGAAGAGCTGGGGGATTTTCTCTTTGCTGTAACAAATCTGGTCAGGTTCCGGAAACGGAACTCTTCCGAAGATCTCCTTGCTGCTGCCAACCGGAAATTTATCAGACGGTTCCGTTATATCGAAGAAAAACTGGCGGAACAGGGAAAAGATATTGAAGCAGTCTCTCTGGAAGAGATGGATTCTCTCTGGAACGAAGCAAAAAAGAAAGGGATCAAATAATGAGAAAGATCGCAGATAATATTCTGGAAACCATCGGAAATACGCCTTTGGTACGGATCAATAAATTGAATCAGGGCGGCGCAGAAGTTCTGGCAAAAGTGGAGTCGTTCAATCCGGGCAGTTCCGTGAAAGACCGTGCTGCGCTCGTGATGATCGAAGCCGCTGAGAAAGCCGGTCTTTTGAAGCCGGGTGCGCTCATTATCGAACCCACCAGCGGAAATACCGGCATCGGACTTGCACTGGCTTCAGCTGTCAAAGGATATCATCTCATCCTCACCATGCCCGACACCATGAGCATCGAACGGCGCAAACTTGCCGCAGCTTACGGTGCGGAAATCGTGCTGACTGAAGGTGCAAAAGGGATGACCGGAGCCATTGAAAAAGCCATTGAACTGCGCGACAGCAATCCCGGCTCTTTTATCCCCCAGCAGTTTGAAAATCCGGCAAACCCGGAAAGTCATAAACTTTCTACCGGACCGGAGATCTGGGACGATACCGAAGGAAAAATTGATGCTTTCGTGGCAGGTGTTGGAACCGGAGGAACTCTGACTGGTGTCGGGGAGTACCTGCTCTCCAAAGATCCCAATGTCAAAATCGTTGCTGTTGAACCGGAAACCAGTGCGGTATTGTCCGGAAAACCCGGCGGACCTCATCCGCTGCAGGGGATCGGTGCAGGCTTCATTCCGAAAGTCGTGAACACAGAAATCATTTCAGAAGTGATTGCTGTTTCCGGAGAGGATGCCGGACGGACAGCCCGGGAATGTGCTGCAAAAGAGGGGATTCTCATCGGGATCTCTTCCGGGGCTGCACTGTTTGCTGCTCTGGAACTCTCCAAACGTCCCGAATATGCCGGAAAACGGATCGTTGTTCTTCTGCCGGATTGCGGCGAACGGTATCTTTCCACCTGGCTGTTTGAATGAGCCGGAAATTCAGCTGCAGAGAGAAATGCGGGGCGTGCTGTATTGCCCCGTCGATCTCTTCTTCCATTCCCGGGATGCCTGACGGGAAACCGGCAGGAGTTCCCTGTATCAATCTTGACGAAAATTTCCGCTGCAGGATTTTCAACTCTCCTGAGCGTCCGAAAGTTTGCGGTTCTCTTCAGCCGTCCGAAGAGATGTGCGGCCGTTGCCGGGAAGAGGCAATGGCATATCTGGAGGAGCTGGAACGGCTGACCGCACCGCAGAATACATAAAAAAATAAATAAATCCCTCTTGACAATTAGCGTATTCTGTTGTATAATAATAGCGTGATGCAGCGTGATGCTTTCAAGAAGGGAAAAACATGGCTCCTGAATCAAAAAAGAATCTGGTATATGAGTTACTCCGCGATGATATCGTTGCGGGGCGTTTTCCTGTCGGCAGCAAATTGCCCGGCGGTCTTGAGCTTGCAAAGCGTTATCAGGTCGCGCATATGACGGTTCGTTCTGCAATGAAACGGCTTGCTGCTGAAAATTATGTTGCATTCATCAATGGTTCCGGAACGTTTGTTACGAACCGTGATGAAAAGCCGGTTTATCTGATTTTGAGTTCCAATCTTTCCGATTTTACCTTGCCCGGAAATTATGTTGTTCCCGGGATCCAGCGTGCCATGGCGTTGGCTGGAGCGCAAACAAAACTCTGCATTCGGGATTTTATAGCTCAGATGCGGAAAACGGATTTTCAGAAAATGATCGTCCGGGAAAAGATCAAAGGGATTTTTCTTGTGGAGTCATATTTTCGCGGAACTGAACCGGAACTGAAACTGCTGAAATCTGTTGATATTCCTGTTGTTATGCCGATCGCTGCGGCGGGCGATCAAAAGATTTGTCCCTTCTCTATGATCATTGCAGATTTTGAAAAAGCCTTTGCCGAAACGTTGTTGTATTTGAAGAAACTCGGACACTGCCGGGTTGCGACGATCAACGGTTCCGGCTGGTCTTTCCGGGGATATCCCAGAGAAAATTTTGAATCATTGCTTCTTCAGAACCATATGGATGGTTCGTTGATTCTTGATGCGGATCTGACTCCGGATGAAATCAAAAAATGTGTTGACCGGATCCTTG
Organism: Lentisphaeria bacterium; assembly: GCA_017456495.1. Lineage (GTDB taxonomy): Bacteria > Verrucomicrobiota > Lentisphaeria > Victivallales > UBA1829 > SIG79. The sequence goes on along the minus strand of JAFTJI010000117.1, from coordinate 809 downwards.
CAGAAGAGCAGACAGCGGTGCTCTGTTATTCCGATTTTTATGCGATCGAAGTGATCCGGGAATTGCGGGAACGCGGCTTGCGGGTTCCGGAAGATATTTCCGTAATGGGATTTTGCGGTTATCCGGGCGGAGAATTTACGGTTCCGCCCCTTTCTACGATGGATTTGTGCTACGATACCGTCGGGGTGATGGCTGCTGAATTGATGCTGAAGAGTCAGGATTGGTTCGGAAAAGAGAATGTGATCCTTGAGTCGCCCCATGAGCTTCAGATCCGGGAAAGTACCCGGACTTGGATAGAAAAATTGAGAAAAACAATATAACAAAATATAAGGAGTCTTCTCATGAAGAGCAAAATCAAAACATTTACGTTGATCGAATTGCTTGTTGTGATTGCAATTATCGCAATACTTTCACGCTCAAAAAACTCATTTTTTCTGCTGTTTTCTGCCATTTGAGTATTTTCTTTTTTTTAGAGAAAAGTACATTACAATCAAAAACGAGATGTTACCTTGTCTTGAAAATTACTTCAAACAAGATTAGACTTTGTCTTATTACAACAAACATCATTACAGAATTATTGTATTAAAAACTGACAAAACACTTTTTTTTGCAAAATTAGACAAAACTAACTTGAATTTTCGCATTACCATGATATATTATACTGAAAGCAGAATAATGGAGAAAAAGTATTTTGTGGGTACTCTCCTGTGATTCTGTTCTTTTTTTTGAGATGCGAGTTAGTTAAGGCTAATTATTTATAATAATTTAAATACGAAGGAGAAATGTTATGAGTCAACAATGTTGCAGTT
>JAFTJI010000116.1 GCA_017456495.1 Lentisphaeria bacterium | reverse complement strand
TTTGGCTGAAAAAAGATTGTTGATGAGTTGGAAATGGTAGTTTGAGCGTGGCTACCCACAGGGTAACCACCGAAAACGCTCCATTTGCAGATCGCAACAAGAATTTTCTGCCATTTTTGAAGACTTTTGAAATTGCCTCCTGATATCAGTAAGATTCTCTTTCGCTTGCCCATTTCCGGACATCACGTTCAAAAGCCGCACGGTCAGGACCTGTCACGGTATCAACAAACTTCTTGAAGTAACCTTCAAAAGCAAGTTTCATGATGTGCAGGAACATGACACGTTCTTCAAAGAGAGAGTTGGGTTCATTTTCTTCCCCTTCAGGCAGATTAACGCCGCTGAAGGTGAATTTATCTGCATCAAAGGTGAAGGTCCAGACTTCCTGATCGCGGACGAGCAGGAGTTTAGCGCGTTTCAGTTTTTTTCCGACAGCAAGAGCCGCTTTGGCTTCTGCGGAGAGCTGGGGACAGCCCTTTTTGACAACGCTTTCTTCTGCGCCCTGAGCTTCACCGGAAGAGAATCCGAACACAAGAGGTCCTTCAATGCCGAGCTGGAAAGAGCCCCATTCGCCAAGATCAAGGGCTCCGCCATCGACTTCGGAAATGTACCAGAGCCAGGTTAGGAAATCCCGTCCGGGAGTAGGATCCATTCCGGCAGAGTTGGTCTTTCCGCCGAAAATGATATTGGGCAGAGCATTTGCTTCTTCCTTGTAGAAACGGATCATCATTTCATTGATGGTCACGGGGATCGGCTCCACATCAAGATCTTTGATGAAACCGGAGACGATCGTATCCATTACTTTCTGGGACCCGGTGACAGCATACATTTCATTGAAAGCCCGGTTCACGGCAACGGTGGTTGCACTGATAGTGGGAGGCATTTTCATCAGATTTTTTTCGATAGCCTCTTCCTTGATCTGCTTTTTCATCTGGCGCGGCACGACAGCTGTCTGATTTGCCAACATGTAAGCAAGTTCATCGCGGCGGCAGATCGCGCTGAGCAGAGATGAGGGGATCTTCCGTTCCGCTTTGCGGAGGTTGATGTGCAGATGTCCCCCGAGAATGGAGGTGTTTTCATCAATTTCAGTTTCCAGCAGATGCCGTCCGCTGACCCATGCGATTTCCGGTTCGTCTTTTACGTTATCGAGTTTTCCGGCTGCTCCCTGATTGAGACGGGCGAGATAATCGTCCGGCAGAGGCGCGGAAAGATTGCAGAATGTCAGAGCGAAGGGCCCTTTTGTTTCAATCGGCATAATTCAATCCTTTATTTCAATTTAACTTTTGCTACAGCTTTCCGGATCGCCGGAACGGCACCGCCAGCCGGAGCAAATTTTCCATAATGTCCATCCTGCGGGAAAAAGATCGCAAACTGTCCGGGGACAAGCTCAAGTTTGGAAACCTGAGCTGCATCTGCCTTCTGGAACAGAACATCGTTTTCTGCATCATATTCGCGTGTGACGGGCATCCCTTCATTGTAAGCCCATGCAACAGCTTCTTTTCCGGAGAGGACGACCTGAATATCAGCATAGACCCGGTGTGCTTCCAGCTCTGCCGGTTCCCAGGGAGCTGCTGCATCGTATTCCATGACGTTGATATAGACGTTTTCTGAGATGTCATGACGTCCGACGGCTGTTTCTCCGTTCATATTTTTCAATGCTTCGAATGCCGCCGCAAAATCTTCTCCGAGCTGAGCCGGATCAAAAGTCGAAAAACTGTCTGCGATCATGGATTATCTCCCGCAGCATTTTTTGTATTTTTTACCGCTTCCGCAGGGGCAGGGTGCATTGCGTTCCACTTTGGGCTTTGCGCGGTAGGGCTGCTGCTTGACGAGCTGACCGTCATAGAAGTACCAGACACCGTTTTTCTTGCGGAATTCGGAAAGTTCATGATGTTCCACGGGATTTCCCTGATCGGTGTAATGAGCGACAAATTCCACGGTTCCGGTTTCGGAATCTTCGGTGACAGGGGATTCGGAGAGGACGTCGATTCCGGTCCAGACAGAACGTTCCGCCCAGTTTTTCATCTCTTCCACGTCAATGGTTTCTCTCTGGGAGGGATGAGTGGATTCGACGATATGATCGATTTCTCCTTTCGCGTATGCGGAATAGCGGGAACGCATGAGTTCTGCCGGAGTGGCAGCCTTGCGGGTTCCTTTGATAACGGGTTCGCAGCATTCGGAATACTCTTTTCCTGAGCAGCAGGGGCACATTTCTTTGTTCATTTTTTTTCTTATCTCCATATTAGGTTAAGTTGTTATTTACCGGGGTGTGTTGCTTTCTGAAAAGCATCCAGAGAGCCGTAAAGCATTCTCATTTGCCGTATTTCCAGCGGACTGGCATTTGAGAGACCTACACGGATATATCCATAGATGACTTTTTCAAAAAAAACGCGATCTTTCGGGTTCGTCGTTTTCAACGCATGTTCAAAGTTTCCGGTACAGAGCAGATAGGAATACAACTCAGATTTCAAATTGAATCGTTTTGTGATTTCCTGCAGATAACTGGTATATTCCTCATGGGTGAATGTCCGGATCTGTATGGAAACAATTCCGTTTTTGCTGTCCTCAGCTGTGATAATGGAATCTCTGACAGAAAGAACATTGCAGTAACCGTGCAGCCGTGAATAGAAACGGATCCCTGACACTGCGTTTCCGCTGTTGGTGAATTGACGGAAAAATATTTGTGCCTTCATAACATGATTTTCCAGAGATGACCGGAAGTTTTTATTGACCGGATATTTTCGTGAAAAATCGTTGATAAAACGCCGGGCATCCAGATAATCTTCGTTTGCGCAATGGGCAATAACGCCGCGGCAGAGCCGTTCCACTGCTCCGGATGGCAACGGCTGATACAAACTTTTCTGTCTGCGATGCTGTTCTTTCATGCGGGCTATGTTGATTTCCATTTCCCTTGCACTTCTCCGGGGCTCGTAAACGATCCATTTCACAAAAAGGGCAGAGAAGATCCCCAGCATCAGGAGAACTCCGATGATCCCGAGAACGATCGTTTGGGAACGGGATTCCCGTCTTTTCCGCAGTTCATCCAGTTTGCTTGCTGAAGATTCGTCGTCAAGAAGATTCATTTTCGGACGTTTTCCCCGGGCGATCTTTATCGTTGCCGAAGTCTTGCCGCCCTGTTCCTTTTCAGAAATCTTTTCTTCCGGAACAACTGTATTCAAATCTTTCAGCACTGCATGGAAATCCCGGTACCGTTCTTTCGGGTTCCTTGCCATCATCTTCCGGAGGATCTCCGAAAGTTTCATCGGCAGATCCGGAACCAGATGCCGTGCTTCTACGATATCCAGTGGAACATCACCGGAAACAATCTCCTGCAAAGAGAAGTTCTGATAAGGCATCTGTCCGGTTACAGCATGATAAAAAACAGCTCCCAGTGCATAAATGTCGCTGCGGGTATCCAGAGAAGTCATGGAAAAATCCGAAATCAATTCCGGCGGTGCATACTGGATCAGACGGAGCCGGTCTTCGTCCTGCCGGGATGCCAGATCCAGAAAATCACGCTCCAGACCGAAATCTGCAAGTTTTATGCTCCCGTCCGGAAGGATCAGAATATTATCCGGCTTGATACTGCGGTGAATGATCCCGTCATTTTTCCAGGCATCTGCAAGTGTTTCTGCAATCGGTTTGACGATATTCAGGCATCTCTGAAGCGGCAGCGCACCTTCTTTCCGGAGAATTACGGAAAGCGGCTCTCCTTCAATATACTCCATCGCATAATAAAAAATGCCGTCTTCTTCACCGACTCCGAGAACTTTTGCCGTATTGGGAAACTCTTTTTTCATAGCCAGACGCCCGTTATGGATGAACGAAACTATGAATTTTGCATCGTAAGCATGGTCTTTTGACAGAATTTTGACAGCTGCTTTTTCTCCGGAAGTGATATTGTTTGCGAGATAGATTTCACCCATGTCCCCGCTGGCAAGATGGCTGATGATTTCAAAATCTGCAATCACGGATCCGGGCGCGAACAACCCTGCAGGAACCGTCGATTCTCTCCCGCATTCCGGGCAGAGAACCGTCTTTTCTGCATCAGAAACCTCTGCCGTTATTACCGCTCGGCAGGCTTTGCAAAGACATTTCATCGTCTGAAACTCCATCCTTGATGATCAAAACTTCCGGATTTTTTCATAAAGTTCCGGTCTTCAAAAAGAGCCTTATTCCGGTAACATACACCATAAAAACGGTTTTCCAAATAAAAAACTGTGGAAAAATGTGAAAAAAAACGTTTTCTTTGACTTGCGAAAACTGCAAAGAGAGAGTATCTTACCATGTATGCGTTTTTTGCCGGAATAAAATTCCGGTAGAACGCTGCAAAAATAACAGTGAACAACCAACCATAAACATAAACAGGAGAAAAAACATGAGTTGTTGCGTTTCCGCACTGCAGAAAGCCCGCTATTCCTATCAGCCCAAACTTCCCGCCGCTCTCAAGGCTGGCGCAGTTGTCAAATGCACCGAAGGCGAAAAACTCGCCGCATTCGCTGACAAGGAAAAAATTGAAGCCCTCTTCCCCTCCACCAGCAATATGCCTGTGCTGACTTTCGCAAAGGCTGATTCCGCTGCTCAGGGAAAAGCTGTCCGCGTCGGTGTCATCCTCTCCGGCGGTCAGGCTCCCGGCGGACATAACGTTATCGCAGGTATCTACGACGGTATCAAGAGCCTTAACAAAGATTCCAAACTCTTCGGTTTCAAAGGCGGTCCCGGCGGACTCGTCGATAACAACTACGTCGAAATCACCGATGAATTCATGGATGCTTACCGTAACACCGGCGGATTCGATATGATCGGTTCCGGCAGAACCAAACTCGAACTCGTCGAACAGTTCGACAAAGGCGCAGAAAACTGCAAAGCTCTCGGAATTGACGCTCTCATCATCATCGGCGGCGATGACTCCAACACCAACGCATGCCTTCTCGCTGAATACTACAAGAAGAACAACGTGCCCATTCAGGTCGTCGGCTGCCCCAAGACCATCGACGGTGACCTCAAGAACAAGTACATTGAAACCT
>JAFTJI010000115.1 GCA_017456495.1 Lentisphaeria bacterium | reverse complement strand
TTTGGCTGAAAAAAGATTGTTGATGAGTTGGAAATGGTAGTTTGAGCGTGGCTACCCACAGGGTAACCACCGAAAACGCTCCATTTGCAGATCGCAACAAGAATTTTCTGCCATTTTTGAAGACTTTTGAAATTGCCTCTAATGAAAGGAGTTTTCCAATGTGCAATATGGCGGCTTACACCGGAAATAAACCGGCTGTGAAAGAATTGATCGAACTGCTCCGTGTCCAGGAAGGTCTGGCTGGCGGACATTTTACCGGGATAACAACTCTTCACGATGGAAAATTGTATATGGCAAAAGTCTGCGGTGATGTGGACGATCTGCTGAAAAAGACAAATGTTCTTGAGTTACCCGGAACGACCGGGATCGCGCATTCCCGCACACCAGGTTATGCCGATGATTCCTGGGCTCAGCCTTTCTTGGCATCCGATGAATCAACCGTTTTCTGCGCCAACGGGATCGGAGCCGGAAATGTATTGCCGTTCCCGGAAGATACTTTTCAGCGGGCAGAAAAAATCCTTGCAGGGTCTCCGTTCTCTCTTTCGACAGGCGTCGAAGCCGAACTTTCGCCGTACCCGAGACTTTCCGACGGAAAATATTATCACAGCACAGAAATCGAATCTGCCCTGATTGCAGAATTTCACCGGCAGGGTTCCGATATGCGCGAAGCTGTCAAACAGGCGTTTGCCTTTATGCCGACTCAGATCGCTTCTCTTGCGATGGCGGCAGATGAACCGGAAACGGTGACAGTGATGCGTTATAATCAATCGCTGTTCTATGGCAGACGTGACGACGGATTCTGTATTGCCACAAGCTGCACGGCGTTTCAGGATTTGAATTACAACTGGTTTCAGCCTGTTCCTGTTGGAACTGTTGGAAAATTGACTGCTGGCGGCATCTCCTTTGAAATGTTGGGAGCGCATCTGGATAAACTGGTCATCAGCCCGGATCTTGCAGCGGCTGCAAAATACTTCGATCAGCTTCTTGAGCCCGGAAAACCGCTGGGGTTGCTGGATATGTTCGATCAGGTGGTGAAAAATCATGACATTTCACCCGAAGGTTTTTCCTGTCAGGACAGTTTTCTGCTTTATAGTTATCTTGCAGAAAAACTCCGCCGGGGAGAAGTCTCAAGATCTTCACGGCAGGTCCCCGGGAGCCGTCCGGGATCATTGCGGACAGAAACAACTTTTATCAAAAAGAAGGAGTGTAAATAATGAGTTTTTATGATAATGGCGTTACGGGGCATCGTGGCGATCCGCAGCATTTTCCCCAGAATACCTTGCCCGGTTTTGAAGCGGCAATCAAGCTGGGCTGTGATTGGGTCGAAACAGATATGCACCTCACCCGTGATGGAAGAGTTGTGATCAGTCATGATCATCATACCCGGGCGCAAGCGGATAAATTTCTGGTCATCAAAGAGAACGATTTTTCCGATTTGCGGAAACTCAACATGGCAACAAGATTCAATATTGAACATGATGACCGTCCCCCGTTTTTTGAAGCGATGCCCAGTTTGGAGGAGACTCTGGAACTTTTCAGATCGCAGGACAAAGTGCGGTTGTCTCTGCAGCCGAAAGCTCCCGGAACGGTTGCCGCTGCCGCAAAGATCATCCGCGATATGAAATTCCCGGAAGAGATGCTGGGGTTCAATGACGGCAATCTGGCATTCATGTGCGAGGCAAAAGAGACCTGTCCGGATTCCACGATTTTTTATGATATTTGCAATACTGACCAACTGGAAATAAATCTGGCAGATGCACAAAAATACGGGTTCCGGTATCTTGTTGCAAATGAAAACTTTTTGAGACAGGAGGATGTTGACCGAATTTTGGGTGCAGGATTTCTGCCGGGTGTCTGGAATATCAACAATCCCGGAGAAATGGACCGCTTTATTGCGATGGGTGTCAAACGTTTTTATACAGATTATCCTGCAGTTCTGATGAAAAAACTGGGTTTGATCAAGTAATTGCTTCTTTTCATCAAAAAACAGCTTGCAGTTCCCGCTGAACGTGTTATATTACGGAAAACACAGGAGAAAATACAGTGAAAGAACGAATTTTGGTTACAGGCGGCGCAGGATTCCTCGGATCATATCTCTGCCGGTGTCTGCTGGATCAGGGAAAACAGGTCGTTTGTGTCGATAATTTATATACCGGAACGAAACGGAATATTCTGCCCTTGCTGGAAAATCCGGATTTTACTTTCCTGCAGCATGACGTTGTGGAGCCGCTGGATCTGGAAGTCAACGCCATCTACAATCTTGCCTGTCCTGCTTCTCCTGTCCATTATCAGAAAGATCATGTCCAAACGGTGCGAACTTGCGTCAATGGCGCATACAATATGCTGGAACTCGCGAAGAAAAACAACTGCAAGATCCTGCAGGCTTCCACTTCGGAAGTTTACGGCGACCCCGCAGTTCATCCCCAAGTGGAAGAGTATTGGGGAAATGTGAATCCTGTGGGGATCCGTTCCTGCTATGATGAAGGCAAACGCTGTGCGGAAACGCTGTTCAATGCTTATCATCTGCAATATGGTCTGCCCATCAAGCTGATCCGTATTTTCAACACTTACGGTCCCGGAATGCACCCGCAGGACGGTCGTGTGGTCAGCAACTTTATCATGCAGGCTCTACAGAATCAGAATATTACAATTTACGGAAACGGAACGCAGACCCGCAGTTTCTGTTACCGCGATGATCTCGTTGACGGTATGATGCGGATGATGGCGACGGATGCCGCTGTGACCGGACCGTTCAATCTGGGGAATCCCGGCGAGTTCACCATGCTGGAACTGGCGGAACTGACCATTGAACTGACCAATTCCAAATCAAAAATCGTATTCCAGCCGCTGCCGTCTGATGACCCGAAACAGCGGAAACCAAATACCGACAAAGCGCAGAAGCATCTTGGTTGGAGAGCAAAAACTCCTCTCCGGGAAGGTCTTGCAAAGACCATCGAATACTTCGACAGCCTGCTGCGTTCAGGAGAAGCATTATGAGTAAACCGAAATTATCCCTTGTCATTCCCTGTTACAACGAGGAAAATACCCTTGAACAGATCGTTGAGTATGTGATCGGCTTGAAGAGTGAAACCCTTGATCTTGAGCTGGTGATCGTTGACGATTGTTCCAAGGATAAAAGTCTGGAAAAAGCGGAAGGACTGAAGAAGAAATACCCTGACATCATCCAGATTGCAAAACATGAAGTCAATCAGGGGAAAGGTGCTGCTCTGCGGACCGGATTTACTTATGCCACCGGCGATTACGTCGGGATCCAGGATGCCGATATGGAGTACGATCCCAAGGATTATCTGAAAATGCTTGTCCCCCTGATCGAGGGAAAAGCGGATGTTGTGTACGGTTCCCGTTATCTGCGGACCGATATGCGGCGCGTTCTTAAATGCTGGCACTCCGGCATGAACAAGTTCCTGACTTTCGCCTCCAATATCTTTACGGATCTTGATATTACAGATATGGAAACCTGCTACAAACTGTTCCGGCGTGATGTGATCCAGACGATCGCGCCCCGCCTGAAAGAAAACCGTTTCGGGTTTGAGCCGGAAGTTACTTCTCTGGTGGCAGAAGGGCATTACAGAGTTTATGAAACCTCCATTTCCTACAATCCGCGAACCTTTGACGAAGGGAAGAAAATCGGCTGGAAAGACGGTGTCCGTGCGCTTTACTGTATTTTCCATTACAATGCCCACAAGGCACCTGTGCCGATGCAGCTGATCATTTATTTCTTTATCGGTGCGGTATCTGCAGTCGTAAATATTGCATCTTTTGCAGCGTTGATCGGCGCGCACATGCAGACGGATCTCGCTGTCGTGATCGCATTTCTGATTGCGGCTGCGGTCAACTATCTGCTTTGTATTGCGATCCTTTTCCGCCACAAGGCGCGCTGGAGTTCTTTCGGTGAGATCATGGCATATTTGCTGACGATCATCATTATGGGGGCTCTGGACGTCGGCGTGACCCGCGGATTGCTTGCGCTCTCCTGTTCAACAATGTGCGCAAAAGTTATATCGACGATCGTCGGATTCTTTGGAAATTACTTCCTGAGAAAAGCATTGGTCTTTCCCGAAAAGAAAAAATCTGCTGATTAAAGATCCGCTCATGCCGCTCAAATATCCTACGACATCCAGAACTCTGCTGGAAAAAATCTCGTCCGGAGATGAAATCTCATGGGATGAGTTTTACTCCCGGTATGCGCCGGTGATCCAAGCCCTTGCAAAATACAGGGAAATTCCGGAAAGCGATGTGGAGGATATCTGCCAGCAGGTCATGATCCAATTTTTCAAACAGAGCAGGAGTTTCAGATTTGATCCGGATCTTGCCCGTTTCCGTACATATTTCGGCAGGATCATCAATGCTAAAATCATAGATTATTTCCGGGAAAGAAGAGTTCAAACTCCCGATCATTCAGAACCGGGGATCGCAGATCCCGGGATCGAACAGCTTTTTATCGGGGAGTGGCGCAAAGTTGTTTTGAAAGATGCTGAACAGAAACTGAAAAACCGTGTTTCTCCTGAAACTTACCAGGCCTATGAATTATATGCCGTTCAGGAACGTCCCGTGGAAAAGGTCGCAGCTTATCTGGATTGTTCCGTCAATCAGGTCTATCAGGCAAAAAAAAGATGTTTTGCAATCATGAAGGAGATCCTTCTTGAGATGAACAACGAAGACCCCGAACTGCAGCTGGAGCTGTCAAAATATGGCGTATAAGTGCGGCGATGAATTTTGCGGCTGCAGGCTTTTGCAGCGATGCGGCTCCGGAAGTTACGGCGAAGTCTGGCTGGCTGAGGATGCCGTCGGAACCAGAGTCGCCCTCAAAATTCTGTTTCACCATAATGACTATTCAGACCGGGAGCTGAAAGGTCTGAGAAATTATAAAGATTGCAATCATCCCAATCTGCTGAAAATCCGTTATGTGGAGATTTCCGGAGAACGGATTTGTTATACGATGGATGCCGCCGATGATTTGAATCACGGGGCAGGGGATTATCTGCCGGATACGCTTGCAAACCGTTTGAACAGATCCGGAAGACTTGACGGAAATGAACTCACTGCGATGCTGAATGGTTTGCTCGACGGTTTGGAAGAACTGCATAAAAAAGGACTCGTACATCGTGATATCAAACCGGACAATATCCTTTGGGTGAACGGCAGAGCTACTCTTGCCGATGCCGGTTTGATCGCAAACAACGGTGCAAATTCCTTGTGCGGGACCCCCGGATTTCTTTCTCCGGATGTGCTCGCCGGAAAACCTGCAGAGGCAAGCGATGATTTTTATGCTCTCGGGAAAGTGATCTATTGCGCACTGACCGGTTTGGATGTTTCTGAATATCCCGGTCTGCCGCCGGAAATGACCATCAGCGTGGATGCAGAATTGAACCGTATCCTGCGGGTTTGCTGCAGCAAAACAGTAACCTCTTCTGCTGAGATCCGGAAAATATTGGCAGAAAAAAAAGGGAAACCGCTGCCCGGTATAAATTTAAGACGGCTGAGATTTCCATTAACAGCTGTTCTGTTTTTTCTTTTGATCGTTGTTCTCTCCTGTACAGTCTGTTATTTTATCTGGAAGCCGGAAAAGATTGAGAAAACGGAAAATAAAATTGTTATTCCGCCGGTCAAACTTGATCCGGAAGCTCAAAAAATGATGGATCAGATGGAGGAAGCCGAACGGGAAGCTCCAAAAGAGCTGCAAAGAATGGCGTTATCAGTTTTTCAGCGTATGGGCTTTTTTTCCGATCAGGGAAAACACCTGCCGGATTTGTTGAATTATAAAATTTTGACAAGCGAGCAAATCAACCTTTTGATATGGAACAGCAGCCAAAATCCACGTCTGGTTCCCATAACCGGTTTGCCGCCGAAAACCAAAAAATCTCTTTCACCTGTGGAAATTCAGTTGTTCAACATCCTGATGTTTGCAGGGCATTTCAAACCGAAAAATGTGCAACAACGTCAGGACTACTGGCGCAGCCGGTCCGGTTCTCCGGAGCAGATTTTGAAAGAGATGCTTACTGCTGATATTTTAATGCAGGCGGTTGCCGTTGATTTTATCATCCGTTCCAAAGTCAACAGGATCCTTGCTGAGAATAAATTAACGGCGCAGGAAAAAAAAGAACTGGGTGAACTTGTCAAGCTGAGAGAGTATCTCTTATATCCGTCCAGCTATCAAATGGAGTATCTTGCACGATTATTTCAACAGGATGAGTGATTTTTTTTCACAATTTGCATTGTTTTGCGACAAATTAACTTTTAATTTACGAATAATAGAACGGTAAGCAGAAATATTTTTTCATGCAAACAGAAATGCGGTTTGACATTTGCTGATAATTATGCTATAATATGCAGTTAACCAAAATGAAAGGGAATGATTGCAGCAATAATTACATAAACAGACAAATCTTATATTCGCATTTTTCAAGCGGATCTGACTCAGGAAAACGCCAAAACAGTACAGAGAAAAGATCTTTTTTGCTTGGAGTGCGTCTGTCTATACAGACGTACTCTGTTTGCATGGTCTTTTCGGGTATTGGCGTACCTCCTGAGTCGTGGAAATGGGGTACGTCTTTTTTTTGCAGTTAAAAAGATAATTGCAAAAAAATCATAACCGGGAAAATGTTTGCTGTAAACTTGAACCATAACACAGGAAATAAAAATGTTAACTGAAAAAAAATATCGTCTGACTCATGATTTTGAATATCTCAGCCGGGAATTATTCAACGAACTGAGCAGGGAAAATGGTTTCACTGTCGAGAGAGCGTTGGAGGGGGAAGTCGTTGTTCTTACCGTTGAAAAAAAATCATCCCGTCTTATCAATTCAGCACCTTTTAAATACCGGATAACTCTCCGCAAAGATATGGAAAATTGCGTGGTCGTGTGTGAAAATACCGATACAGAAGCCGTCTGGGTAAAATATGTTAAAGCATTTTTCATATTAGGGATCTGGAAGATCTTGTCACTGAATGAAGAGCTGGAAGATGTAAACCGGTTTCCGACTCATGTAGATGATATCGTTGTAAAGATATTAACCAGATAAAGGATGAACGTGGTATGGGATTTTGGGAACAGCAGAATAACCGGAATGCAGATCTGGGAAGATCGCGCAACATGCTGAATCAGAACCGTTTTGCAGAACGGTACAGTAATGCGGAAAACGATTTATCTGACCTCATTTCAGAAGATCTTGAAGCCCGCCTTGAACAGTGGGATGTTCTTCGCTGTGATCCGGATCATCCGGAATGGATCAGCGATCCGGATTTCCTGAACGGATTGACCCTGTTTCATCCAACTTGCTTTGACAAAGCATTAGATTCCCTTGCGAGAGCGTTCGACCGGGGAAATCTCTTTGCCCTCTTTGCAATGGGGGATTTATTCCTTTTGAACTTTAATTTTCTGATTGACGGAAAGAGATATTGTTTTGGAGATGATTCTTTCGCTGACGGTATGCTGAAAGCATCTCTGATCTGCTACAGCGTTTCCATTCTCCATGATCCTTTTTCCGAACTTGCTCAGGAGCGGATCATACAGTATCAGGAGTATTTCTCAGACGAAGACGATTTTCTGAGGCTCATTGAGTATGTTTCCGGCAAAATTTCGTATGCACTCCTGGAGCATCCTGAAGAATTAGTAAAACTATTTTCCATGTAAATAACAACCCCTTAGGAAGGAGAAAAAAATGGGAAAGAACAGTGATATCGGATTTTTTGCGGATGAGTATCCGGAAAAATTGATCTTTAACGGAAATGAAGTAAAAATTCCGGAAATCTTTTTCAGATATGCCGCCGTTTCAGCAGTATTCCGTCCGAAAATGCTGGAAACCTACAACGCCATGCTGAGAAACTTTGATGACCGGATCGGTTCTCTTGACGAGTTCGTCGAGTACGGTGTCTCATGGGTCCGGAATGAACTCTCGCCTCTTCTTGCTTTCACAATGGAGCAGCTGGCTTTGAACGGCTGCTACAGTATCAGTGAAGATGAGTTCTATCAGAAATATGTCCTGAACAAACTTTCCGATATCCCGGAAGTTTATAATCAGATGGAAGCCGCTCTGGATGAAATGAATGCCCAGCAGCAGGCGAAAAATGAGAGACGCGTGGAAGAACGTCATTTCAAGTCTGCCATCGGGGAGGGCGATGACCTCGGACTGATGATGCTGAACGGGTTGAAACGTCTTGGCGATGGTGTGGTGAACACTGGAAAGGCGGCTTTGATTTATAACGATGATGTAAAAAAGAAAATCAAAGACGAATTTTACTATCTTTGCAATTCTATGGTCGATTCTTTTGCTGCTGCTCTCTATGATACCGAAAAACTTGATTTGAGGGATCCTGTTTCCATCGAAGATTTCAGACGGGTCAAAGCTGTTCTGAAAAATATTGTTGAGAACAAAATCCCCGAGTCAAGAGTCGATGGTGCTGCATTGGAAATCTTTGAAAAATATCCCTATAATGCCGAACTGATCGAATGGGCTCTTGGACGGTATGGCGATGAAGCCGGAGAATTTCAGAAAATCGCAGATGCGTTCCGTATTGATCTGAGTAAAAAGAAAAACGAACTGATCCAGAAATATTTTAAGGCTATCGACTTTTCTACGGAAGAAAGCACGTTGAAAGGTGCTGAAAAATACTACGCAGGTGAAAAAGCTCTCTCCTGGAAAAATGAGGAAAATAAGGCTTTTATCGAAAAGAAACTGAAAGAATTTGATGTTAAAGCAAGAACCTTTGACGGCGTCGAATATGAAACCCGCGAGCTGGCTGCAAAAGCTGCTGAGTTGAGTGCATTTTATTCAAAACTGGACTTCTATACAGAGGAAAACATGCTGAAGAGTCAGAAGCTTCTGGCAGAAAAAGAAGCTGAGATCGGCTTCACAAACAAGAAGCTGGAACAGAATATTATTGACATGCTCAATTCCTTTGATATGAATGCCAGAACCTGCAACGGTGTTGAATATGCAACACGGGAAGAAGCCGAAAATGCGAGAAAGCAGGAGGATCGTCTCAAGATCGTTGTCGATTCCTGTGATTTCAACTCCAGTGAGAGCATTCAGAAAGTGATCGACGATATCAAAAAACTTGGTTTTACGATTCCCTCTTCGGCAAAAGTTATTGAACGACTTCAGAGCAGATTGGAAATCCTGAAATTTATTCCGGTCAAGAATATGGAATATCTGCGACTGCTGATGGACGTGAAAGTCAAAACTGTAATTGTTTTCGCATTTCTCATCGGAATATATGCCACAGTTGATTCAGCTCGTCTTCTTGCAATAATTTTCTTCCTTTTGATTGTCTGCGTTTTGATGGCTACCAGAAAACGGCTGATTGGATTTGTTGAAACGTCTATCCGGCAGAAGAACTATAAGCGGGCTGCCTTCTGCTCTGAGATCACGAGCCAGACTAAAGATGAATTTCTGAGTGGTATTTTTGACAAATGATATTCCCCTGACAGGAAAGGAAAACTCTATATGTTCAAATTTATAGATTTGCAGAGAAAATGCTGCATTACATGTCAGCATTTCAGAGGAAAGCGGAAAGTAGAAGTCATCGGACGGCAGGTTTTCATTGATTATGAAAGCAATACCGGTGCTTGCGGAGTTTATAATAATTTTCCGAAAATCATCAATGAGCCGGCAAATATGGCAAGTTATTGCCGATATAAACGCTGGACCCAATTGCCGGATTGATGCAATTGTTGCTTGCCGGCAATAAAACTGAAAACTCCTGTGAAAACAAATTTCTGTTTCACAGGAGTTTTTTTATTGCACTGTCGGATCGTGCATGAAGTGATTCTGTTCCAAGGATTACGCCGGAGGTCCATCGGGGGGAGGAGCATCGTTCCCGCCTTCGGCACCGCCAGCGGGACCTTCCATATCTCCTGAGGCACTGCCTTTGCAATCCAGACAAAGTTTGTCTTTCTTATCTTTATCCTGTGGATCAGCCAAAGCCTTCTTGCATTTTGTACAGGCTTTCGCTTCACAGCATTTTCCATAACCTCCATTTACGATGGCAGGATTTTTATGGCAAATACTGCATTTGCTTTCCAGATCCAGTTTTGCCTTGAGAGCCTTGACGAATTTAGCACGTTCATTTTTAGGAACCCAGACATATCTGACTCTGAGATTTTCAGCAAAATCTGTATGAATTTCCTTTCCGACCGTAAATGGAACTCCGATTTTTGCTCTTATGATTCCATTGATTTTTGCGATCGGCTCAGGTTCGCATTTTTCTTTCAATGCGTTAAAATCCGCCACGTCGATGCTGATCAAACGCTTTGTGCAAGCATCCATGACTTTAAATTTATTTTTTGCAAATCCGTATGTACTGAAGAATTTCACTTTGAAATCCGGCTCATACGGTGTTGTTCCGATATTTTTCTGGAACCAGTTGCAGATTGCCTTTGCGTTCATTTTCGGCAACTGTTTCAAAAACGCATCAAGCTCTTTTTCCTGCTCTGCTCTGCTTTGTTTCTTGGCATTGACTCGTCTATCGTGTTTTGCAAGCTTTTCTTTCCATACGCCTATTTCTTTTGCCAGAAGCTGCTGCTCCGGTTTGGATAAGTCTTTATCCTTGATATAACAACTTCCTTTGGAATGTTTGATCCGGATTCCTTTCCAGGTAATATGCACAATTTTTACATCGGTAAATCTGCCGAGTTTCTTAAATGTACGCCCTTCTGCAAAAAGCGTAACGATCATAAAGAGCGATAAGCAAACACACAAAATTTTTTTCATCATCCACCTCCATCGGATAGCAGGATATTCGATCCGGCTTTTTTTATTCTACTCTTGCTGTAATATATTTCTGCTTTTCAGTTTTTCAAAGCCAAAAAATATTTATTTTACAATTATTTCCGTTTTTTTTGCTTAAAATTACCGGAATGTTTTCTTCTCAGCATATCGCGCTGATCTCTGCGCTCTGCTAAACCACGATTCACTTCAATAGGATTGCCCTCTGGATCAATACCGGCACAATACATGGCACAGCCCATTGTCATCGGCAGCGGAATGTAATCCTGAACCTGCCGCGGATCCCAGTTGTTTTTTACCAGAAAATCGTCCACTACTTTCATTTGCCGTCTGGTGCAACCGGGAAAATTGGAAATGAAATAGGGATCCATATACTGTTTTTTTCCTGTTTGCCGGTTAACACGGTCAAAGATTTCACGGAACCGTTCCATTTCTCCGGGCTTCCCTTTCCGCATCAGACGCAGTACTTCCGGATCAAGATGTTCCGGTGCAACTCCAAGATGCCCCGGCGTATGATCCCGGATCACTTTTTCCGTTAACTTCTGCTGAACCAGAGCAAGATCCAGACGCTGTCCGGAGTTCAAAAGAATTTTTTTTACGCCATCCATGCCGGAAAGCCGGTTCAGCAGTTCCAGAAGCGGTTTTTCATCTGCATGGTAATTCGGACAGAAATTCGGGAAGAGGCATGAGACCCGTTTGCATTTTTTGCATTTTTCCGGATCCTGCGGTCCATGCCGGTAAATATTTCCCGCCGCGCCGCCGAGGTCAGTGATGATCCCTTTGAAAAACGGCTGGCGGCGCAATTTTTCCACGCTTTTTACAATATTATCTATACTCCGGGAGATCAGATGATGTCCATGATGAACCATGATCCCGCAGAACGCACATCCTCCGGGACACCCCCGCACGACCGGGAGCGAACACTTGACGATATCCCATGCCGGGATCGTTTCCTTATAGGACCAGTGCTGCAAGCCGGTGAACGGCAGGTCGCAAACTTTATCATACTGTTCCGTTGTCATGGGATATTCCGGCGGCTCAATGACCAGCAGTCTGCCGTTTGTCCATTGTACCAGCCGTTTTCCGTTCCACGGGTTCATCTCGCGTTCAATGATTTTGGTCAGCTCCATGATTGCTGTCTTTTCGGAGCAGATCTCTTCGTAAGAAGGCAGGACAACACAGTTTCCGTCAATCACGAACGCCTGACTCTCTTTTCCTCCCAGATAACGGCAGGTCCCGCGGATCCCTTCAAGAGACTCTCCGTTTTTCAGCCGTTTGAAAACTTCCGGAACTGAGAGCTCCCCCATGCCATAACAAAGCAGATTCGCTTTGGAGTCAACGAGAATGGAGGGGCGCATTTTATCCTGCCAGTAATCATAGTGTGCAACGCGCCGCAGACTTGCTTCGACACCTCCTGCGATCACCGGGATCCCGGGGAATGCCTGACGCGCCAGCTGGGAATAAACAACCGTTGAATGAGGCGGACATAAGCCCGGTTTCCCGCCGGGAGCATACATATCCTCATGCCGCAGCCGCCGTCCGGCAGTGTAGAGCTTGACCATGGAATCCATATTTCCGCTGGTCACTGCACATCCGAGCCGGGGACGTCCGAAGGTCTTGAGACATTCCGGATTTTTCCAGTCCGGCTGAGCACAATATCCGACTCTGAAACCGGCATCCAGCAGAATCCGCGCAATGATGGGCGGTCCGAAGGTCGGATGGTCAACATAAGCATCTCCGGAGATCAGAAGAATATCTATTTCATCCCATTTCCGGGCTTTCATCTCTTCCACGGTCATTGGGACAAAGGCTGTCAAATCTTCTCTGGATGGCATGATCTTTTTCTCCGGAAATGTTATGCAAAAATTGCAATGATCGTTACATTGTCGGAGGCACCGCCCCGCAAAGTCCGTTTCATCAGGTGGTCTACACATTGAACCGGATCATAACAGCTGTCCATTTCCTGCTGGATATCACTGTCGGAAACATGCGCCGTAAGCCCGTCGGAACAGAGAAGATAACAGTCCCCCGGCTTATGATCTACGACTTTCAGCTGCGGAACCGCAAATTCTGTAACCCCGATTGCCCGGGTGATCCTGTGCCGCAGGGGCGATTTCTCTGCCTCTTCCCGCGACAGTTCCCCACGGGCAACTGCCTCAGCAACCGGCGTATGATCTGTTGAGAGCAGCTCCAGCTGATGATCCCGCAAACGGTACACCCGGCTGTCTCCGGCGTTGGCGATGACAGCATAACGGTCCGCAAACTGTATCGCTGCCAGAGTTGTACCCATCTGAACATTTTTCTGCAGGGAAGTCTTATATACCAGGTCATTGGCTTCCATGACTGCATGGATCAGGAAATCCTGAGCATTTTCCCAAGTCGTATCGGTAATTCCGGAAGAAAATCTGCGCCATGCCTTGATCATTGTTGCCACGCATGCGGAGGAGGCGATCTCTCCATATTCCCGTCCACCGATCCCATCTGCAACAATCGCCAGCGAAAGATAGCCGTCCGGCTTGGAGCTGCAGGCAAAGGCATCTTCATTGTGTTTTCTGACCAATCCCGGCATGGTATCACCTGCCATGCTGTCGGCGGTCACTTCATACAAATCAAGTTTTTTCCGTCTCGGTTTTCTGGTTAATTCCCCGCGCAGGGCAGCGAGATCAATCGGCTGTGTGATTTCATCATCCGGAGTTTCCATAGTCTCACCTGTGGGGAAAAGTCACATCTGCAATATCCTGCGTACCGGTCAGAACCATGACCAGTCGGTCGAACCCGATGGCACAGCCTGCTGAATCGGGAATGCCGGAACGGATTGCCTCCAGAAATTCCACCGGCTGAGGGTACTCAGTCAATCCGCAAAGTTTCCGTTTTTCTGCATACTCTCCGAACCGTTTGATCTGTTCTTCCGCATCAACCAGTTCACCGTATGCATTTCCAAGTTCGATCCCGTTGTAATAAACTTCCCAGCGTTCCGCAAGAGTCGGATCTTCCGCCTTTTTCCGGGCGAATGCGCCGAACCGGACGGGGTAATCAATCAGGACACATGGAATATTCTGAGGCAGAGCAGGTTCCACTTTTTCCACCAGAACCTGTTCAAAAAGTGATTCTGTTTCCGCGCATTTATCGGCATCTTCCCCGGCAAATTTCCGGAATGCTTCGCGGACAGAGATGATTTCCCATTCCGGATGGGGATTGAAGATTTTTTCCGGAACATTCAAAGCGTTTGCCAGATGCCGGAACAACCCTTTGGTGAACTCCAGCAGTTCCATATAATCGGTATGAGCCATATACCATTCCAGCATTGTGAACTCACAACGGTGTCGTCTGCCGTGTTCATCTGCCCGGAAACAGGGGGATAATTCATAAATACGTTCCATTCCGGCTGCGAGGAGCCGTTTCATTTCCAGTTCGGGGGAGGAACGCAAAAAAGCCCCTGTCGTCAAACGCGGTGCTTCGATATATTCTTCGATAGCGGGCGCATCAATGACAACGGGGGTTTCCACCTCGGCAAACCCGTGCTGATGATAGTATGCACGGGTTTCGCGGAGAACTTCCGAACGGAAGAGGAGTGCTTTACAAAGAGACTCCTGATCAGCCTTTGCTGACACGTTCGGCATAGTCACCTGTACGGGTATCGATCTTGATGGTGTCGCCGACATTGATGAAGAGGGGAACCATCAGTTCATAACCGTTATCGACCTTGGCGGGCTTCATAACGTTGGAAGATGCTGTATCACCGCGTGCGCCGGGTTCGGTTTCGGTGACTTCACGGATCAGCCATGTGGGCAGGTTGATATCAATGGGAGAACCATTGAAGAACAGAGCGGTGCAAAGTGCATCGGGTTCCAGGAACCAGACTTTTTTGCCGAGCTGTTCTGCTGTGATGCGGATTTCGTCATAGGTTTCGGAATCGCTGAACACATATTCATCGCCTTCGTTGTAGATGTAATGCATTTCGCGTTCTTCGAGGTTGGGTTCATCCACTTTATCAACGGGACGGAAAGTTCTGTCCATACCTGCGCCGGTCATGAGGTTTTTCAGACGGCAGCGGTAGAGAGCGGTTCCTTTTCCGGGTTTGCAGAATTCAAATTCGGTGATAACCCAGGGCTGACCATCAATTTCGATCTTCAGTCCTTTTTTCAGATCTGATGCACTGTACATGTTTTTTAATCCTTGTGTAGTGTTTTGGTTTTCTACAATAAAACTTCTTAATATAGCATCTTTTCAGTAATTTTCAAGCTGTGCCGGAAGAAAAACATTGATGCTCTGAATTTTTACTGTTTCGCTGTACGGAGAATAAAATCTGCGATATCACGGCTGATTCGGACTCGAACTCCCATCAAACCGTGTTTTGCCCTGTAACTTTTATGTAAACATAACGGAATATTTTTGTTTTTGCGGGCAGCTTTCAAAAAAATGTACAGTAAGTCATTGGATATACAAGTGTCCAGTTCTCCGGTAACCAGAAGAACGGATGTATTTTTCAATCGTCCGGCTGCATTGGAAAAGGCATAGCTGACTGCATGTTTGGAAAGATCCCGGTATAGAGATTCAAAACCTTTGGTTTTCAGAACTTCAAGCCCGTTATCAATTAAAAAAGTTCGCATTTCCGCCTTCGGGATTTTCAACGTCATTGTTCCAATGTCGCAGGGCGCAAGCAGGACGATCCCTCTCACACCTGAATACTGGGCGGCTGCATTGAGCGCAGTATTCCCTCCCATGCTGTGACCAATCAGAAAAACTGATTCCGGATCCGTGTGGTATTTTTCCGTAAATTCTTTGCTTTTTACATACTGCACCAGATTGACTGCATCCTGAACACAATTGGAAATGGAATATTCACCCCGGCTTCCCCAGGCTCCCCGATGATGAATGATCAGCACTGTACAGCCTGCCCGGCACAATGCATGACCTATATCGTCAAATCTGGCAAAACCGGCAAACCCGTGAAAAAGGATAACACAAGGACGGTCCTTTCCATACAAACGGTCCGGTTTCAGAAGCTGACCGTAAATTTCCGCTCCATTACTTTTGAAGACAAGTGCATCATAATCGGAAATACTGTCTGCATCAAAGGAGACTTCATCACGAAAAAGATTTTCCGGTTTCAAAACGATTCTATTGCCGGCACATCCGACAGATCCCAGAAGAATGGCAAGCAATGCCACTGTAAGGTGAAGTTTTTTTCTCATAACTCAATCCTGGCGTTACAATGAAACTTTTTGCTCTGTAAGGTTCCAACTGATGAAACAAAAAAAACGGCAAGCTCATCTGAGCCCGCCGCTTTTCCGGTATGCAGAAAACTGTTTATTCCGCTACGGGAACAACATCATCTGCCTGAAGACCTTTATCGCCCTGTGAGACAACAAATTCCACAGACTGACCTTCTTTCAAAGTACGGTATCCATCAATCTTGACAGAACTGTAATGCACAAAAATATCTCCGCCGGACGATCTTTCGATGAATCCGTAACCTTTGGCATTGTTAAACCACTTGACTTTACCTTGTTCTTTTTCAGCCATTTCTCTCTACTCTCTCTTTAAAAATTAACGAGACCATCTGCAGAACATTAAAACAGATTGGTTGAAACACGGATGAAGTAACAGAAAAACAGGTGAATAGATGAAATATCTCATAAAACTCTCATTTCATATCATCTTTTCAGCGTACCACAAACCAGTGTCACAACCGCGCAATTTTCACCGCATCGGATGTTCTCACACCGTTATTATGCAATATAATTTGTAAATTGTAAAGGGGGGAAAATAAAAAAAAACGAAAAAAAATGATTTTTTTACAAAAAAAAGCAAAAAAATCAATGGATCAGCGAAGTTATTGCCACGAGAATAAAGTAAAATATCTGATAAAGCCAGACATCCTGACGCAGCAAAAGGCGTTTCCGGTAAAAATAATGTGTCCGCAAAAAGAAAAATAAGATAAAAACAATTTTGACCAGGAAAAGACTTTTCCAATAGGCACAAAGACAGATCGAAAAAAATGCAATGATAAGGTCAAGAATGATAAACGCGAGAGCTTCCATAAATGCGGTCGTGACAGGCGGGATCTTCTGCATATGGAACTCCCGGCAGAGATCAAGGAAACGCTGCTGGGGTCCATCTCCGAACTTTTCCATGGAACGGACAACATTCTTCAGTTTCTTTTCTTTCATGCAGTCGGATTTTGAATAGAATTTATCCGCAAGACAAATGACTTTTTCTTCCGGCGTTTCCGGGAGAAAATCTTCATCCGGCAGGGGAAGACCGCTTTTTTTGATCTCTTCAGCAGTCAAACCGCTTCCGGTATGCCGCTCGCAGATCCGGGCGTAAACTTCCAGATCCAATCCGTGTTCTCTGCCATACTCCCGAAGCATTTTTGCACCGAGGATCCCGTGTTGGATATATGGTTCCGTCCCAAGACAGTAAATATCCTGTGCCCGGCATTTCCCGATCCCGATATCATGAAGCATGGCACCATTGATCAATACATCCTTATCCAAGTTCATTTTTTTGTTATACTTTGCAATCTGCAAAGCTTTGTCACGAACCTGTTCGCTGTGCCATATCAATAACTCCCGCAGCAGAGTGTCCTGCGGATAAAAATACTCTATGATATCAATCGGATCCACGATATCACCTTTGTCTCTGTTCATTACGCACTTCCCCCCTGTCAAGGTAATATACATCACCTTGCTGATTTGTCAAGAATATTTTCCAATGAAAGGAGATATTGTTTTTTTTCTATTCCGGCAGCGAAGCCGGTCATTGCTCCATTGACACCCATAACACGGTGACAGGGCAGTATGATCGAAACCGGATTTCTTCCGACAGCTCCCCCGACAGCCCGGGCACATGGAGCTGTTCCAGTCTCAACAGAAACTTGTTCTGCCAGCCATCCGTAAGTGACGGTTTGTCCGTAGGGGATTTTTCCGAGCAGCCGCCAGACTTTTTTCTGAAATTCTGTTCCATATAATACCAGCGGCAGCGAAGCCGGATCCGGTTTGCCTCCGGAAAAATATTCGTTCAGCCATAATTCAGCCGCCCGGAATACCGGAAGGGCATCCCGTTTTATAAAAGACCGGGCAAACGTTCCTCCGAAATGTTTTTGTCCTTCAAACCACAAACCTGCCAGAGATGATCCGTCAGAAGCAAGTGTCAGCATCCCGAGCGGTGATGGTATATCTGTTGAATAGATTGGTTCGATTTTTTCCGTCATCATGTTCTTTATCCTTTCACGGGTAATATAGGCGTCGTTGAAAAAATATCAACAAAAAAAGCGGTTATTACTTGAAAAATATGAAAAAAGCGAGTATTATACCCGAAATTCAATGGAGAACAGAGAATGAATGAAAGCGGAAATCCCTGTGTGTTTTCCCCATGCAGGAAATGGAGATATCTTCTGAAACATACCTGGCGCGATATGCTGGACCCGGAAGAGCGGGCAATCGCATGGATCGCATTGAATCCGTCAACAGCCGATGAAAACCAGCTGGATCCGACTCTTCGCCGGATCCGGGGCTATACCCGCGATATGGGCTGCAATACCTTTTATATGCTGAATCTTTTTGCCTATCGTGCAACCGATCCGAAAGTTATGCGCGCTGCAGAAGATCCCATCGGACCGGAGAATGATTACTGGATCAAAAAAATCGCCATGGAGTCAAAAATGGTTGTCTGTGCCTGGGGGCTTCACGGGAAATTCATGGACCGGCAGGATCATGTCCTCGCCTATCTCCGGGAACTGCCTTGCGATTTGCGGTATATGGAACTCTCCAAAGACGGCATTCCGAAGCATCCGCTTTATCTGAAAAGTGAACTCAGACCTCAAAAATTTTAATCAAAAAGGATCCCATTATGGAAAAAAAGAATTACGCCAACGTTGAGTTTTCAAACATCATGCCCGTTCCCTGTCCCTGCGGCATGAGCAAACGGGCTTTTATTCAGGAATCCGAAGGCGCAGTTTCCCTGCATGTGGTGGAAATCAGCATCAATGCAAAACTCCATTATCATAAAAATCACAGAGAGATCTACTACATCCTGGAAGGGGAGGGCTTTCTGGAACTTGACGGCGAAAAACTTCCGGTCAAGCCCGGCAGTTCCATCATGATCAATCCGGGCTGCCGGCATCGCGCTCTCGGACAGCTTAAAGTCGTGAATGTCTCTCTTCCGGCTTTTGATCCCGAAGACGAATATTTTGACTGATTGAGGTAATTTCAAAAGTCCGGCAAAATTTGGCTGAAAAAAGATTGTTGATGAGCTGAAAATGGTAGTTTGAGTGTGGCTGCCATCCTCCTTCGCTGAAGCTATGGAGGACAAGCCGAAAACGCTCCATTTTACAGGGC
>JAFTJI010000114.1 GCA_017456495.1 Lentisphaeria bacterium | reverse complement strand
GCCCTGTAAAATGGAGCGTTTTCGGCTTGTCCTCCATAGCTTCAGCGAAGGAGGATGGCAGCCACACTCAAACTACCATTTTCAGCTCATCAACAATCTTTTTTCAGCCAAATTTTGCCGGACTTTTGAAATTACCTCAATTAATCAAAATTGCTGATCGGGCACAAAAAAAGCCGGAAAACATTTCTGTCTTCCGGCTTGAATTGTCTTTGAAGCAACTCTGATTATGCTTCCTGACCGACGCCCCAGCGAGCGAAACGCTTGACTGTGACTCCGGGAGCAACTTTTGCGAGACAGGATTTGTCATCGCGGATCCAGGGCTGGTTCATCAAGCAGACTTCGCCGTACCACTTGTTGATTTTACCAACGAGGATCTTTTCGATCATAGCAGCGGGCTTGCCTTCTGCGATGAGCTGAGCAGATGCGATTTCTTTTTCCTTATCGACTCTTTCCTGAGGAATGTCTTTGGAGGTGATGAACTCAGGGCTGAATGCGGTGATGTGCATGCAGATATCCTTGAGGAGTTCAGCATCATCGGAACCTTCGACTTCGACGAGGACGCCGAGTCTTCCGTTACCGTGCATATAAGCAACGAGGTTTCCTGCAGCTGCTTCGTAGCGGACAGCGCGGCGGAGAACCATCTTTTCACCGAACTTGACGAAGAGTTCAGCGAGGTTGCCGTTTTCGAGTTCCTGAGCTTTTGCGGTGATATCGCCATCGCCGGTAGTTCCAGCGAGAACGCGTGCAGCAGCTTCCTTGACGAAGTCAAAGAACTTTTCGTTGCCAGCGACGAAGTCGGTTTCGCAGTTGATTTCGAGCATGACAGCGTTCTTGCCGTCGACGAATGCGAAAACTTTACCTTCTTTGGTAACTTTATCAGCGCGTTTTTCTGCCTTGGTCATACCGGATTTACGGAGCAGTTCAACTGCTGCTTCCATATCTCCGTTGGTTTCGGTCAGAGCTTTTTTGCAATCCATCATCCCCGCGTCAGTCTTGTCGCGGAGTTCTTTTACCATTGCTGCGGTAATAGCCATTTTCAATACTCCTGAGTGATATAATTATTCAGCTGCTTTTTCTTCGGTTGCTTCAGCTTTTTTCACAGCTCTTTTGCGGGGAGCCTTCTTAGCGGGAGCTTCTTCGCCCATCTTTTCTGCGAGTTCGCCATCAGCGGTTTTGCGGGGGCGGCGTGCAGCGGGTTTGCGTGCGGGCTTCTTTGCAGCCTTTTCATCATCGCCTTTTTCTGCTTTTGCAGCTTCATCAGCAGCTTTCTTTTCAGCAGCACTCTTCTGATAGAGTTCGAGAGCATCTTTGATTGCTTCGTTGAAGGTATCGAAGATGACCTTGATGGATTTGACTGCATCATCGTTTGCAGCGATGGGATAGTCGATGGGTTCCGGGTCGCCGTTGGTGTCAACGATTGCGACAACGGGGATATTCAGCTTTTTAGCTTCCTTGACAGCGTTCTGGTTGTGGCAGACGTCGATAACAACGAGAGCATCGGGGAGACGCTTCATGTTGACGATACCATCGAGATCGCGGTGGAGCTTTTCAGCCTGACGTGCGAGGATAACGAGTTCTTTTTTCTTGAGACCGGATCCAGCTTCGTCAGCGAGGATAGCATCGATTTCCTGCATTTTCTTAACGGACTTGCGGATGGTGACGTTGTTGGTAAGGATACCGCCCATCCAGCGTTCGGAGACATAGCTCATGCCGGCTGCTTCTGCGGATTCCTTAACGATCTGCTGAGCCTGACGTTTGGTTCCGACGAAGAGAATCTCTCCGCCATCCATAACGAGACGCTGCAGGAAGTTGCAAGCATCACTGATCTGGTGGATCGTCTTGGTGATGTCAATGATGGAGATGCCGCTCTTGGATGCGTAAACATACTCTTTCATCTTGGGGTTCCAACGTTTGGTCTGATGTCCGAAATGACATCCCGCTTCGAGCAGATCTTTAACTGTGATCGCCATTTTTGAGACTCTCTTTCTCTTTTCGATGCTTTTCCTGCGGTTTTCCTTATTTTTTACCGCTTGAAGTCATCTTTATTGTTCGTGTGTAACGGAGCTTCCAGGGTTGGTTGAATGGAAGTCAAAAGATTCATCCGGAACCTTCCTCCGCTTTGCACTGAATTGATAATATAGCACATCTTTTCTCTTTTTCAAGCCGTTAAAGAAAAATAATATCAGCCTTCAACGACTTTTCCGGCAATTATCCATTTCAGCATTTCGTCATTTGCAAAACGAGACTGTTGTTCTCCACGACTTGCGGTTTGTTCAGCTTTTCGATGGTCAAACGTTCACCATCGCCGAACTGAGTGTAATAACGTCCGTCAGTAAGAATATTTTCAGGATTGACCACTTTTCCGGAAATTTCCTGAATGGATTCCGGAATGTGATCCGATTCGGCATCTTCCGCAGTGACGTAACTGCAGATCCCGCAGGAACATTCCGTATAAAGGATTTTCACTTCAAGCGATTCCGGAAGAGGTTCATCCATCAGAAGGTACGCAACAGATTCCGAACAATCATCGTAGAACGGGTAGAAAGAGTGACCGTTGCATTTTCCGGCAGACCGCCATTCCGATTCGCCTGCCCCACGGACGAAATATTCCATTGCGCCCAATCCGTAGCGGTAAGGATAAATGATCTTCAGCCGGGAGACCGGTCGTTTTGTTGTGCCGTCGATGATTTTTTCCAGCATGGCGACCGTATCGTTCACAGTGAACATTTCCGGGATCTCGCAGCAATATTCATTTTTGTACCAGATTTTCACTTCTTCATTGGCGGAACTGATCTCATCTTTTATTTTTTTCAAAGCCGCCCAATCGTTGAAATCAGCTTTCGGATCCCCCCATTTTCCGAGGATCTTCCGGAGTTCATAGTACCAGAGTTCACAACGCTGCCAGAAATGCAATTCGTAAAAGAAACAGCGGTTCCGGTGTTTTTCCGCATTTGCCAATTCTTTTGTAACCAGCGGCATCAACATCCGCGCGATCTGGGATTTGCTGTAATCAAAATTATTCAGAGCACCAAGGGCATAAACGGCAGGAGATGCCGGGAGTTTCAGGTGTTCTCCTTCCCGGAAATGATGGCGCATGAGTTCCAATTCAATTTCATTATCAGTTGTGAGGTAATCCCGGACAACTTTTTTCTGCGCTTCGTCGGAATCCATACCGTCACGCCAGAGACAGGAGGCATATGCCATCATAGGGAACGCATTATACCGGGTCATTTTCCCCCAGTTGCTCAACAGCATGCCCATGGGCTTATACCTTTTTGCATATTCAGTGAACGCCTGAATATTCTGGAAATGATAGGTTGCCGGGACGCCGATATAACGGAAACCGTGTTTTTCATGAAAGGCGAAATAATCAGACCGGGGACCGCCGGTGTGAGAATGCTCCGGGATCTCTCTGCCGTACCACCAGGAAAGCATGATGATGTCTCTGGGGAAATTCTCAAAGGCTTCCGGATAAGATTCCAGAGAATCATCCCACATCATCATCGTTTTGCCCAGCTTGTTCACTATGATATCATGGATCCGCTTGATATGATATTCGTGAATGGCAGAACGCCCCTCTTTCTCCGCCCATGCGGCGCACTCCGGACAGAGAGCCATATCAAAATTCTCATCCAGTCCGGCATTGATATATTTTCCCGGGAACAGTTCCGTCGTTTCCCGCAGATAAGCCTCGATAAACTCATAAGACTCTTCCACTGACGGACAGAATGATTCTTTCAGGTTTGAAAAACGCCCTTTCACCCCGTTGCGCAGTTCGCAAAGATGCTCAAACTCCGGACATTCCAGAAAAGATTCCGCATGACCGAAAAGTTCGTAGTTCGGAATGATCTCGATCCCCCGGTCAGAAGCATATTTCACCATACGCCGGATCTCGTCTTTGGAGTATGACATATTTTCCGGCATGTGATGAAAAATATCTGTCCGGATACAGCCATAGATGCAGACGTTGATATAATTGAACCCAAGTTCTGCAGCGTAATCAATAAATTTTTCAGCCCACTCAATAGAGACTTTATGACGCGCCATATAAAATTGAGCGATCCGCATGTCAATCGGAAAAACGGGTGTTTTACTGCTGGGATTCATATTATTTCTCCTGTTTTATATAATGTATTCAGTTTACGCCAGGGGAAGATCCAATCCGACTTTACATTTCTGATCATGATAAGCGATCACTTCCATATCAGCCGGGAGCGGATCCTTTCCGTATGTTTGAATCAGTTTGCAAACTGCATATTTCCGTGACAGTTCCTGATATGTCTGCACCCATTCAGAAATCACAGAGAGATCTTCGGGAGCATAAGGATATTTCAAGCGCATGATCCGTTGTCTGATCCGCGTCGGTTTCGGTGTCAATCTTGCACGGCAGCAGCCTTGTTTTTTGCACAAACAGATATACAGAGGATCTGAATTCATCTGTTTCAGGATCCCTGCACAGGCCTTGGAATTTGCCGGGAGATTCAATCCGGAAAAAAGAACACGGAAACCGGAATGGGTTTGATAAACTCTGATATGAGCTTTTTCCTTCCACTCGGGGTTGACAGCATTCAAAACAGAGTTCCGCAGTCGGGCTTGATACTCTTCCTGAGTTTCCGCCTTTTTCCCGAAAAGCCGCCCGATAAAACCGGGGACGTAACGTTTTTTGAAATCAGAATTGTCAATATCTGCAAAAATGAGGCTTTCCGTATTAAGAATTTCTGCACCGTAATAGTTCCGGGTGATAACGTTGCCCGGAGCGATTTCTTCCAGAAACTCTTCTCTGATGGTCGCTTCGTAATCTTCAGCAGGGGAAAACCGTTCATTGCGGTTGATTCGATCCTGAATGATCTCCAGATTCCGCTGCGCATTCAGTTCCGCATCCTCGACAGACTGATTGGAAACGCCATACGTTGCCGTCTCCTGCCTGTTCCCATTGGCAAAAACATAACCATTTCTTTTGACCATGTAACGAAAAATCTTCATGAAACACCTCTATGATTGTTCAAAGATCATAAATCGCCGTAGCTGTAAAGCGCGTATCCCTTCAACTTTCTGCCGAGCTCCATCAGTTTTTCCAGCTTTTCAACAGCTTCTTCCAAAGTCTTACCTGAAGCACACAACTCAGGCAGAACGACATTGTTTTCCAAGTCGGCGAAAAACAGCCGGACATCTTCATTTTCCCCCGTCAGGGCAATACACCACTCTCCGGGATGAAGAAAGGTGATGGATATACTCGGATTATCCTCACGTCCTTCCATATCAGAATACTTTACTTTGGTAAGCTGCTTCAAACGCTTGTTCAAATCTTTTCCGCAATCCATTCGTCAGACCTCTGAGGTTTTATTGTTTTTTCTTCAATTCTTTTACAAAATCTTTGATCCGGCTGGTTGCTTCGCGGATCCCTTCCATAGAAGTTGCATAGCAAGCACGGATATACCCTTCCCCGCAAGCACCGAAAGCGGTTCCGGGAACAACAGCAACGCGTTTTTCCTGAATCAGACGGGTCGCAAATTCCATGGAACTCAAACCAGTGGAAGTAATATTCGGGAAGACATAAAAAGCTCCCTCCGGCATAAAGCAGGGCAGACCGGCTTCGTTGAACCGCTTCACGATCACATTCCGGCGGGAACGGTATTCCCGGCGCATCGTCTCCTTGTCGCAAATGGAATTTTTCAAAGCCTCTTCCGCAGCCTCCTGCGCAGTGATCGGTGCGCAAAGCATGGAATATTGATGGATCTTCATCATAGTATCAATAATATCAGCCGGACCGCATGCGTAGCCGATACGGAACCCGGTCATGGCAAAGGCTTTGGAAAAACCGTGCAGGAAAATCGTCCGGTCTTTCATTCCCGGAAGACTGGAAATCGCCGGAAGGATTTCAGCATCATAAACAAGCTCGGAATAAATCAGGTCGGAAAGAACGATCAGATCGTGTTCGACTGCCAGTTTCGCAATGGCTTTCATCTGTTCCATGTCAATGGTTGCCCCGGTGGGATTACAGGGGAAGTTCAGCAGGATCGCCTTTGTCTTCGGAGTGATCGCCCGTTCCAAATCCGCCGGATCCAGCGCAAAACCGTTCTTTTCATAAGTATTGACAGCCACGGGAACGCCGAACGCCATTTTGATTTCCGGCGCATAAGAGACATAGCACGGCTCGTGATAAATGATCTCATCTCCCGGATTGGTGATCGCGCGGATGGCAAGGTCGAGAGCTTCACTCACGCCGACGGTCACGATACATTCGTTTTCCGGTTTGTATTTTACTTTATAGTTGTCTGCAACGTATTTGCAGATCTCTTTCCGCAGAGAGAGCAGCCCCAGATTTGAAGTATAACTGGTTCTTCCGCTGTCGAGAGAATAGATCGCATTTTCGCGAATGGTCCACGGGGTGACAAAATCGGGTTCACCAACGCCGAGGGAGATCACGTCATCCATCTTGTTGACGAGTTCGAAAAAGTCGCGGATCCCGCTTTTCGGCAGACCTGCGATATGTTCAGCAAGTCTTGATTTCTTTCCTTCAGGGCGTAATATTGAGTCTTTCTTTACTTTCTTCATCTTGCATCATCTTTCCAAGTTCTTTGTACTTCTTCAACATGAAATGGGTTGAAGTAGACATCACGCCGTCGATCGTCGCAAGTTTGCTGGAGACGAATTCGGCGACATCTTTCAAGGTTTCACCGCGCACTTCGAGGAGCAGGTCATAGCCGCCGGAGACGAGATATACGGATTCCACTTTCGAGAATTTGCTGATCCGTTTTGCTATGCGGTCAAACCCGCCATTCCGTTCCGGTTTCGTTTTGACTTCGATGATCGCCTTGACCGCTGTTTCAGGAAGGACTGTTTCATCGAACATTGCACGATATCCAACGATAACACCGTCTGCCTCGAGTTCTTTGACGGCTTTCTGAGCTGATTTTTCTGTTACGTGCAGCCTTTCGGCAATGTCGGCGGCTTCGAGACGCCCGTTTTCAGCCAGCAGTCTCAAAATCTCATTCTTCAGATTCATGCTGTGATCCCTTCTGTAAAATTGCGGATAAATTTGGAACTTGATACAACCTGATTCAAGCCCTTCGATCTGTATTCACTGACTTTTCAGTGACTGCTTAACATATCATCACTTCCAGTTTTTTCAAGAGGAAATCTGCGTTTTCATTCGATATTCCAGCCACAAAAATGAATCAAAATAGAACTTTTTTAACTTTTTTGCACTTTTTTTTGAATTATTACTTGATTTTTTTATTTTATGGTATATATTATCCCCATGGAAAGTTATTGCTTGATAATTTTTCATTTATGAAAGAAAAAATCCGGAAAGTATTAAGGTTTACTCCTTTTTTCCCTTGATGCTTTCCGGTTTCTACGATCCCCCCGGGCGTTGCGGTTTCTCCTTTTTCCGCAGCGCCCTTCTTTTTTGCAGAATTTGTCGTCAGTTCCGAAAAAAAAGCTGAAAGATAAGCCGGAAACACTAGTCTTCCCGGGTTCTGGGAATACTGGGAATACTGGGAATACTGGGAGAAAGCGGGCAAGGAAAAGGGTTTGCGCAAGGGCTTTTCTTCGTGCACCCAGGCGTTATTTCTCCGTTATCGTCCGTTAACGTCCGTTTCAGTCCGTTTTCCCCAGCCGATCCTTTGCAAGTGCGCCATTCTTCCCGGGTTCTGGGAATACTGGGAATACTGGGAGAAAGCGGGCAAAGAAAAGGGTTTGCGAAAGGGCTTTTCTTCGCGCACCCAGGCGTGAAAAAATACAGTACTCTCAGAACTCTCAGTAATCCCAGTGCTCCCAGCTCCCAG
>JAFTJI010000017.1 GCA_017456495.1 Lentisphaeria bacterium | reverse complement strand
TGGCTGAAAAAAGATTGTTGATGAGTTGGAAATGGTAGTTTGAGCGTGGCTACCCACAGGGTAACCACCGAAAACGCTCCATTTGCAGATCGCAACAAGAATTTTCTGCCATTTTTGAAGACTTTTGAAATTGCCTCAACAGAAAGGAATCATATCATGAAAAAACTTCTTCTCATTGCACTGGCTCTCGTTGCTGCATTCGCATGTTTTGCACAGGGAGCAAAAAAGAAACCGAAAGTGGAATTCAAAGTAACACTGATCGGGGAAAAAACCGTCTTCAAACCCGGCGATGTGATCCAGTTCAAAATGGAATTCAAAGCTCCGGAAAATTACCGTCATGCAGCTTGGGTCGCTCTTGCATATGTCAAGAATGTCCCCGCAGATTTCGCAAAGGCTGTTAAAAAGGAAGTCAAAGGAAAAGCTCCGTATCAGAACGTTCATTTTATGAAATATCAGTGGCTGCCCAATAACGGCAAAAAAGAATATATCGGAAAATTCTCAACCGCAAACTTCCCGGAAGGCGATTACAATATCTCTGTTACCGGACTTTTCCGCGAAAAACCGAAAGCAAATATCAAGACAGATGTCTATCAGGGAGCAGATCTGATTTTCTCCATTGAAAAATAACAATTGAGGATCCAACATGAAAAAATGGTTACTTTCAGCAGCGATCCTGTTGTCCGGCACCATGCTTTCTGCGATGCCGTTCCTTTCAGGAAAAACTGCAGTCATTGATGGGGATCTCTCCGATCCTGTTTGGAAATCCCTGCCCTGGAAAGGCGATTTCTTTGAACTCGGCACCGGAAAAAAAGCTCCTGTTCAAACCAGATTCAAAACGTTCAACGACGGAAAATATATTTATTTTGCAGTTGAATGTGATGAACCTGCAATGGCAAAGATCCGGAAAGGAAAATATTCACACGGGTCCGCTTTGATCTGGATGAATGATTCCATTGAATTGAATCTTGTTCCCGACAGTGATAAAGTTCTTTCCTACTACAAAATCACAGTTGATACCAACGATGCGTTCTCTGATCTGTTCGGACAGGATGACAACACCGGAAAAGATAAATTTCTTTTCAACGGCGGCTGGAACAGTTCCGTTAAGCTCAAAACCAAAAAGTATGCCGATAAATGGACTCTGGAAGCAGCCATTCCCTTCGGCAGCATGGATTACTCTGAAAAATACACTGATACCTGGCGCGTTCATGTGGGAAGAACCCGCTGGGCTGGCGGAAAAGTTGAACTTTCCGGTTCCTCTCCCCTGCCCCAGAAAAGCCACCTCATGCCGAAATATTTCAATAAAATGAAAATCGGCTCTTTCCAGGCAAAGAAATATCTCTTTGACATTGAGGAATTTAAAGGCGAACTCATCCGGAAAGATGGGAAGCAGTCTTACAAGATCTCTGCAACCGTTCATAACAATTCCGGTTCATTCAAAATCTTCCGTCTGATTGGATCAATGACCGATGCGAAAACAGGAAAAACATATCAGAATTCAGCAGTCATCAAACTGCAGGGTTCCAGTTATAAAAACTTCTCTGTTATCGTTCCGGATGTTCCCAACGGGGAATATACCATGTACTTTGATCTTGCGACGAACCGCAAAGTCCCTGTTCTGCAGAAACGGGCATATCAGAATATTTCCGTTCTTTACATCCCCATGCAGCTTAGTTTGAAACGTCCTGCCTACCGGAACAATATCTATGCAACGATGAAAGATAAAACGATCGAAGCACTGATTGAATTGCGGGAATACAGCGGGCTTGAGATTACAGTGGAACTGAAAGGAAACAATTTCCGTCAAGTCCGGAAAATCGCAAAATCTACCGGAAAAGATATTGTAATATTCGACGGTTCCAAGCTCGCAGATGGGCGTTATACCCTGACCGCAAGCTGTGTGAAAGACGGCAAGAAACTTTCCACCTCTCTGCAGATCCGTGTTCTTCCTTACCGCAAAGGCGAAGTCTATCTGGATACCCGGGGCGTTCCTTTTGTTGACGGAAAAGAATTCCTCTCTTACGGCTGGTATGCCTCCCACGGAGAAGCAAATATCCGTTACAACACCCATTTGAATACTGCCAGATTTGCCAGTTTGAAAGGGGCTCAGGAGTCCATCCGCACCCAATTCAAAAAACGTCAGATGCGTTCTCTCGTTATTCCGTTCCAGGATTTGATCCCCGGCTGGAAATGGGTCGTCTTCAAAGATCCCGACACCCGTAAAAAAGGTTTGACGGAAGAACAGAAGAAAAAAATCAGAGAGTTTGTTTCCGTCATCAGTCAGGAAGAAGGTCTGCTCGGTTATTACATGGCAGATGAACCGGAATGCCGGGATAACAACCCCGCCTGGTATGAAGAAGCCAGAGAGCTGATCGCAGAAATCGACCCGTATCATCCCACGTTCATGCTGAACTGGGGAATTGATGGGATGCGCCGTTATTATAAAGGTTGTGATATTCTTCTGCCGGACTGCTACCCGCAGTATTTTGAAGACGGCACAACCGGAAAAGTCCGCTGGAGACCTTCCGATTATGCGAAAGTCGCAACAGCTCTGCGTCCGGCATGGATGATGCCTCAGGCAAGCTGCTGGCCCGACCTTGCCGCAGACAGAAAAACACGCGGTGTAGCCCCTGATTATCACGATCAGCGCAGTCAGGCATTCCAGGCAATCGCCAATAATATCAAAGGGATCAATCTCTACGCGTATTATGACAGCCAGAGATTTACCGAAGCGATTTTCGGTCCCCCGGCAATCGGAGATATCTTCCTTGCGGCAGCTCCCTATCTGCTGGAAAACAGTGTGCCAAACGGCGTACAGGTGAAAACCGCTCCGGCATTCAACTATTTCCAGACCGGGCTGAAACTGCATAACGGAAAGCTCTGTTTGATCGCGGTCAACACCTCCATGCAGAAACTGAAAGTCGATTTCAAAATGAAAAAGGCTTTTACAGGAACGCTCTACACAGAGGGCTGCGCACAGGCGATCTCTGTAAAGAATGGTGTATTTTCCGATACTTTTGCACCGAATGAGACGAAAATATATTTCTCAGACAAAGCGATTGCACAGAAACTGACTCCGGTTTCTCAAACGCTGAAAACGAT
Organism: Lentisphaeria bacterium; assembly: GCA_017456495.1. GTDB lineage: Bacteria > Verrucomicrobiota > Lentisphaeria > Victivallales > UBA1829 > SIG79. The sequence goes on along the minus strand of JAFTJI010000017.1, from coordinate 10,228 downwards.
TGCAGATTTCAAAGCCGCCCGCAAGAAAAAGGGCAACCTTGTGGGGCTGGGCGATATGTTCTCTCACGAATATCAGCTTTACGGCAATCATCAGAAGAAATACGGTGCAGATACGCCGATCATAACCTGTTCTTCTGATGTCCGGTTCTATATGACCGGAAAAACCGGATCGATGTACTATCTGGTCGACGGTCTGATCAAACCGAACCGACCGGAATACACCTGGAAACCTGATAACAAAGATAAAAATCCGTTTATCCAGTTCCAGCTCCGGAAAAAAGCTCCGGTCAGAGAGGTTCGCCTTTACTCTCCGAAAGGAAACCTTCAAGCCGGTAAGGTTGTGATCAACGGAAAAGAATATCCGTTCACAAACGACGGAAAGAAAGATGTCATCATCATTCCGATCAAAGAGAAAGCAATGACCGATACCGTCCGGATCTATTGCACAAAATTCTCTTACGCCGGAAACGAGCAGCTTGATCTTGCTTCCAGACTGCTCACCGAAGTGGAGATCTACTGAGGACCAAAAAACATCTTCGGCTGTTGCCATAACAGGTGACAGCCGATTTTTTTGTAAATTTCAGTTCCGGTTCCGATACTCCGACGGAGTAAGATTGTAGACTTCCCGGAATTGTTTGCAAAAGTAACTGGGCACTGTAAAGCCGCACATTTGAGAAACTTCTTTGATCGAATATGTCGTATTCAGCAGCAAATCTGCGGCAATGTTCAAACGGAAATTCCGGATATATTCAACAGGGCCCACGCCGAAAAACTTCCGGAAATGCCGCCGCAGCGTGCTTTCTGACATTGCAGTCAGTTTCATCAGATCCTGAACACCGATATCTGAGGAATAATGTTCATTCAAGAATCTGGTAATACGGGAGATATCCATTGTCCCCGGAACTGCGGAGACTCTGTTTTGTTCAGCGGAAATATCGCACAAACCGGAAATGATCGTCATAAACAGCCCGTATTTCATGGCATTCCGTCCGGCTGTTTTCCTGTTCTGGATCTTTGCAAAAGCATTCATGAAGGGCAGAAACATCTGCAGCTGTTTTACGGAAAGTTTCAATCGGGGATAACAGCCTGCATTTTTCCAGTATTGGCTGTCGCCGGAAAAGAGTTTCCGATATTCAGGATGAGTATAAAGTTCGAGCAGCGGAACTGGCAAGCGGTCCGCAATGAAAAGGAGATTGAAGATTTGCAAACCTTTGGTTTTCATGTATCCATGAGTTCCCCCGGCGGGTATGATCCATACATCCCCTGCCCGGGTTTCCTCCCAGCCGCCCGGTTCGGAATAATGCAGAGCTTTCCCTCCGGTAATAAAAGTGACCTCATTAAATTCCTGCTGATGCGGTTCCATATCCCGCTGCATATAGAAAAAGCCGCGCAAAGGGAATTTCTGATCTTTGGGAAAAAGAGATTTATTTGTCAGAATCAAGCCCATATTCAACTCCTTATCACGCTCACGGAATAAAATATCACCCTTCTTGAATAATTGCAAATGCTGAAATGAAAGAATAACTGTTTTATTATATAAATGACCGTTTTATTGCATTGACATTCTATGGTTTTCTGTGGTATATTAACACAGGAACAACGGAGAATTTGTTTGAAATGGCTGAATATTTTTCGATCTTTATGATCGCTTTCTCTTGAAATACAGGCAATATGCCGTTATATTTCGGAAAGCGTGAAAAAATGTTTTGTTAATCAAATAAAAACTGAGGAGTAAAAAACATGAAAACAACACAACAGAAATTCACTTTGATTGAACTGCTTGTTGTAATCGCAATTATCGCCATTCTTGCAGGAATGCTTTTGCCGGCACTGAATAATGCAAGGGAGTCGGGGCGTCGCGGCAGCTGTAACAATAATCTGAAACAAATCGGGCTTGCAATTGCTCATTATACTTCGGAAAATGATGATTTTATTACTACTTATGCACAAAATGATGCTCTTGGAAACTATACCTGGAATGCCAGACTTGCAATATATATCGGCGGGAAAGATTCCACAAAAACAGAAGATAACTGGAATGTAATGAGATCGTTCCGGTGTCCGAGTCACACCAAAAGTGTAGTAGGCAGTCCGCTGAAACAGAATTATGACTGGGTTACCGGAAGTTACGGGATTCATGGTTATCTGTGGAGTTTGAATAGTAATGGAAAGAAAAATTTCGGTGCAAAAATTTCAAAATTGAGAATGCCTTCATCCGCGCTTTATGCCGGAGAATATAAGAACCATCCGGATCCGGCACTCGCATCTGCTTCCCCGGCAAACTATCCGGTTCTCGGTATGAAATGGTATGGCGGCGGATATAAAGATCAGCAGTGGGGACCCGGAAATTATCATAAGCAGAATAAGGCCGGCTTGGTTTTTGCTGATGGACATGTCGGTTTGTGGAATATCGATCAGTTGGTCACTTATGGAGGAACATCACAGTATCTTGATGTTGCCCCCTGGTGCCGTCTTGACTGGAAAAATGCAGTTTCTCCAAAAGAGTGAAGCAGGGAGATCTGAAAAAAAACATGTTTGATATTCATTCATTTCAAATCCCTGCGGCAGAAAACACACCGGGTTATTTTTGGCTGTTGACAGACAAATTGAATCAAACCGTGCTTTCTGCGCAAATAAGAGATATGGCAGAAAAAGGAGCAAAGAGCCTTGTTCCGCACCCGATTCCACCCGGATTCCGGAAATCCATGGGGTCCAGAATGGAGCCGGAATATCTTTCCGATGAATATTTTGAGAGTTTCCGGACGATTGTTGATGAATGTGAACGCACCGGGAGCAAATGTTATCTATATGACGAAGGCGGCTGGCCTTCCGGGAGTGCCTGCGGATTGGTTTATGAATCAGATCCGGAACGGTTTGCCCAGCGTTTTCTTCAGCCGGATGGAGAAGGCGGATATGAAATATGTGTTCGCGGAATAGATCCTAATGTACCGAAGGCTGTTCTTCCCAGTTTGCTTATGCGGGAAGTTACTGATAAATTTCTGGAATTGACTCACGAAAAATATTATCACTATTTCGGGGATCAGTTCGGAAAAGTCTTTCATTTTGCTTTTATGGATGAACCCTGTCTTTCACCATGTGCAAGGGGGTATCTTCCCTGGACATGGGATCTCTTTGATGAGTTCCGGAAACGGAAAGGATATGATGTTGAACCTTTGATCGGTTCCATTCTTCTGGAATCTCTCTCCCCGGAAGCTGAACAGGCCCGGATCGATTATGTAGACGTGGTTTCCCAATTGTTTACGGAGCGTTTCATGCGTCCGATCCGTGATTGGTGCAGGGAACACGGAATTCTTTCCGGCGGGCATTTCAATGGCGAAAATGATCTCAGTTTAAGTATGTATCACGTTCATGGCGGAAATATTCTGCGTGTATTACGGGAGCTTGACCTGCCCGGAATCGATCTGATCTGGCGGCAGTTGTGGTACGGACAGCGTCTGCATCCGTTCCCGAAACTTGCTTCCAGTACGGCGAATCAGAGTGAAAAAAAACGTGCAGTCGGTGAGCTTTTTGCTGTTTACGGTTCCGGACTTACATTTGATCAGATGAAATTTATTGTAGATTACATGATCTGCTGCGGGATCAACACCTTTATTTTCAGCTGTTACCCCATGGGAACAGATGGAAAACTTGCCCGGGGTACCCGTCCGGTTTTCGGTTCCTGCAATCCCCTCTGGCGGTTCATGAAAGATTTTCATGATTATGCCGCACGCCTTTCCTGTCTTTCCACAGAATCAAAACCGGTCGTCGATACCGCACTGTTCTATGACATGCGCTCTCTCTGGAAAGCCAGACAGACTTCAAATACCGCCTTGGATCAGGATAATATCGCCTTCCGTTTGCTGGAACAGCAGACCGATTTTGATTATATTGATGACGATGTACTGGAAACTGCAGAATTCAGCAATGGAAAAATGAAGATCGGCGAGGCGGAATATTCCGTTCTTGTGATTCCGGAAAATGCGATGATGACGAAAAAAGCGGAAGCAAATCTGTCCCGTCTGAAATCCGCCGGGTTGCGGGTTTTGAGTTCTGATTGCACAAATGAGATTGCACAGACTTTGAAAATGACCGAAAGCGATTGGCGGTTCAGAGTCAGAAAGACAGACCTCGGCAATGGCGATTTCCTTTATTTTGTGATGAATATTTCCGGTCAGACGATTACCGGAACTTTTGAAGCAGAGGAAAATTCCCCGGTTGCCCGGTGTGATGCAGAGCAGGGAAAACTGTTCCGCGTTCCAGGAGCTTCCAACGGGAATTGGTGTTATGAATTTGCACCGTACACTATGACTGCATTTCTTGTCGGTCCCTCCGCGGAAAATGCGGCAGAGCCGGAGCGGATCCCCGGAGAAACTGTTGTGCAGCTGGATGATTCCTGGCAGATGTGTCCGGTTCTCCGGTTCAAAGTCGGGGATCATGATTATGAGCAGACGGAATTGAAAGATTCTCCGTGGTACGGGTGTAAAACCGGCGATTGGTGTCCGGTTCTGGGGGAAGATTTCAGCGGGGATGTTGTTTACCGGAAAGAGTTCATACTTTCAGATATTTCCGGAATTTCATTTCTTGACCTGGGGAACGTCAAATATGCTGCCGAAGTGACTTTGAACGGAATTTCTCTTGGAAGACGGATTTATTCCCCGTTCGTATTTTCTGTCGGAGGGGCGTTGAAAGAAGGTACAAATGTATTGGAAGTCAAAGTTACCAATACGCTTGCCAATGCGATTTCACCGGAGCGGGTGAAGAAACTCTGGAATTCTTATTTTGACCTTCCGTCGCCATACGAAGACCTTCAAAGGAGTTTTGAAAAAGAGTCTTTCGAATCAGGGCTGATCGGTCCTGTATCGTTAAAAAAATAGGAGATTTTTATGTACGACTTATCGAAACATCCGTTTTTTCAGGAATGGACTGATCCTGAAAGCGGGGTAAAAAGTTATATTCTGAAAGAGCGGGTTGCACCGGTTCAAATGCCGTTTTATTTTACCAATCCGAGCATTTCTCCTGATGGTGAATATCTCTGGTTTTATGCGGCATTTCCGCCTTGCCGGGAACGGTTCCTGGCGTATGTGCGATTGAATCCAGAGAAACCGGAGATCAAATACTTTCCACAGGGAATGTTCTGGAATGCCTCCCCCATGGTTGCGCCGGACAGTTCCGGGGTGTATTACATGTCTCATAAAAATCTTTGTTTCATCAATCCGGATGGAGAAGTAAAGATCGTCGGTTCCATTCCTGATGATTATATTGCACACCGTCATCTGTTCCGCAGTTCAACCCACCTTTCTCTCTCCTGCGATGGAGAATGGATCCTGACGGACGGCGTTGTCGGAGATGTCACTTTCATTGCGCTTTTCCATGCGAAGACAGGCGAATTCAAGCTGCTGCATGAGTTCCCGTATGTCCATAATCATTCTGCATTCTCTCCGGTCAATCCGAAACAGTTTGTGTGTCCGCGCGATTGGAGACGGAACGCCTACACCGGAAAATATGAGTGGATGGAAATGCGTTTGTGGGTAATGGATATTGACCAGACTTATTACCGTCCGCTGTGTCCGGATCTCTGGGAAGGACACGGTGTGAATACGGCTCACGAATGGTGGAGCAAGGATGGCAAAATCTGTTATGTGGATTATGAAAACGGAGTTTTTGAAGTTGATCCGGATTCCCTGGAACGCGCCCATGTCTGGAAACGCCCGATCTGTCATGCTCACAGCAATGGGAACCGGACTCTTTTCTGCGGAGATCAGACGCCGTACATCTGGAATAAGGATCAGGCGTTGGAACTGCTGTTCTTCAACCGTAAAACCGATGAAGAAAAGCATATTGTTTCCGCCATGCCCCCGCCGCCCATGCCGCGTGACCCGTATCATCTTGACCCTCATCCGCATTTCTCGCCGGATGATTCCCAGATCATTTATATGACGACAGTCCTCGGAAATATTGACGTGGCTGTCACCCCTGTTGAACAACTCATTTAACACAAGGAGATAAAGGTATGAAAAAGAGTTTACTGTTGCTCACAGCATGTTTGGCTGGTGGAGTTTTCGCACAGGACGCTTTCAAAGACAGCAGATTGTTTTATCTGAACTTTGAAAACGGAACGGATGCAGCCTTTGCCGTCGGCAACCCGAAGGGAATTTTTCTTGCAAAAGGCAAAAAGCCGGAAATCGTGGAAGGTTACAAAGGGAAAGGGTTCAAAACCGGTATGTCAAATCAGGCTTTGAAATTCACCACTCCGAAAAACCTGAACGGCGAATGTGGAACGATCACGTTCTGGCAGAAAAAGCTGGACAATGTTGAGTTCAATAAAAATGATAAGAAACATCATATCTTTTTTGAATTAAATGATTGGGGCAGAAACACCCTTTTCTACAAGTATGGCGATGGTTTCCGTCCCTGGATTCTGGAACGCTATAATTTTGAAAAGAAGGGTTATACTGCCACAATGCAGCTCCCGAATGAAAACACCTTTGACAAACTTGCATGGCATCAGTATGCGTACGTCTGGGACAGACAGAAAGCGTACCTTTACATGGATGGCGTCCTCGTAGGAAGTGTTACAAAGAAATCTCCCGCGCCTGCCACCTCCAGAGTCGGAAGTATCGCGTTCGGACAGGTCTGGGGTTCTGTCAGTACAGAAAACAACCGGATCATGGATGAGATCAACATTTACAGCAAGGCGTTTACTCCGGCTGAAATCTACAAACTCTATCAGCAGGAACGGGTCACTCCTCCGAAACCGGAAGTATCTCTCGCTCCCGCTCAAAAAAAAATTACCGTTGACGGGAAAATGACTCCGGGGGAGTATGACTCCGCGAGTTCATTTCCTCTTCTTTTCAACTCTGCGACCTCCAGTGTCGCAGAGGTTCCTTCGGTTCTTCATCTGACTTACGATAAGGAAAACCTCTATTTTTTTCTGAAGTCCCCGATTGGCAAAAAGGCATTTGAATTAGCTCATACCGCATTGCTGGACGGAATGTTTCTGCGCCAACGCGGGGATCATGATCTTGACATTGACAACGATGATTCACTGATTCTGGATTTTCTCAGCAACACCATGAATTATTACATGGCAGTGAACACGCTTGATGTAAAATATGATTACACCATTTCTGCGAAGAAGGAGATCCGCCTGAAATGGGATCCCGCATGGAAAACAGTCGGTTCCGTGGGAGAAAACGGCTGGCAGGTGGAAGGTTTCATCCCCCTGAAAGAACTTGGGATCTCCCCCGCTGACGGTTCTGTTTTTGAAGCAAACTTCGTCCGCAACTGGAAAAAACTGAAATTGCAGTCTGAAAGTTTGATTCAGGATGCAAATTCCGGAGCCGGCGGCTTCCGCAAGGAGAAATATTACGGGAAATTCACTCTCGCCGGAAACAATACCGTTGCTGTCCGGATGGAAGATTTCGAAAAATTTGATTGCAACGGTGTGAATTTTACCACGACTTTGCAGAACGTTTCCTCTGCAGTCCAGGAAGTCCGTTTGCTGTTGAAGTCCGGTACAAAAACGATTGCAGACAAATCTTTTCAGATTCAGCCCGGAAAAAGTGCTGTTTATAAAATCGTTCAGAAATTCCCGTCATCTCTCATGAACCTTTCTTTCACAGTCACTTCCAAAGATGGAAAGAAAGTTTATTTCAAACTGGAAAATCCTGTTTTCTCTCTGGAGGATATTCAGTTGAGAATTGCTCCGATCCCGAGCAAAAAGATGGTTTTTGTTTCCGGATCATTCCCCCAGCTCAATCTCAGACCGGAAAATACCAAAGCTGTTGTTGAAGTTTTCAAGGGTAAGGATTCTCTCCTGAAAAAAGAGATCTCCTTGAAAGAACTTGCGTTTCAGACAGAAGTATCTCTGAACGGTCTTGCCGCCGGGGATTACCGGGTAAATGTCAAACTGGTCGAAAACGGCTCTGTCGCAGCCGAAAAAGAGACCGTTATTTCCAATCTTCCGATGCCGGAATGGTATGGAAATACAATCGGGATTTCAGATAAAGTTCCGTCACCCTGGGTTCCTGTCAAGGTCAAAGGAAATGTCATTTCTCTCCTGAATAACGGTTATGATTTCGGAAAGAATCCGCTTCCGGAAAAAATCTTTGTTGAAGGGGAAAACATTCTTTCCGCTCCGATTACTGTTTCTACGGAAAAGGGAAATCTTTCCATGAAAAACAGTGTAGTTTCGCGGAAGGATACGGAAGCAGTCATTGTGGGAAAAGGATCTCTCGGTGATGTTGATTTTGAGATGCACACAACCGTGGAGTACGATGGTTTCATGTGGCATAAATTCACGTTGAAGCCGAAGAAAAAAGGCGTAGTTCTCAATAAACTTCAGGTTGTGATCCCGCTGAAAAAGGAATATGGGGACCTGATCGTCCCTTACGATTACACCCTTTCCACAACAGGCACGCTCACCCGCTGGAATGGCGGAGTCCGTCCGCTGTGGATCGGAAGTGCGGAAAAGGGGCTTGTCTTTGTTGCAGAACACGCCCATAACTGGAGTTTGACACATTCCAGCAAGGCGCTGGAGGCGGAACGCACTGCCGTCAATACAGTAATGAAGATCAATCTGATCAATACACCTTTGACACTGAATGGCGATGAAGTCTTTGAATTCAGTCTTCAGGCAACTCCGCAGAAACCTGTTGATCCCGGGTATCGTGATATGCGGTTCTGTGCTTCACAGGATCTCAATACTGTCTTCAAAGATGAAGAAAACAAAGATTTTCTGATCTGGTGGGCTGGCGGATGGAGCAAAGTCTCCCAGTCCGGCGGTGATGTCTGTTACCCGTTTGTCAAAGACAGATATACTTCGAAGTATGCAAATTACACGGTCGGAAAGAACAACCGCGTCAGCGTTTTCCCCTACTTCCAGCTGCATGAAACCTGGGGCGAATCCCCGGAATTCAAGCAGTTCGGCTATGAGTGGATTTGCGGATCGACGATGCCTGTTGTCACTGCGGCAAAAGTCAATGATGTCCGGACACCGGTCTGTCAGGCGAGCCGTTCTTTCCAGGATTTCGACCTCTGGGGACTTCAGCAGTTTGTGAAAAAATGCAACCTGCGCGGGTTCTATTTTGACATGTCTCAGCCCCGTGAATGCACCAACACAGCTCACGGCTGCGGCTACAACAAGAATGGTCAGGTTCTCCCCACGACAAACTACCGCGGTGCAAGAAAAATGGTGAAACGGATCTACACCATGCTGAGAGAGCACCGTTCCGACAGTTTCATTATCTATCACAACAGCGGACAGATCTGTGCCCAGGTACACGGCTTCGCCGGAGCTTTCATCGACGGTGAAAACTTCAACTCCCGTCTGGTGAAAAACCGGGGATATCAGGAGATCCTGCGTCCGGATGTTTTCCGTGCGGAATATATGGGCAGAAACTTCGGTGTTGTCGGAGCGATGCTTCCTGAATTCCGGATCGACAAAGATGTTCGCAATTATATTACGGGCAAGCCCCATACTCCTGCGGCAAAAGCTGCTTATGAAGAGTTGGATGCTCATCAGAATTATCTGTTCGGGCTGGCGTTGCTCCACGATTGCCAGATCAACACCGGATGGCTTTATCACAAGGAAAATACTTACCGTTCCTTCGCGATCCTCCGGGATATGGATTACAGAAAAGGAAGCCTGACCTTTATCCCGTACTGGAAACAGACCATTTGCAAGACTGATCCGAAACGGGAAATCGTGAGTTTCTACAAGGATAAGGGAAAAGCCTATGTGGTTGTCATGAATCTTGAAAACAGCAAACGCAAGCTGACATTGGACCTGAATCTTTCCTCTCTTGGATTAAAAACGGTGAAAGGGATTGAAAATCTGAGATACGGAGAACAGGTTGCGATTCAGAAGAACCGTCTTACCATCATAGGGATTCCCGGAAAACAGTATCGCGTGATCAAACTTTCCGAGTGATCCGATTATCCAAAGCACAAATGCCGCTGCAGATTTTCAAAGAATTGCAGCGGTATTTTTTTGCCGGAACATCTTCTGAATAAATATTAATTTTTCCGGTTGAAAATTCCTCTGACAGAGTTATATTAAGGGGAAAGACAAATCTTCCATAAAAAGAAGCGCTGTTCCCCATACAGGTTGGTAAATCCTTCTGCTATTTTAACTTTAAGATGGCATTTCGATTTTTACATCGTAAAAATCGGAATGCCGCAAAAAGGTTTGGAAAAAAGGGGTGGAGTTTGAGGAGGGGAAAAAGGA
>JAFTJI010000113.1 GCA_017456495.1 Lentisphaeria bacterium | reverse complement strand
CGCGATCTTCAACCCTGAAGATTTGAACGCTCTGGAACTGGCTCTTCAACTGAAGGACCGTTATGGTGCAAAAGTCGTCGCAGCAACAATGGGCCCGCCGAATGCGGCAGAAGTCCTGCGTGATGCACTCTGCCGTGGAGCTGATGAAGCAGTTCTTCTGACAGACCGTGCATTTGCCGGTGCTGACACCCTCGCAACAAGCTATGCGCTGATGTGCTGTGCAAAAGCAATTGGCAACTTTGACCTGATCCTCTGCGGACGTCAGGCAATCGACGGAGACACCGCTCAGGTTGGTCCCCAGATTGCTGAAAAACTCGCACTTCCCCAGATCTCCTATGTGGAAAATGTGGTTGAAATGGAAGGCAAGAGTGTTACTGCACGCCGCGCGATCGAAGGCGGTTACGAAATCCTCAAGAGCCCCCTCCCGGCACTCTTCACCGTCATTGATGCCAATGATCCGCGCCCGAAAAATGCGACACGCATCATGAAATACAAAAAGGCTAAAACCAAGAGCGAAGCCGCCAAGGCAGCCGATCCCGCAGCGGAAATGGCTAAGCTGGAAGCAAAAGGTCTCGTGATCAAAGAATGGTCCGCAGCAGATGTCAACGCTGATGTGAACCGTATCGGTTTTGCCGGATCTCCGACCAAGGTCAAACAGATCATGAGTGTTGTTCTTGCAGCAGGTGATTTCAAATCTGTTGAAGCAACCGAAGCCGGAGTTTCCAACCTCGTTCATGAACTTATCGAAGACCATACTTTAGGGTGATTGCCATGTCTGAAAAAATCGGAAACGTTTGGGTATTTATCGAGCAGGAAGGCGGTAAAATCGCCGATGTCAGTCTCGAACTCGTTTGCAAAGGTACAGAACTGGCAAAACAGCTGGGCGTTGAAGTCGAAGGTGTCCTCCTCGGCGATAAAGTCGAAAGCTGCTGCGAAACTCTGTTCCACTACGGCTGTTCCAAGGTCTATCTCGCTGAAGATCCCCGCCTGGAACCCTTCACTGTCCTCCCCTATGCAAAAGTCATTATGGGACTTATCATGGAACACAAACCGAACATCCTCATGTTCGGCGCAACCATGAAGGGACGTGAACTCGCTCCCCGCGTCGCATCTGAAAAACTCGCAGGTCTCACAGCAGACTGCACAGATCTTCAGATCGACGACTTTGACGATAAAGTCAACAAGAAGTTCTACAAGAACAAACTGATGCAGATCCGCCCCGCATTCGGCGGTAACATCATCGCAACGATCGTCAACAGCTGGGATGACCCCCAGATGGTGACTGTCCGCGAAGGTGTGATGAAGATGACAGAACCCGACACCTCCCGCAAGGGCGAAATCGTCCGTGTTCCTGTCGCTCTGACTCAGGAAGAAACCGTTGTTCAGGTCATCGAACGCGTCCGCCGCGACAAGACCGTGAACCTGAAGGGTGCCCAGATCATCGTCGCCGGCGGCTACGGTGTCGGCTCCAAAGAAAACTTCAAGCTCATCGAAGAACTCGCCCGTACCCTCGGCGGTCAGGTCGGAGCTTCCCGTGCAGCAGTTGACGCAGGCTGGATCGACCACGATCATCAGATCGGTCAGACCGGTGTCACCGTCCGCCCGAAACTTTACATCGCCTGCGGTATCTCCGGTTCCGTCCAGCACGTCGCCGGTATGAAAGACAGCAAGAAGATCATTGCGATCAACACCGATCCCAATGCACCGATCTTCTCCACCGCCCACTACGGAATCGTCGGTGATCTCAACCAGATCATTCCGATGATGATCAAAGCTTACAAGGCAAAGGCCTGAGGAGAATACGACAATGTCCAACTTCTTTACCGATAACCCGGATTTGATGTTCGCTCTCGACAATGTCGATCTCGCTGATGTTGTCGCTCTGCGCGAAGAAAATTACAAACAGGCGGAAGATTATGATTTCGCCCCCGAAAACTACGAAGATGCCAAGGACAGCTATAAGCGCGTTCTGGAAGTGATCGGCGAAGTGACCGGCGAACGGATCGCTCCCCGTGCACGCCAGGTCGACGAAGAAGGTCCCACCTTCGAAAACGGAAAAGTCACCTATCACCCGCTCACCGTTCAGAACATTGAAGACCTCAAGGCTGCCGGTGTCATGGGTGTGATGCTTCCCCGCAGATTCGGCGGACTCAACTTCCCCAACACGATCTACTCCATGATGACTGAAATGGTTGCCCGTGCAGATGCTTCTCTGCAGAACCTGGTCAGCCTTCAGGATATCGCTGAAACCATCAATGACTTTGCTTCCGAAGAACAGAAGCAGCGTTACCTCCCCGGATTCGCATCCGGCGAAGATGATGGTTCCATGGACCTTACCGAACCCGACTCCGGTTCTGACCTCCAGTCCGTCCGCTTGAGAGCATTCAAGGGACCCGATGAAAAATGGTATCTGAACGGTATGAAGCGGTTCATCACCAACGGATGCGCAAAGACCCACCTGGTTCTCGCACGTTCCGTTGAAGGTTCCACCGATGGACGCGGTCTTTCCATGTTCATCTGCCAGGCTTGCCCCGAACTGGTGGTCCGCCGCGTGGAACACAAACTCGGTATCCACGGTGTCGCAACCGTCGAACTTCAGTACAACAACGTTCCTGCAGAACTCTGCGGACGTGAACGCTTCGGTCTGATCAAGTACGTTATGAGCTTGATGAACGGTGCCCGTGTTGCGATCAGTGCTCAGGCTCTCGGTATTGCTGAAGCAGCTTACCGTGCAGCAAGACAGTATGCAAGCGAACGTGAACAGTTCAAGAGCAGCATCGACAAGTTCCCTGCGATCTATGAAATGCTCGCCAAGATGAAGACCAAAGTCACCGCTTCCCGTACACTGATGTATGAAACCACCAAGGTCGTTGACCTCCGGTTCTCCTACAACCAGCTCCTCGAAAAGGATAAGACAGTCGGCGCAGATGTGAAAGAAAAAGCCAAGTTCTACGACAAGGCTGCTGCAGTTCTCACACCGATGTGCAAGGCTCTCTGTACAGAAGTTGCCAACCAGGTCGCTTATGACTGTATCCAGATCCACGGCGGAACCGGTTACATGCACGATTTCGATGCGGAACGTTACTATCGTGATGCCCGTATCACCAACATCTACGAAGGAACCACCCAGCTTCAGGTTGTCGCAGCGATCGGCGGCATTATGCAGCGCGTTCTCGATCCGATCTACGAAAAGTTCTTTGCAGACACCACACTGGATGCAGGACTCCTCGAAAAGATCAAGAAGATGTACGCAAAGCATCTTGAAGCAGTTGCATTCACCAAGGAAATCTCCAACACCGTCAATGGACAGTACCATGACCTCCGTGCAAGAAACCTTGTTGAAAATGAAACCTTCATCTTTGTTGGCACGATGATGCTTCGTGATGCGGCAAAAGATGCAAAGCGCATGTGCCTTGCAGAACGCTACATTCTCGATGCAGAACACGATTTTGAAAGAAACTACCAAGTCATCATGAGCGGCGATCTTACCACGATCGAAAAACACCGCGACGTGATCGACTACTAAGCAGAAAGAAAGGAGCAACACGAATATGAACAACGAATATCTGGCGAGAGCCCGCGAGGTTATGCCTGATGCAAAGGAACTCATCGTCGTTGCATCCAGAAGAGCCCGCAGTCTTGCCCTCGGCGCAAGACCTATGGTTCGCTGCAACGAACAGAACAGCATTGATGTTGCTCTGCTTGAGATCGCAGAAGGAAAACTTACCTCCAAGGTGGGCAATTCCGATGATTTCCTCAAGGAGATCGAAGCTGTCAAGCAGGCACATGCCAGAGAAATGGCATCAATGAAAAAGATGTCTGAAGATCAGTGATTCTGATCTGACAAGTGTTAACAGAGCGGACAGTTTCCTTCTCTGAAGGAGGCTGTCCGATTCTATTTTTTCAGGAATTTTGATTATGGCTACAGTTGCTATTGTGATGGGAAGCAAGAGTGATATGGTTTCCCTGAAGGGAGCATTTGAAACACTTCATGCTTTCCAGATTGATTTTGAAGTCCGCGTGATCTCTGCCCACAGGACCCCGGATGCTGCGGCAGAATTTGCCAAGAATGCGGAAAAGAACGGAACTAAGGCGATCATCTGTGCTGCCGGAATGGCTGCTCACCTTGCCGGTGTGATCGCAGCTCATACGATCGTCCCTGTCATCGGGATCCCCATGGCATGCGAACCGTTCAACGGTTTTGATGCTTTGCTGGCAATGGTTCAGATGCCTCCGGGCATACCTGTTGCGACGGTTACAGCCGGCAAAGCCGGTGCTAAGAATGCGGCTCTGCTTGCAATCTCCATGCTGGCTCTCTCCGATGCGGCTCTCCGGGATAAGCTCGCAGCATTCCGTGAAGAACAGACCCGCAAGGTGGAAGAAGCTGATGCTTCTGTTCAGGAAGAGATCAAGAATCTGTTCTGATCTGTAAGGAGTTCTCATGGAAACAGCCGTTACGCCCAACGTGTTTGTCTATCTGAAAACAGTCGGACTGCTGATTGCCTCTAATCTGTTTATGACTTTTGCCTGGTACGGACATTTGAAAAACATGTCCGGAAAACCGTGGATCATCGCTGCTCTTGTGAGCTGGGGAATTGCTCTTTTTGAGTATCTGATCCAGGTTCCGGCGAACCGGATCGGTTATGCCGGAGGGATCACGCTTGCCCAGCTGAAGATCACGCAGGAAGTCATTACGCTTTCCCTGTTCGTTCCGTTCTCCATGCTTTACATGGGAGAAAAATTCAGATGGGACTTTGTCTGGGCAGGACTTTGTCTTGTTGGAGCTGTCTATTTCATGTTCCGAAAGTAATATTACAGGAGAAATGATATCATGAAAACAATTTCCATACCTGAAGGGATGCAAACTGCAGTATTTGTGATGGAATCCGGGGCATTGAAAGATGCCGCACAGGTTGTGAAAGAATATTTTCCCGGGAAAACGCCGTGGATCGTTGCTGACGGCAACACCTGGGCAGCTGCCGGAGAAAAGGTTGCTGAAGTTCTGAAAAATGCCGGATTGACCGCAAAAGAGCCGAAGATCTTCCCTGCAGTTCCGCAGCCGCATCCTTACGAATCCACCTGTCAGGAACTGGCAAAAATGATTACCCCTGACATGGTTCCTGTTGCTGTCGGTTCCGGAGTCATCAACGACCTGGTCAAACGCGCTTCCGGAATCGCCGGGGTCCGTTATTTCTGTGTTGCAACAGCGGCGTCTGTTGACGGCTATACAGCTGCCGGGGCGGCACTTTCCGTTAACGGTTTAAAGAAGACGATGCCCTGCCCTGCGCCTTATGCAGTGCTGGCTGATACGGATGTTCTGGAATCTGCACCTGCGCCCATGATGGCGGCTGGATATGCGGACCTGTTTGCGAAGGTCGTTGCCGGAGCGGAATGGAAGATTTCCGATCTGCTGGGAATCCTTCCCATTGACAAAAAGGCATGGGATCTTGTTCAGAAAAATCTGCGGATGTGGTTGAAAGACTCCAGCAATCTCGGCTATCTTTTTGACGGTTTGGCATCCACCGGATATTCCATGCAGGTCTACAACGATTCCCGTCCGGCATCGGGTATGGAACACCTGATGTCCCATGTCTGGGAAATGGAAGGTTTGACCTATCAGGGAACGGATGTCTCCCACGGGTTCAAAGTGGGGATCGGAACACTTGCAGCGATCCGTCTTATGGAGTTCATCATTGGATTGAGCGAAGCGGAAGCCCGCAAACTTGCCAAGCCCTGCGAAACTTTGGAAGAACGCCAGGCGAATGTCAAAGAGCTGTTGAAAAAGAATTGTTACGGCGATCCGGAAAAGATCGTTTTTGAAAAATTCAAGCACGGAGCGGCAGCTGAAGAACGCCGGGAGCTGATTTTCCGCAACTGGGACCAGATCCGGGTTCTGCTGAAAGAACAGATTTTCTCTTATGCCGACACGAAGGCATTGCTGGAAAAAGCAAATGCGCCTGTCCGTCCGCAGGAGATCGGTTTGGACAAAGAACAGTTCTATCATGGACTGTTCACTGCACAGCTGATCCGTACCCGTTATACTCTTCTGGATGTTCTTTATGAGACAGGACTTCTGGAAGAAGGGGCAAAAACACTTGATATCATGTTTGAGGAGTAAAAGTATGAAGAAGATCCTTTCTGTTTTCCTGCTGGGAATGTTTCTGAGTGTATCTGCAGAAGTTTTTTCATTGTGGCCCTTTTCCGGACACGATGAACGGATGAATGCTTCACCGGATGCCCTGCTCCGTCCTTCAAATCTCTGGACGGAAAAGATCAAGGCGAACGGAATGGATCTTGATCTGCGGGTAGCTCTTATCAGCACACCGTTCCGGAATTGCATGGCGTTATTGCGGAAAAATTATCCGGATGCCAGATTTGCGGCGAACAAAAAAAATATCATCATGGAGCGGAAACTTCCGGATGGATCCCGGGAGAGGACACTTCTTATTGCCATTGACGGGATCTATCCGGTCATGCAGTTTTCGCTGGTTCTTCCGGCAAAAAGATCTGTGGCAAAGGAATGGCCCGGAGAATTTCCGCTTCTTCCGGGAGCAAAACCGGTCACTGTGATGTATTTCCCGAAACGCAGTGCTGTTTACGGGATGTTCCATGCACCGATGAATGTCCGGAATGCGCTTCCGCAGATGATTTCTCAATTGGCATCCAGAGGCTGGCAGCCGGTCTCCAATGAAAATATCATGGGGACCGGTTCCGGTGAAGTGTTTCTGAATGAAGCAAAGAAAGAGATCCTGATCATAGGATTTTCCAATTCTGCCGACGGCTCCGGCTGTATGGGAACGCTTTACAAAAAGCCGTACTCAGATTGAAAAACGTTTTGCTCTGAATAGAGAAAGGGGCTGTGCAAAACTGATTTTTTGCAGCAGCCCCGTTTTTTTTGAGGAACCGGATTGGATCAATATGCACGGACAGGAATATAACCTGGCGGCAGCATTCCTGCATCACGTTCGAATGTCATCAGCCCGGGAAGCGGCGCAACACTGCCGGGCATATAACCTCTGATATTAAAATCAGGACTTATCCTGTGTCCGGGCATTTCAATGTAATAAGTTCCAGCCTGATCGAACCCGGAAAAGTTCAGCGCATAGACTCTTGCCCCCGGATAAAAAGCACCAACAGGAGCCATAACATTTTCCGGATTGCGCATCCACACAGGATGTCCGGTATAAACGATGCGTCCGGAGGCATCAGCCAGATGGAACACCGGTGGAACCTGATAGTGCGGCAAACCGGTCCAATACGCCATTTTTACCGGCTGGTTCCGCCAATAGCCATAACGGCTCACATAAATCGATCCCGGAATGACAGCATTGGGATCACCCCAGCTCACCGGATCCTGAACCGGATTGAATTGCTGTACCATTTGACCGGAAACTGATGCAGATAACGCAAACAGGATCCCTGCCAGAACAAAATAGTTTTTTTTCATGTTTCCCCCTTGGATAGTATTGTCATTCTGTCTTTTTTCAAAAGAGACAATCGTCTGAAAAAAAATGTTCCGTCGTGAAGGAGGAGAAAAAAATCCGGATAAAAAAAATCATTTTTTTTCTTTTTTGCATTTTTTACCGAAAAATCAACTATATTTTTAATTTTTTTCTTGCTTTTCATAAAAAATAATGCTATAATTACCAAAGAAACTGATCTTCTGGAACGTTTAAAGAGAAAAGTTTCCGTGGAACGTGCCAAAAAATGGAGCAGAATCGTGAGCAAAGAGAATCTGAAACGCAAAAAAAATTGCAAGGGACAGGTTCTGGCAGAGTATGTGACGATGGCAGTCATGGCGTTTACGATCGTGCTGGTGCTCTTCTTTTTATTGGCAGTTTTTGCAGAATATAATTGGCGGATGACAGCTCTTCTGGGCTGGGAACCGTAAAAATAAGTAAGAAACAACATGAAAGGACAGAAAAAATGAAAGTTGTCGACAAGAAAAAATGTAAGGGTCAGGCAATCGTGGAATATATCATCATCGTTGTCATTGTGGCAATTGCTGCGCTGGCAATCATCGGGATGTTCAGTGACACGATCCGGACCAAGATCGCCGGTGCAACCTCCGCCCTGGGAACCCAGGAAGATGTGAAGAGCGAAGCGGAAAAGAAATCCAGCGATACGCTCAAAGAATTGGATGCAGACGCCAGTAATATCGGCAGCGGCAACTGATCCTTTCAAACAAATTCCGGCATGACACGGCGGTATATTACAAAGCCAGGCAGTTCCGGTTTTTCAAAAAAACACCTTCAGCGCGGTTCATCTATCGTTGAAGGTGTCATTGCAATTCTTCTGATCTGCCTTATCCTGTTCGGGCTGCTTCAGGTTTTTCTTCTTTATACGGCGCAGGAGTTTACTGATTATTCTTCGTTCCGTACTGCAAGAAGTATCTCTGTCGGTTTTAATAATTCACTGGCAAAGGTTGAAGCACGGACCCGCGCGATCCCTGTTTCCGGGAACGTTCTGACACCCAGCGATCTGAAAGCATCCAGCTACAAGGATATCTTTACGTCATCCTCATATGAGCAGGGTGATGGAGTCTATGAGTATTACTACCGTATGAGACGCGCCATCCGTAATTACATGGAAGGATACCGTTATATGGAGTGTGAATATTGGCTGGGGGATAATTCCTATGAAACGGAACTTTCCGGAAAATTTTCCCGGCGGGCGGATAAAGTCACCTCTGAAGTAACATTCCGGAATTATCCGCTCAGGCTTCCCTTTGCCCGTGCTTTTGTTTCTGATGAAGTTCAGGACATTTCATCTACTGTCGAACTGAAAAACCATGCAAGCGTTTATCTGGAGGACTGAATTGAGAAAAGGTGAAAGAGGACAGGTTCTGATTCTTGGGATCGTGGCACTGATCATATTGCTTCTTGCCGTTTTCTCCCTCTTTGATATTCAGAATCTGATCCGTGGAAAGATCAAATCCCAGTCCGGTGTGGATGCTGCCGCGCTTGCCGGGGCGAACTGGCAGCGGCATACACTGAATCTGGTCGGCGAGCTGAATCTTGTCAAAGCAACGACATTGCTGATAGATGAAAATATTTTCGGAATCGGAGCAAGCGCAGATACCTTTCTGGAAGTGCCGCACAGAGATAATCTGGTTCCGGTCAATGAACAGCAGCGTTTACAGCAGCTTTCCCAGGCATCGAATCTGATTTCGCAAATGCAGTACCGTACGCTCTTTATCTGTCCGCTGATCGGTGTTGGAGCGGCTCAGGCGGCTGCGAAAAACAACGGGTTGAACAGCTATGAGAACTTCGGAAAAGCTGTTGCCATGCAGAACTCCATGCTCGCAGGGGTCGATGAAAGATCCAATCTGTATGATTTCTTCAAACAGGATGAATATTGTTCCCAGTTCCTTTATGGGTTCCAGTGGCATGTTCCCTATCTTAATATGCTGACGGTTCTGCTGCATCAGCAAGGCAAAGGCGGACTTGGTTTTGCGGTCATGCCAAGCGGTGAAATGATCGGCGCGCCATCCCTTTACACAGATCCTCCATCAGACCCGGATTTCTCGAAATATCTCGGCAGCAGACTTTTTTATGAAGCAGTCAGAGGTGATGATTTCTGCTATCTGAGAAATATGCTTCTTTCCAATTTTTCCTCAAAATGGTGGGGAAATATCAAGGTCAAACAGAATACAAATTTCCCGAAAGAAAGCGAATATCTGCCAGTCCGGGTAAAAATTGCAGAGTCTTCGGAAATCGCTTACGACCTGGTGGCTGATTATGAAATATTGCAGGATCTTATCAAACGGACAGGAAAAAATTTAACACCGTTGGGAGATAAATTTGACTGGCAGGAGCCGGAATTCGATTCTGAAGGGAATGCCGTTGTCTCAGATGAGCGGGATAATAAATTGAACCCTCTTCCCGTCATTGACTGGGCATTTTACAAAGAAGAGTGGATTGACTATAACAAGAGTGTCATCCGGCACTGGGAACGGTATCTTGCAGGCACATTCAAGCCGGAAGCCTCTTATAAATCCGGAGCTGTTGCAAGAATGGACTCTTTCTTCTCACCGAAACTGCTTTTTACCAACAGGCGGGGAGAAAGCCATCAGTTCTCCAACGCGGTCTCCGGATATAAAGGTTCCAGTAAAAATGTAAGCCGGCTGAGAACCGCTGAAAGTATTCTGCAAGCCTCTCCGCCGACAATTCATGCATATGCGCTTGCCAAACCGTTCGGGAAACTGAAAATCGACAAAAAATTTGCACCTCCGCACTATTCTTCCATGGTTCTTCCGGTTTTCTCTGAAACGGCATTGATCCCTGTGGCTCTGGAAAATCCCGGTATGAACCCGTTGGCTGATTACAACTGGTATCTGTATCTGCTCAACTATATGCCGGAACTCGGGAAAGCCAATTCCCTTGATGCGATACCGCACGATCTGCAGCGGCAGTTCAGCAACTTCCATTCACTTCTCAAAAAGGTCGATAATCCCTCCTGGCGGCAGTTCGGGATCGACTGGCTGGAACGCCCGCTCTTCGACAGAAATGGAAACATGATAGGCCGCCAGAAGGATCGCTGTAATTATTGGCCCACCGGCGGTACTGTTGATGCCGGGATCCGGACAATGCCCGCTGCAAAATTCTAAGGAATGCTTATGTTGGATCTTTCTGTGCTCGCCTCGCCGATCCTTTTGAAAGGAGATGAAAAAACAGCATTCCGTGACCCGGCTGTATGGTTTGAAAACGGAACTTTTTATTTCTTCTTCACGCTGGTCGAAACGGAACCGGACGGAAAAGTCTACCTTTATCTCGCAACTGCTGAAACAACTGATTTGGTCCATTTTACACCTGTCAGAAAATTGAGCCCCCGCGATCAGCGTTTGAATTTTTCCAGTCCCGGGAACATCGTTTACTTTCAGGAAAAATACTGGCTCTGCTGCCAAACATATTGTCGTGAAAACGGAGAAATCTGGGGGAACGCAAACAGTCGGATCTGGCTTCTGACTTCTACGGATCTCAAAAACTGGACAGAACCGGAACTCATCCGGGTCAAAGGGGAAATTCCTGTCGGGGAGATGGGACGGATGATAGATCCTTATCTTATCCGGAATGAAACCGGAGAGTGGTTCTGTTTCTTCAAGCAGAAAGGTGTCTCGTTTTCGTCTTCGCCGGATTTGAAGCACTGGACCTTTCTCGGCAACACCGATTGCGGGGAAAACGTCTGCATCATTCGTGACGGTGAAATATATCGGCTCTGGCACTCTCCTGAAAATGGGATCGGGGAAAAGACAAGTAAGGACTTGATCCATTGGCAGGATACCGGACGGCTGATCACACTTGGACAAAAAGATTGGGAGTGGGCAAAAGGACGTTTAACGGCTGGGATGGTGCTTGATCTCCGGAAAGAACCGGAGATCGGGAAAGCATTGCTTTTTTATCACGGAACCGGACCGGAAGATGAACGTGTGGTATTCGACCAGTATGCCTGTATCGGTATTGCCTGGAGCGATGATCTGGTAAACTGGGATTATCCGGGGAAATAATTACCGGACAATATAAACTTTGTCATTTTCCCGCAGTCTGACCGGGGAAACAAAGGTCGCATCAGAACCTTTTTCGGCAATTTCAGACGGTTCCCCATCGGCACGCAAACCTGTCACAATAAACCGTTCTGCACCGGTCGTTGCACCGGTAACAATGATGGTATCGCCTTCATGCAGAGGCTCTGCCTGAACCTTGCACTGGGCAGCATTATGCTTGTTGAACCAGTTGGTGATCTGTCCGACAAATACCTTCTGCTCCGTTGCCTGATTCTCACCGGAACAGGCTCCATCAGAAGGCAAGCCGAGATAATATCCGCCATCCCAGAAACCGCGATTGAAAACACGTTTCAAACGGGTGATCCACTCCTCTTTCTGTTCTTCGCTGACATTAGAGCCGGCATCAATCGCTTCCCGGTAAACACTCGTAACTGCGGCAACATAATCAGCCCCTCTGCCCCTGCCCTCGATCTTGAAGATACTGACTCCAGCGGCAATCAGACGATCCAGAATGTTGATGGTGCATAGATCGTTGGGAGAGAAAATATAAGGGTTCTGAAGCTCCAGTTCGCGTCCGTTTTTCAAATCCGTAACTTTATAAGCACGGCGGCAGGGCTGGTAACACTCCCCGCGATTGGCAGAATGATCATCCAGTCCCAAACTCAGATAACAGCGGCCGGAAACAGCCATACACAATGCCCCGTGGGCGAATACTTCGATTGCGACCTGCTTTCCGGAAGGACCCGTAACATTCTCTTCCCGGACTCTCCGGCAGATCTCCTGAACCTGTTCCAGACGCAATTCTCTTGCCAGAACCATAGCATCGGCATACTTCGCCCAGAAACGGATGGAATCCATGTTGCAGACGTTGCTCTGGACAGACATGTGAACGGATAAGCCGTGATCCCGTGCCCGCAGAACAGCGGCAGGATCAGCCGCGATCACAGCATCGACCCCGGCTTTTTCGGCAACCAGACAAAGAGTCTCCACTTCGGAAAGCTCTTCATCGTAAAGAGTGGTATTCAGGGCAAGCCATGCTTCGGCACCGGCCTCATGACATTGCTCCGCGACCCGGGCAATATCGTCCGGGGTGAAATTGACCGCTGCAGAAGCGCGCATATTCCGCTTTCCAGCACCGAAATAGACAGCATCTGCACCGTTTTTCAAAGCGGCGGAAAGAGCCTCCTGCGAGCCGGCAGGAGCCAGCAGGACCGGCGAACTCATTCCGCTTCAACTCCCATCTTTACCGCGATCTTGTTCCAGAACGGAGGTAAGACGAATGCAGCTTTGTGCATGACGGAGGAGTATGCTTTCAGACTGCGCACAAAACGGCGGAACGGCATACGGATCGGACGATTGACTTCGTGTTCGTCGCAGCCGATACAAATTCCGGTACTTCCGCCGGAAAAACTGGGAACGGTAATGGTAAAATAACCGCTGTAATTGAAAAGATTCCGGAATACGAGGGACTGACTTAACGCGATCTCTGTGTGAAGAATATGGGAACCAGCCTGAGAAGCGAGCACGCCGCCCGGCTTCAAGGCAAGTTTGCATTCAGCAAGAAATTCCTTGCTGGAAAGCCCTTTGTCCTTGCCGTCATGCACAGACCCTTCAATCAGGATCAAATCATAACAGCAACGTTTTCCTCTGATGAAATCGACGCCGTCCATGACCGTGATATCGACTTTGAAGTTTTCCAGTGCCTTGCGGGTTCCCGGAAGATGCTTCTTGCAAAGCTCAACCAGAGCACCGTCTTTATCACAGACATCAATGTGTTCAACGCAGGGATGTTTCAGGAGTTCACGGACAAGACCGCCGTTTCCGCCGCCCACCACCAGAATATTTTCCGGGGATTCATGGGCATATGCCGCAGTATGAGCAAACATTTCATGATACATGAACTCATCGTTTTGAGCAACCTGAATTCTGCCGTCAAGAGCGAACACCAAGCCGCATCCTTCTCCGCGGAAAATCTCCGCAAGATGACAGTCAGTCTCTTCCGCTGCGATCGGTTCAAGGATCTTGATAGAAAAAGCCCGTCCGGGGAGAACCGGATTGGTTTCCGTGAAATAACCTTCCTGAAAAATCCCGCTCATAGAGTTCAAATCCCGGCGTTAAGCGGCACATTGCTTGCCGCTGCAAATTCTTTCATGGTGGCTTCAAGAACAGCACGGTTGGCTGCTGACATTTCGCACAGCGGCAAACGGTACTCTTCTTCGATCATGCCGCGCATTGCCATAGCTGCTTTGACAGGGATCGGGTTGGTTTCGATAAAGAGATCCTTGAACAGCTTGTAGAAACGGCGGTGGTGCGGAAGAGCTTCGGTAAATTTTCCTTCCAGACAGAGGTCGACCATTGTTTTCAATTCGCCGGGGAAGACGTTGGAAGCAACACTGATGATCCCCTTTGCACCGACGGACATCATGGGAAGAGTCAGGCTGTCATCACCGGAAAGAATGGTGATATCGCAAAGAGAAAGGATCTCGGAGATCCGTTCCACACTACCGCCGGCTTCCTTGACAGCAACAATATTTGCATTCTTGGAAAGACGGGCAATGGTGTTTGCCGCGATGGGCACACCGGCACGCCCCGGAACATTGTAAAGCACGATTGGGAGACCGCAATCATCCGCGACTTTGGAGAAGTGACGGTAAAGCCCTTCCTGTGTCGGTTTGTTGTAGTAGGGAGTGACCTGAAGAGAGCAATCGGCTCCAATCTCTTTGGCTTCTTTGGTCAGATGGATCGCTTCTTCCGTGGAATTTGCACCTGTTCCAGCCATGATAATGCAGCGGCCGTTGGCAGTTTTGACAACTTCTTCCACGACTTTTGCATGTTCCTGCATGGAGAGAGTGGGGGATTCTCCGGAGGTGCCGACGGGAACGATCCCGTCAACTCCGCCTGCGATCTGGAATTCCACCAGATCACGGAGTTTTCCATAATCGACAGCTCCCCGTGAGAATGGAGTTGCAAGCGCAGTGTAAAGTCCCTGAATTTTCATTGTAGCACCTTATGTTAAATTATGTTATGTTGTAAGTTCCTGAGAAAACCGTTTCTGCCGGTCCTGTCAGATATATCTCTTTTAAAATATTACCATTTTCCGGAAATTCAACGGTGATTTCGTCACCGGACCTGCAAAAAATGTACTTTTTTTTGCTTCCTTCCATATTTTTCATCAAAAAAACAGCTGAAGCGGTCACTCCGGTGCCGCATGCAAGGGTTTCGTCCTCCACACCGCGTTCATAAGTCCGGATCTTCAAGTGGTCGGAATCTATCACTTCCACAAAGTCGATATTGGTCCCTTCCGGTGCAAATTCTTCCGCATATCTCAGCAGGTTCCCGATTTTTTTCACATTGAGATTTTCAATATCTTCAACCTCAACAACAGCGTGAGGAACTCCGACTTTCAGAAAGAAGGTGTTATACCCTTTAACGCACTTCATCACAGGTTCAGCCGCTTGAGGCATCCGGATCCGGATGGAACCGGGAGAAAGCCGAACCGCCGAAAGAATACCGGAATCTGTCAGAAAAACAGCATCACTCGTTTCCGTCAAGCCATGTTTGCAAGAGTATTCCATTGCACAGCGCAAACCGTTTCCGCACATTTCTGCCTTTGCGCCATCGGGGTTCCAGAACTGGAAACGGATCCCCGCGGACTCTCTGGATAGAACGATCAGTCCATCTGAGCCAACACCGAATTTTCTGTCACAGATCCGCGCAACAGAGGCTTTATCCAAAGGGCATGCCGGATCGTGGGTGACAACAAAGTCATTCCCTGCTCCATGCATTTTGTCAAATTCAAAATATTTCATTAAAAACCTGCCCTTCTGACATATTCAAACAATACAACAGTTCCTGCCTGTGCAACATTCAGCGATTCTGCAGAACCCGGCATAGGAATCACCAGCGGAACGGAACCGTCCAGAGGATCTGCGCCGTTGGCTTCATTGCCGAGGATGATCGCACTTTTCTCAAACAGACCGTCTTCTTTGAAAATCGAGTTTCCCCCGGCAGGTTCTGTCCGGTAAAAGGTTTTTACTCCCATTTTTTTCAAATGTTCAGCAGCATCATCCAGAGACTCAAATTTCCGGATTCCCATGGCGAATTGAGCCCCCATTCCGGCACGCAATGCTTTCTCTCCAAAAGGATCGACCCCGCCTTTGACCACCACGAGTTCATGCAATCCGGCAGCTCTGGCTGTACGCAGGATCGTCCCGAAATTCCCCGGATCCATCACCCGGTCAAGCAAAAGCACCCAGGGATCACTCAAAGGAGTTTCCATGGTAAGGAATCCCGGTTCCCTGCACAAAAGGAGCACCCCCTGAGAGTTCACTGTACTGCAAAGAGTTACATATTGTTTCTCAGGAAGAATAACTGTCTTTTCTTCTATTGTTTCCGGGAACGCAGTACCTTCCCGGAGAATACAAAGTTCCACGAGATCCGGGCGCAGCATAACCGCTTCGCGCGCAGTACGCAACCCCTCTACAAGACAAAATCCGCTCTCGCGGCGCCCGTGCCGGGTCCCCAGAGAACGGATCAGAGATTCCTGTTTGCGAGTTAGGATCGTTGACACGGATTATTTTCCTGCCGGGAGACGATCCATTGCGCGGGTTGCAAGCTGGCTCCAGAACATTGTTGCCTGACTGGTCGGCTTGGAAACGACAGCACGTTTGAACGCAGACTGAGCTTTGGGATAATCTTTCTTTGCTGCATAAAGACAGCCGAGAAGATAAGCAGCTTCTGCGCGGACAGGTTCCTGATAGGCAACGTTGTTGGCTGCAGAACTGTATGCCTTTTCTGCTTCAGCAATATTTTTGGCAAGCTCAAAGTAACGGCCGGCATTCACTTCCGCACGACCGCGGATGTAGGCATCAACTGTCTGATCTTTCACGACATCAGCGAGAACTGCCGCGGCCTTGGCATATTCTTTCTTATCATTGTACAATTTTGCCAATCTGAGACGTGCTCCTGCAGCCGCAGGGCCTTTGTCGTATTTCTTCAGAGCAGTTTCGATCTGCTCCACAGAAACTGCTTTTGCGAATGCTTCACGGCTTCTGTCTTCAGCACCTTTATACCACTTCCAGAGACAAACCCCTGTTGCGATCACGATCACAAGAATCGCAGATACAACAACGATCATTTTCCGGTTTTCTACCACCCACAGCTCAAAATTGTCGAGTTCCTGAGCAACTCCAGCTTCCGGTGCTTCGATATTCTTTACTTTCTTTTCATTGTCTGCCATGATATTTTTTCTCCTTAAGTATAGTATATTTCAGGAAATATAAACGCAATTTCCATATTTTCAAATCAATCTTGCACTTTTTCTGCGCTTTTTCTTGTAAAAACTGCAGTTATACCCGATAACAGATAGAAAACAGGCACCGCAATCATCAAAACAGACTTTGCGGTGAAGTGATCTGCCAGGATTCCAACCCCCAGAAATACAAGTCCGGCGACACCCCAGGTCCCGCCAACCATCAAGCCCATCCGGACACCAAGAGAATATTTTCCGCTTCCGGTCTTTGCCATCGCAACAAAAATCGGAAAGACAGAGGAACATAACGCTCCGCAGGCAAAAGAAAAGATCAGAGCCCATTTATATGCCGCAAAACAGAAAAACAGAATCGCAAACGGGATCCCGCAAAACAGAGAAGTCAGCAATGTTCCGTCGATCCGTTTCCGGGAGGCATACATTCCCAGCAAAACCGAAATCGCGGAAGAGCCCCCGCCGAACAGCATGATCGCAAAACCGCTGTACCAGAGTGGAAATCCATGCTCCTTGTTCAGCATGTATGGAACCAAGCCCGTAAACGAGGCAGAACCGCAGTTCAGAAATGTTGCAATGGCAAGCAGGGACCAGAGATTCCACGGAGAAAAAACTTCCCCCTTCTGCGCCGGATTCTGCCCGTCCGTCTGCAATCTTATCCCCGAAAACCAGATACCGAACGCTACCAGAACTGTCAGTGGAAAGAAAAACAGCAGCCCTTTCAAGCCGAAGCGTTCCACCGCCAGGCCAGCCAGCAGAGGCGCAAGTGCAGCTCCGAAAAATCCGCCTGTCATAAAAATCGGTGTCGTCATCCCGGCAGGCAGCTTTTCCAACGCCTGAACGCCACGCAATCCGGCAGGGTGCACCATGGCGATCCCGAGAGATACAACAAGCAGCAAACCGCAGACCGCAATAAAGGGGGTGCTCCGGGGCAGCAGTCCGATCAGACCGGAGCAGCCGAGAAGAATAAGTCCCGTGATGATCCAGACCGGTGATCTGGATTTTCCCCCGAGTTTTGACAGCGGGATCTGAAGCAGATTGCAGCCGATCCCCAGGACACTCAGCAGACCGACACCGTAAGAGAGATCAAGGGTGAAATATGCCATCGCAACGGGAAGAAATCCCGGAACAGCATTGTTGGCACAATCCGCAAGAAAATGTACAAATGTCAGCAAACCAAGCTGATAACTCTGTTTCCCGGCTCCTTTTTCCAGACTCATCTCTGATTTTCTCCGTTCCTTACAAGCAAATAAAGTACAACAGCCGCACAATTTCCCACATTGATGGAACTTTTTCCGCCGAACATGGGCAGCTGAATAAATTTTTCACACGCGCCGAGTGCTTCTTCTGAAATCCCCAGAGCCTCATTCCCGAACACCAATGCAATATCCTGTTCCGGGATCTGAAAATCCCAGGCATCTTCCGCACCGTCCACCGTATCAACAGCAACACAGAGACACCCCTCAGATTTCAACTGGCGCAAAGCGGAAACTCCGTCAGGAAACCAGCGGCAGGGAACGGTTTTATCTGTTCCCATGGCGGTTTTTTCCAGTTTCGGATGGGGCGGCGCAGCTGTATAACCGCAGCAGACGATCTCGACCGCTCCCACGGCATCCGCAAGACGGAAGATATTTCCCACATTATGGGCACTCCGCAGACGGTCAAGGACAATATGGATCTTCGGAAGGGGCATGGACGTTCTCTCAATATCTGCGGCGATGATTTCTGCCGCCGGAAGAGTGACGTCCGCCTTTCCGCGGAGACGATTCTTCCCGGACATTTTTCAGGGATTTTACGCGTTCCGGAAGCACAAAACACTCGTCTTCCGGCTGGATGGTCCTGACTTCCATCTCCGCATATTTTTCGATTTCCGGCAGGTTGAACGCGCCGAACTCACAGACAAAGGAGATCGCAGTTCCTTTCTTTCCGGCTCTGCCTGTTCTGCCGATCCGGTGAACGTAATCTTCCGCCTGTTCAGGCAAGTCAAAGTTGATCACATGACTGATCCCGTCGACATGGATCCCGCGTGCCGCGACGTCTGTCGCAACAATAACACGGCATTTTCCTTCTTTGAACGCATCAAGGATCCGGATCCGTTTGTTCTGCGGGATATCGCCGGAAAGCATCTCACATTCCACACCATAGGAACGGAGTTCTTCAGTCAATTCCGCATTCCGGTGTTTCCAGTTGCCGAAAATGATCATTCGGTCATAGGGTTCATTTTTCAAGAGCCACAGCAGCATGGCGATCTTCTGGGAGCCGAGCACAGCATAAAACCGCTGATCGATCAGATCTGTCACAACATGTTCCGGTTCAGCTTCTACAGAGACCGGATCCACCAGCCAGCGGTCGGCTAAGCGCAGAATTTCCGGTTCAAGCGTTGCACTGAACAGCATGGTCTGCCGTTTTCCCGCCGGGGGAAGCATTCCCACGATCCGGCGCACATCCGGGATGAAGCCCATGTCAAGCATACGGTCAGCTTCGTCAATGACGAGGATCTCTGTTTCAGAAAGATCCAGCGCGCCGCTGCGGGCATAATCCAGCATTCTGCCGGGAGTACAGGCGAGGATATCCACCGGGATGTCAATGGCATTTTTCTGTTCTTTGTAGTCGATTCCGCCGAAAATCGCTTTGGAGTAAAGCCCTGTATATTTTCCGATGGCTTCGGCATCTTTTTCGATCTGCAAAGCGAGTTCGCGGGTTGGTTCCAACACCAGTACACGGCAAGTTTTCGGACGGCGGTTTTCTTTCGGTTTCTGTAAAAGCCGGGTCATGGAAGATGCAAGGAACGCGGCAGTTTTCCCGGTTCCGGTCTGTGCCTTTGCGGCAAGATCCCGTCCTTCCAGCGCGTGAGGGAGAGCTTTTTCCTGGATCACGCTGCAATACTGGAATCCCAGCTGCTGAGTTCCTGCGATGACCTCTTTTGCCAATGCCAGATCCTGAAATCTGACTTTTCCCTCTTCTGCCGGGATATCAATGAGTTCCGGCATCGGCGGCGGTGGCGGAATTGTCACTTTTTTGTTCAGGACCTTGCGTTCTTTAGGCTGCGGATTGTTCTTTTTTTCATGGTTCTGCGGACGATTGGAACGATCCCTGTTCTGTTTCGGATTCTGCTGTCTGCTCTGTTTTTTCTACTGTTTCTTCTGCGGTTTTTTCTGAGTTTCAGCTGCAGCAGGTTTGGAGCGGAACAGATTCCGGATCCCGTTAATGATTTTTTTCAGCACGATTTTCTATTCCCTTGAGTCTGTTGATTTTTCGATGTCATATCCGGGAAATATAACACCATATCAGCTAAAGTTCAAGTAAAAAAGAAAAAGAAATCTATCCCGTATAAAAAACAAAGGGAGTGTTGGAAAACCTGAAAATTTTGAAAATACAGTTTCGTTAAGATCACAGTTTTCCGGATTCAATGACTTTCAGGGGCGGGAGCAATGGACGGAACAAGGAACATTTTGTCTCCCATCTGAATTTAAGAGTGTCATTTTGGAACGTAATATTCCAAATATCCCGGAATGTGCTGTCAAGATGAAAAATGTTTATTTCAAGCAAGTCTTCCGTCTTCCAGAACGCATATCCTGTTACTTCGTGTTCTCTGGAATCCTGAAGCCGGATCCTGCTGTTTTCAAAGGTTCCGAAACCTGCATTGATCGTTTCTGTTCCACGGGCTGTTTCCAATGATAAAATACATTTTTCCGGAAAAAACTGAATCGTTCCGCGTTGGATCCCGACAGAGTTCGGGTAGAAGCGGAAAGAATAACCGGGCAGATCTTTCTTGTTCTCAACAGCAGGCGGCTGAATTTCTCCGGAACAGCAGAGCTTTTCCAGCGCAGCAACAGCAGCCGGATCTTCCGGCAGTGCGGCAGAGTGAACTCCGGGCAGAAATTTTTCCCAGAGCAAATCCAGGATCCGTCCCATTTCAGGCAGAGACCCATTGACTGCAATAGCAATATCTTCCTCCGGCAAAACGATTGCATACTGTCCGCATGCTCCATCGCCGCGAAATCCGAACCGGGATCGCCAGAATTGATAACCGTAACCGCATTTCCAGTCAGGATGCTCATTCATAGAATTGTCCGCATGAGGATAAACAGCTTCTTCCAGATAGGCTTCCGGCAAGATCTGAACCCCGTTCCATTTCCCTTTGTTGAGCAGAAGCTGGGCAAATTTCGCAATGTCCATGGTCTTCAAATGAAATCCGAAACCGCCTGAATTTGTTCCGGCAGGACAACACTCCCAGAGTCCGGGGGTGATTTCCAGCGGATCGAAAAGACGGGGAATCAGATATTCTCTGACGTTCAAACCGGTCACGCGGCGGATGACTGCGCTCAGCATATAAGTTGCCAGAGAATTATAAGCAAAGAATGTTCCGGGAACATGCTCCAGAGGCGAACTCAAAAAGCCGCGAACCCAGTCATTTGCGCTGTCGGCTTTTGCATAAGGATAAGCGCAGTTTGCATGACCGCTCCGCATGGTAAGCAGATCCTGCAAGGTGACATCAAGCATTTTTTCATCGGTTACACAAGAACGGTATTCCGGGAAAAAAGAGATCAGTTTATCATTGAGGTCAAGAAGTTTTTCTTCCCGGACAAAACCGATTGCGCAGGAAGTGAAACTTTTGCTCAGAGACCAGAGTGCATGAGCTGTTTCTCCGGAGTAAGGCTTCTGATACCCTTCTGCTATGATCGAGCCATGACGCAAAAAGATGAACCCTTTGATATAATCCAGCTGATAGAGCTGTTCGATGATCCGGGTCAGTAATTTTGAATTGATTCCCTGTTTTTCAGGCGTAGATCTTGGAAATTCAAAGCTCATAAAAAGTTCCCTGTCTTTGTTATTCTGCATTCTTTCAGCAGGAAAAATCGGTCATATATTTTTTTACTATACAGCTTTTAATGTTTCTTTGCAAGTATGGATCTGAAAAAAAATACAGAGGAAGCTGTAATGTTTGGGAACGCACTTTGAAAAAATAAAAAACAGTGCTATTGTAAAAAACAGACCTTAGAATGAAAATTCGGGAACATTTATGAAAAAAGAGAAATATTCTGAATATCACAATCACAAGATCAATCTTGAGGATCAACGGCGGAAATTTTCCGTTCTTCCCCATGTGTGTGAATACGGCTATATTACCGGTTGTGTGGGATTGCCTCTTGCTGACCGGATTTTCTTTCAGAATAAACTGGAATTCTGTCTGCGGATCAGCTGCTGTCAGGATAAGTTGATCCATTCGATCAATGAGAAAGAATATAAGACATCCTTTCCCCATTTTCTGGTGAAACCGCCCCGGGGATCTTATTGTCTGAAAGAGATCACGCAGCGGGATGTTTTCTATATTCTTTATCCTCCGGAGACGATGAAATATTTTCAGGAATCAGGGATCATTACAGAAAATCTCTGCTGGGAAGTTGAGCTGACTCCAGAGGTTTCCAATTTAGTGAATCTGCTGAAAGAAATGATGGATCATTCAGCCACATTCGGATTTGCGGATCAGGTTGATTTGAGATGTTTTCAGCTTGTTCAGGAATTGGTTCTGATGAATCAGAAAAAAGAATCCCAGCAGTCATTGGTTCCGGAAAATATCAACCAGATCATATCTTATTTTCATATGCATTACAGCGATAAATTCTCTCTTGACGAGTTAATTGAAGTGAATGGATTTTCCCGGAGCAGTTTTTTCCGGAACTGGTCCCGGTATTACAAAATTTCCCCGGCAAAATATATCATGAATCTGCGGATCAATGAAGCAAAGCGGATTCTGGCAGAAACCAACAGTTCCGTGGAAGATATTGCCATAGCGTTGAAATTCAGTTCTGCAACTTATTTCTGCGCAGTTTTCAAAAATCAATGCGGCTGCACCCCTCTGCAGTACCGGGCTCAGAAGCGAATCGACTGAAAACACCAAGTGGGACAAAATCGACATCGGATTGGCACAAATATATCTTGTTTTCATGAGATTTTTGATATATATTTTTCAACAGAGGTAATTTCAAAAGTCCGGCAAAATTTGTCTGAAAAAAGATTGTTGATGAACTGAAAATGGTAGGTTGAGCGTGGCTACTCACAGAGTAACCACCGAAAACGCCCCATTTTACAGATCGCAACAAGAATTTTCTGACATTTTTGAAGACTTTTGAAATTACCTCAACAGTAAAGTTTTTTTTGCAAAAACAACTGGAGAGAAAAATGTGTCAAAAAAACTATGATGTCGTTGTCTGCGGAGGCGGTGTAGCAGGAATTTCTGCCGCGATTGCTGCGGCACGGCAGGGAATGAAAACAGCTTTAATTGAAAAACAATGTTTGCTGGGCGGACTTGCGA
Organism: Lentisphaeria bacterium; assembly: GCA_017456495.1. GTDB lineage: Bacteria > Verrucomicrobiota > Lentisphaeria > Victivallales > UBA1829 > SIG79. The sequence goes on along the minus strand of JAFTJI010000113.1, from coordinate 13,855 downwards.
CATCCGGATTGATTTATATTTATCTTCCGCTCTGTGACGGTTACGGAAATCAGGTTCTGAAAGGAATTTCAGAAGAGATGATCCGCCGTTGTGTGGAATATGGACCGTTTGATGTTCCGGAATCCTGGGGCGGACCGGAAGGGGGAAATCCCGGAATATCCGGAAAACGTTTTCAATGCTGCTTTTCTCCCGCAGGATTTACCCTGACTCTTGACAAAATGCTGCAGGAAGCCGGAGTCGATCTCTGGCTGGATTCCATGATCATTGATGCTGAAACCAATGGCAGAGATCTGCGTTCCGTAACGGTGGCAAACGCATCAGGTCAGGTGAAAGTGGAAGCCAAATGTTTTGTTGATGCAACCGGAAGCGCGTATGTAGTCCAGATCGCCGGCGGAAAAGTATTCCGGCATGAAAATTTCCTGACCCCCTGGGTAGTAGAGAACTCCGAAAATCCAGAATGGTTCCAAATAGATGGTTCCCTGCATGTGAGATGTGAAGGGGCAATCAAAGATGAGTTCAAATATCAGAACAGCGATAACGGAAAACAGGTAACGGGTTTTGTCAGAAAATCCTGGGAAATGCTCCGGAAACGGTATGATGTTCTGTCAGAAGAAAAGCGGAAGAAAAATTATCCGGTACATTTGCCTGCTATGCCGCAACTCCGGAAAATCGGCAGGATCAATGCACTCTATACGCTTGATGAACCAACTCAAAAGATCCGTTTTGAAGACTCAATCGGCTTGATTCCTGACTGGCGGAAAGCATCTGAACCATGGGACACGCCGTACCGTTCTCTTATTCCTGCTGATTTGAACAATCTGCTTGCAGCCGGACGCTGTATGGGGACTGCCGGGGAAGCATGGGAAGTTTACAGAGTGATCCCGGTTGCAGCCTATACCGGAGAAGTCGCCGGACTTGCTGCTTCCATTGCTGTCAAAGATGGTGTAACACCTGCTGATATTGACTTTAAAAAGCTGAAATCAAAACTTCCCGGAACAGGAGAAAAAGCATGAACCTGACAGAACAATACAAAGATACCGGTCTCAGACTTTCAAACGGATTTCCGAATATTTATCATATTTTCAACCATGGCGGTGTGATCGCTCATATTGAAAAAAACGGCGGAATTGATAAGTTCGGGTTTATTGATGTCCGGAAAGAAGGCGATATGATCTTTCCGAACAGATGGTACTCTTTTATGCTGGACAACAGTACCTGGTATCTGGAACGCCCCATGTATGGTCCGGCTGTAAAATTTATTTCGACAACACAGGACGGTACAGTCTTTCACCATATGCCGAAGGATGGCAGAATTCTTCCTTACGGCGTGATTTCGTCCCAAAACGATCCTGACTTCGGAGAAAATTCTTATCATCTGTTTGTCGAACGCGACCGGACATTGCGCCTGATTATTAAAGCAGCTCCGGATATGTTCTCCTCCTTTGAAGCAGTCCTTTGCAAATATCATATTTCCGATGGGGATTATAAGATCCGTCAGAATCAGCTGCTTGATTCTGAATACGGAACAGCAATGCTTTCTGCTGATAAACTTTATGATTCTCTCCTGAACCGTGAACCGTTTGAGAACATTCAGGGAAAACTGACATGGGAAAAATCTTATTTTGATGCAGATAACAACGCATTGATCTATCCGGCGATGCGGACTTTTGAAGATGGGAAAAAGATTCCTCTTTATATGGTATTCGGCTGTTCTGAAAAAATTCATGCAAATGAAACTGTTCAGAATTGGATGATGAAAACATTATGGGAAGACAAAACAGAAATCGCATTTTCGATTGCCCTTGGAGAAGATCTTCCCGCTCTTCTGAAGAAAGTTTCTGTCAGTGCAGCAGAAGCAGAAGAAAAATTCAACGTTCTGCTCGGATCATCCGCCTGCAGGGAAAAGAATTCGCCTGAAATTTCCATTCCGGAAATCCCGGCTGCAGCAGAATTTGCAAGAGTTGTTCAGGATCGGCAGGCAGCTATAACCATCCGTGATACAGGAAAATATGCGGCGATTCTTGCAGCTTCCGGAAATTTCGGATATTTTATCTGCTGGGATCATAACTATCCGATCCGGGATTTTATTACGACCGGAGATTTTGATACTGCAAAACAGCTTTTGCGTTACGGTTTGGATTATCCGCACATGAAAACGCTCGCGTTTTCCGTTTCGCAGTTGATTCTGGAAGTCAGTGAATTGATTGCTTTTGAAGGAAACTGCGATTTTCTGAAAGAGTATTGGGAAAAGATTCAGGAGCTTTTTGAGTTCATCAAATGTTATATTGATCCCGAAACCGGAATGGTGCGATCCTGTCATTGCTGCGGAGTGGATAATCCTGCTGAAATCGGACTTTCCAGCACGTTTTATGCGGCTTGTATCAATGCCTGGCACTATGCAGCAGCCCGTACCATGACAAACTTTGCAAAATTGCTTGGTGAAGAAGAAAAAGCTGCGAGGTATTACGCAGAATCTGAAAAATTGAAAGTCAACTATCCCCGTTATTTCTTCAGCAGAGAAACCGGAACATTACGGGTCGCTGTGAATGATGATTATACGCTTCCTTCTTCAGAGGTCTATCACAATTCCAGCTCTATCGGTTTGGATTATCCTTACGGGGAATTTCTGTTGCGGGAATGTGTTCCGGGGATTGCTGAATATTACAGAACAAAATTGCGGCACCCGGAGGGCTATTCTGCAATTGCATATAACAGCCAGTCCCCCTGTGAAATGTGGCGCAGTGTTTATATGAACCAGCATATCGGACACAACACCAGAGCTGCAAGGCTGAATAATGATATCAAAGAGGTTCAACGGGTTGCAAAACATTATTTTCAGGCATTTGAAGATAATGCAACAGCTGTTGAAACCTTTAATATTGACGGTATGAATGGCGATACCAGTCAATGGACAAAATGGCAGGCATTTTCTGCAACTGCGGCATTGCATTGTCTCCACCAATCCATTGCGGGAATCATCTGGAGCCGGGGTGGATTGGCATATCTTCCCGCAGATGATCATCAGAAAATTGAACTCAGGAATTTCCGGTTTGACGGCAAAGTATGGAACATTTCTGTGGAAGGTTCCGGAAGTTATGTCCGCAGCATCCGTTTGAATGGAAAATATTTTTACGGATCTATGCAAGTGCCGTCTGATCTCGTCTGCCGGAAAGTCAATACTTTGGAGATTTTCCGTTCTGAAACTCCATGGAAAAAACCGGTTTTGCTCTATGCAACAGATATTCCGATTTGCAATGTTGAAGAAACGGAAGCCGGAATTGCGTTTACAGTCAATGCAAATGCTGTTGCTCCCATGAAATTTTTTGTACCCGGAAATGCTGTTTTATCTGTAAACGGAATGCCTGTTTCTGCAGAATACTATTCTGAATCCAAAACGCTTTGGATCGATATGCAGTTCCATAAAGGTGACCGGATCGTGTGCTGTAATGCCGAAAATACAAAATGAAAGAACTTAAAATAACAACAAAACAACAATGAATGGAGGTAAGTATGTTTAGAACAGAAATTGAAAACTCCCAAGACAACAACCGTTCCAATCGTCCGGTCAGAGAGCAGTCAAAGTGCCGGAAGAACTTTACCCTGATTGAGCTTCTGGTGGTTATCGCTATTATTGCGATTCTCGCCGGTATGCTTCTTCCGGCATTGAACAATGCAAGGAAAACAGCTCAGGGAGCAAATTGTATCAATAACCAGAAACAGATTTTGACAGGGGTCCTTTCCTATGTCGGTGAGTATGGTGTTTATATGGCTCGCCACGTTAACGGAACCGTGTCAGATTGGAACTCTGAAAGCTGGATCTATCCTGCCATTTTTACGGGAAATCTTCCGGAAAAAGGTGCGTTTTCCTATTGTCCGATGCTTCCGCCGCCCAGTAATCTGAACGCAAATTGGATGAAATGGCATCTTTACAGCTATGGTATTTACAGATGGGGCAACAGTGTTGCTTTTGCAAATTATCTGTTTACAAAGAAGGCTGGCGGAAACTCAATGGATATGATGTTCTGGAACTTTTCAAAAATCAAGAGTGCTTCCAGCAGTTTTCTTGGAATGGACTCTTTGTACCCGAATGGAAACAGACTGCAGGATTCTGTTTTTTCCATTACAGAAAATACGACTGCTTATGATTACGGTTCATGCCGTCCCCATGCCCGCCATTCTGAACGGTTCAATGTCATGTTTGCCGATGGTCATGCCGCAGCAACAAATCCCATCGAAATTCAGAAATGCAAAGATGCAATGGGAACACCCTCACATTATAATGTCCTCGGATACTATAATGAAAACAGAACTATTATAAATATTAACAAATAAGGGAATAACATGAAAACGACTTTATTTTTTGCGCTCCTTGGTGCAATATGGATTCAAGCGGCAGAAATGACACTTGTTCGTGACGGGAAGCCGCAAGCAGTTATTTTGCTGAGTGCGGATAGAAACACAAAAAGTGCCCAGATGGGCGCATTGGAGCTGCAGCACCATATCAGAAAAGCAACCGGCGCAACGCTTCCGATCGTGACGAAACCGCAAGCCGGAAAAATCTCAATTCGCATCGGCGGCGGTGATGTTTCCGGTCTGCAGGGCGATGCTCACAGGATCCGTGTCGGAAAAGATTATATTCTCCTGACCGGAAGCGATACGCAGGATTTCAGAAAAGTCGATTACAACAACGTCGGTACGTTCCCCCATGCTTTGCAATATCAGAACGGTTCTCTCTTCGCTGTTTATGATTTTCTTGAAACTTATTGCGGTGTCAGATTTCTTTCTCTGTATGATAACTTTACAGTGGTCAAAAAATGCAGCACATTGACCGTCAATGTAAAAGAAAAAGATTTTGAATCTCCCATGGATGGATTCCGCTGGATTTTTCTGGAAGGCGATTGCCGTGACGGATTATCCGGAAGAGATTATGAATTGAATAAGCTCCGCTGGAGGATGTGTGTTCAGTACGGCAGAACAAATCATAATCAGTACAGTATTTATTTCAAGCATTGGGGAAAAGCGAAATCACCGAAACTGGCTCCTTATTTCAAGGGCAGACGGGATGAATTTTTTGCGAAAGGATATAAAGGAAAAAATGCTTCTGTTGATGAGATCCTTGCGAAGAACTACCCCAATGATCCCGATATTCCGCCGCAGCTCTGTTATTCCAATCAGGGTGCAGTCAAATATTATGCAGAAGAAGTTCTCACTTATGCCAGAGGACATAATGTTGCCGGAGGATGGGGCAATCAGTTCGGAACGCTTCCTGAATCCCGGAAAGTCATGCCTCTGATCCCCGGGAAACCGTTCTTCTATCCGATCCAGGGCGGCGATACCGGCGGACATTGTCTTTGTGCAGATTGCAAAAAGCGGTTCCCGAACGACAATGAAGACAATGTTTCCAATAATAAGTTTCAGTTTATAGCCGACATTGCCCGGGAGGCTGCGAAAGTGAATCCGAAGGCAGGTGTTTCCACCCTTGCCTACATTCAGACTTTGTACTATCCGGAGGCAGTTTCCCTGCCGGAAAATGTATCTGTCCAATTGTGTCTTCCTGTCTATTCCTGGTGGCATCCTGTTGCATACAGAAAACAGCTTGCAGAGTATAAAAAATGGGTTGCAAAAGAAGCAAAAAGGCGTCCTTTGACGCTCTGGACCTATATTTTCTCATCATGTCATGATGCGAAGATCCAATTTGGGAATTATGTTCCGTTTCCCACTCTTTATCCATGGAAGATCGCGGAATACCACAAAATGTTCGGGGCTGATGGTATGCGCGGACTTTTTGCGGAACTTGATTCCAAATATTCCATTATGGAAGGGTATATTTCCGCTCGCCTCAGCTATGATCCATCGCTGGATCCCAATCAGCTCATTGATGATTATTTCCAGTATGCGTATGGTGCTGCGGCACCTTATGTCAAAGAGTTTTACCGGGAGATCGAAACGGCGGTATGGAATGCTCCCATTCCGAAAGAACTGCTGAAAGACCCCAACGCATTGAAAACTCCCTATACGACCAAGCATCCTTTCTGGAGCACCGGGTTGTGGTATCCGGAATTGAACTGGGCTCTTGGAACTCCGGAACGCATGAAAAAACTTTCTGATCTGATCCGGAAAGCAGAAACACTTGTCAAAACAGAAACTGAAAAGCTCTACTTCGCCAGATTGAAAGAATTGTGGAAGAAAACAGAACTCGGCTTGGAAGAATTTTCCAGAATGCAGGCTCTGAAAAAAGTTCCCCTGCCGACTCTGGCAATCAATCAGATCGCAGATCTCAATGGCGATTTTAACAAAGTCGATTGGAAAACAGCTCCTGCAACAGGAAAGTGGACCTTCCTTACCGGAAAGCCCAGCGACAGCGGCTGTATCGTCCGTGCCGCAGCTGATTCCAAATGGCTTTATTTGGAATTCCGTGATCCAAAAGGAGCTGATCCCAATCATCATCGGCAGGATGATTTTGAGATTTTTATGCCTGTCAACAACGGCTATCCGCTTTACCAGCTTTGTATCTCTCCCAAAGGAACTGCTGATGGTTATCTTCACGCAATGAAGAACGGAAAACGGATTTCTGCAAAACACGATTTCCAGTTGAGATCTTATAACAAAATCGAACGGGATGGAGCCTGGGTTGTCCGTCTGGCGATCCCGCGCAAAAATCTGCCGTTCAAAGATAATGCTTTGAGAATCAACTTTTTCCGTACAGAAAAGACAGGACATGGAACTTTCAAGGGATGGAGTCCCATTCTTACCGGACGGTATCTGGAAGGGCTTGACCGTGCCGGTTCTCTCATGATCTTCCCGAAAATCATCCAGGAGAATCAGTTCTACTGTCACAATAAACGGGAATGCGGCAGCAAACTTTCCGATCCGTCAGCCGACAATGGAAAGACCGCTTGGATCAACTGGGGAAATAACTGGTTCCTCCGGTATAACTCAAAAGCAGACTTCCCGGTTGGAAAATATCAGTTCAGCATCCGTGTCCGTGCGGAAATGCAAACTTCCGGAGCAAACCAGTATTTCACCATCGGAATTCTGGATCTGGTCACAAAGAAAACGCTCATTTCCCGCCGTATTAATGTAAAGGAGTGTGCCGGAAAAGATTTTAAGGAAATCGTGATCGGAACTTGCGAATTCGGACCGAAAAAGAGTTTTTATATTACCGGATTTACTCCCAAAGTGGAAAAAGGTGTCGTTTATATCGACTCTTTGAAGTTCACTCTTCAGGAAAAGAAATAAACAGGAGTGATGTCTTATGCTGATTTTCCGGAAAAATAAAATTCTTGCTCCGAACCCTGATTGTCCCTGGGCAGAAAAAATGGTGCTGAATCCGGCAATTACAGTCGATCCGGAAAATCCGGACATTCTTCATATGCTGTTCCGCAGCACCGGTGCATGGCTGCAGGCTGCATTGCCGGAAAAACCCGCTCCGTATCCGATCTTTCTCGGGTACGGAATCAGCCGTGACGGCGGGAAAAATTGGGAGTTCGATTTCACCCATCCCGCCATGATGCCCCGTCTGGAATATGATGAAAATAAGTTCCAAACGCAATCTTTCCGCAATGGAAAAATGTTCGATTATGCCAATGGCTGCATTGAAGATCCAAGATTGTTCTATTTTGAAAATAAACTTTATCTGACCGTTGCCTGCCGCGCTTTCCCTCCCGGACCTTACTGGGACCATGATGATCCCGTTCAATGTATGCCGTACTGGGCTTTGGATAACACAAAATATCCTCCGTCAATCACGGAAAACCGAACAGTTACTCTGCTTTATAAAGTTGATCTTGAATCGTTGAAACAGCAGAAATATGAAAAGAGTTTTGAGTTGATTGCACCGCTTCATCAGGGAGATATCAGCGATGACCGGGATGTGGTTCTTTTTCCCCGCCGTTTGAAAATCAACGGGAAAGAACGGATCGTCTGCATTCACCGTCCGAAAGAACCCTGGAACTATGAAATCGGAAAAAAATGTACTGCGCCTTCGATTTTTCTTGCTCTCGGTGATGAATTTTCTGATTTTTATGATGGAAAAGCAGAAGAACATCTTTTTGCTGTTCCGGAATTCCCGTGGGAGGCAAACCGGATCGGAGCCAGCTGCGCCCCGATAGAACTGGAAACTGGAAAATGGCTTTTCCCCTATCATGGGAAGCAGGATGATACAGTTGGCTACACCCAGTCTTTTATGATCCTGGAAGAACGGGAAGATGGCTTACCGGAAATCGTCTGCCGACCGGAGGAAAGGCTTCTTTTTGCCGATCAGAAATGGGAGTTTGAGGGGGACTTCACAATTCCGTGTGTTTTTACCTGCTCTGCCGTTTTGAAAAAAGATGGTTCTCTTCTGATGGGATATGGAGCTGCCGACCGGGTTGTCGGGATCGTAGAGTGTGATTTCCAGTCGCTTCTTGAAAAATTACAGAACCCGTGATTGTTTTTCTTGCAACCATTCATCAGAAAAGCGGAATTTTACACTGTGTAATGCCGTTGATTTTGCCGCAGGTATCATCCTCAGATAAAAGTTTATCACAATATGACTCATTTATGACTCATAAATAAATCATTCCGGCAATTGACTTTTTTCTTCTGTGATCTATATTAGAGTAAAGATAAAGGAGTATTTTCCCCATGCTGAAAAAAGATCTCAGAAAAATAAAATCATCTCAGCCGCTGTATATCCGGCTGTATGAAGTTTTGCGGGAATATATTGAAAGTGAAGAGGCTCGCGAAATCGGAAAGCTCCCGAAAGAGTTGGAACTCTGCCGGATCTTTCACGTTTCCCGTAATACCGTTTCTCAAGCACTGTTTATGCTTGAAGAAGAGCAGCTGATCTGCCGGATCAAACACAGGGGAACTTTTCTTGCCTCCGCAATGAACGAATTTGACCCGCAGAATATCCGCCGCACCATCGGAATCGTTTTTCCGGCAGGTTCGGCTTGGGAAGATACCATCAAAGCCATCCGTTCCGGCTGTCAGAAATTGGGATATGAATTCCGGTTGTTCACCTACAACTGGGATGATCGGGAAGATGAATTGAAGGTGATCGCTAAAGCTGAAAAACTTTGCGGTGCCATGATTCTTTATCCCGGCGGGACGGGAGAAAGTGTGGAACATATCCAGCAAAAATCACGTTTATATCCGCTGGTTTTATTCGATCTTTACATTATCGGAAGGAAATGCAATCTTGTAACAACAGATCACTTTCAGGGGGCATATTCTCTTGTTCAAACGCTGATCAATAAAAGATGCCGGAAATTCGCCATTCTTGACAGTCAGTGGAAAAACTCCTCCATCCGGCTCCGGGTCTCAGGATATATTCAGGCGTTGGAAGATCATCATCTTTCTTATGAATTAATCAATGTTTCTGAAAATCAGCTGCAAACGCTTGATTTTGATGCTATTCTTGATCCGGGCTGCACATGGCTGCATAAAGCTCCGGAAAACAAAAAAATCTGGCTGGCACGGTTCGATCAAACGGATGAAACAGAAAAAGAGTTGTACCGGACATTGATTGCCCGGCAGAATAAGAGCGCGCTCGGGCTGAATGCAGTCACTCTCATAAAAGAAATCATGCGTTCCGGTCATGCTCCGGAGCGGAGTGTCTTAATATCCCCGGAAATCGTAGAATAACAGGAGTTTTCCATGAAGAAAAAAATTTATCTTATCTGTAATTCCCATCTTGACCCGATCTGGTTATGGAACAGGACATCCGGAAGAAGTTCCTGGCTGAACACCATGCACTCTGTGGTCAGGATCATGGAGGAACAGCCGGATCTGAAATTCAACTGTTCCGCTGCGGCACTTTACCGTTATGTGGAAGAGTGCGATCCGGCTCTCTTCCGGAAAATACAGAATTTTGTGCAGCAGAAACGCTGGGATATCGTAGGCGGCTGGGAAGTGCAGTCAGATGTGATCCTGAGCCGTCCGGTCACACTATATCATCAGGCGGAAAATGCAAAAAAATATTTTCTTGACCGCTTCGGCGTTGATGTCAAAATCGCCTATAATGTGGATGCTTTCGGACATCCCGCCGGATTGCCGAAAATCCTGAATGAAACAGGTTTTCAATATTACGTTTACACAAGAAGCCACAACACCCCGCCCCTGTTCAAATGGGAAGCGGAAGACGGTTCTTCTGTGACCGCACTTCATATTATCAGTTCCTACGGAACGGGAGCCGGAGAAGTGTTCCTGGATCAGCATTTCCGGAAACATCTGGAGTCCCCATTGGAACATCAGGCGATGTTTTTCGGAGTTGGCGATCACGGCGGCGGGATTTCCAGAAAAGAATTGGCAACGATCCGGGAACTGCAGAAAGAGTATGATATCGTTTTTGCAACCCTGAGCGAATATTTTGAAGCGGTGAAAGATCTTCCGCTGGAGACGGTCAAAGGAGAATTGGGTCCGATCTTCCGGGGCTGCTATTCCAACTGTCATGAAGTCAAGCGTAAAATTGCCCGTGCAACACGCCGGATGCTTACCGCAGAAAAGCTGGGAGTGAAAACAGAAGAGCTTTCAGAATCGTGGAATGAACTCTGTTTCAACCATTTCCACGATATTCTTCCGGGAACATCAGTCAGAACCGCCTTTGAACGGGATATTTTCCCCGGGATCGGCAGTGTGGAACATCAGGCTGATAAACTCATCGACCGTCAGCTTTTCCAGAGAACTGCGGAGCTGGACACCATGTTCATGAAGGAGGGCGGAGTCTATTGCTGGAACCCGCATCCCTTCGATCATAAAACAATTATGTCTTTTGATGGCTTTGCAGATCCGAACCGGAACGGAGTCAATTTCAATGTACTCCGGGATGAAAACGGACAGGAGATCCCCTTGCAGATGCTCCCCCCGGATCCTTCTTTCGGTCCTTGCGGCGTGGCATGGGGAAAATTGACCGCCATCATCGACTTGCCGCCCATGGGAGAAAAGACTTTTGCATACGGGGTTTCAGATAAGAAATATCCCGCTGTCGGTTTTCAGAAACAGAAAGATTTGCTGAAAAAACTCTCTCTGGATGTGTTTTTCGACAACACCCGGACTTGGGGATTCGGTCTGGTCCGGTTCGATTCTCTTATCGGAAAAATGGAACTGATCCGTACGGAAGAGTATAACGATGGACCTGTTTGCAGTATCTTGCGGGCTGTTTATAAATTCCGTGATTCTGAAGTATGGCTGGATCTTTACAATTATGCAGGGATCCCGGAAACCGGCGTGAAACTCCGGCTGGACTGGCATGAACCTATGAGCTGTCTGAAACTTTCCTTTGCGCATCAGCTCTCTGATGAACCGGAATTTTTCACCGGAAGCTGCGCGGAAACAGTCTGCCGTATCAGAAAAAGCGACTATGACTGGCCCGCAAATGAATGGAAAGACGGAAAATTTGTCCCCTATTCCCTTGCTTCTGAAGAGTTCTCCATGATTGACTGGTGCGCAGCCGTCTCAAATGGAAAAACTGCGGCATTTTTTGCGCCGGATCTTCATTCCTGCGATCATGCTGATCATCAGCTGAGATTGACAGTCGTTCGCCCCACACTTTATGCAGACCATAGTCCGTTCACCCAGAAATTTGATGACGGATGGATGGATTTCGGAGTCAATTACCGTTCTTTCTGGATCGCTGAATATGATCAAGTGCCGTTAAGCGCGCTCCCGAAATATTCCCATGCCCGGTTGAATAATGGAGAGGTTCGTGAAATCACAGCGCACACTGCCGGGGATCAGACAGGGAAATATGAATTTTTCCGGCTTGAACTCCCGGAAGATCAAGTGGTTGTTCAGGAGTTGCGCCGGAATCGTGACGGAGAAACAGAGATCACGCTTCAAAACTCCGGAGAAGCTGTTTCAGTGAAATTGCCCGGATTCGGCAAAGCAGAACTTCCCGCTTATGCGATTCGGACATTCAGGTGGAAATAAAAAATCAGGAACCTCTTGCCTGGACACTATCCGGTTGGATTACGGATGGAATTTTCCATCCGTGATTCTGATCTGACCGAAAATCTCAGGCGGGCGGATCAAGAATCCTGAGTCTGTTTTGTTACTGGAGAAAGTGCTTCTTCCGGACTTTAGTTTTCAGCGGGATTCTGATTTACCCAATAGAAATGCGTTCCTGAACTGCAGGATTCCAGCCGTCATTTTTTACGGAGACTGTTTGTGACAGAATCTCATAAAGATTTCCGGCTTGAAAATTCTGTTCAGTACAGCCAGATTACTTCAATTCCGCCGTGTTACCGTACAGTCGTACGGGAATGCATCATCAGCTATACTGCAGTTTTTTGGAATGGAAACTTGTTTCAAGTTAGTGCAACCGGAAAACGCGCCATCCTTAATCACCGTCACGCTATTAGGTATGTTGACACTCGTCAATCCTGTGCAACCGGAAAACGCGTCATTCATAATCACCGTCACGCTATTAGGTATGTTGATGCTCGTCAATCCTGTGCAACCGGAAAACGCGTACACCCCAATCTCTCTCACGCTATTAGGTATGTTGATGCTCGTCAATCCTGTGCAACCGGAAAACGCGTCACACGAAATCTCAGTCACGCTATCAGGTATGTTGACACTCGTCAATCCTGTGCAACCGGAAAACGCGAACCTCCCAATCTCCGTCACGCTATTAGGTATATTGACACTCGTCAATCCTGTGCAACCGTAAAACGCTTTCCTCTCAATCTTCGTTACGCTATTAGGTATGTTGACACTCGTCAATCCTGTACAACCGGAAAACGCGTCACACGAAATCTCAGTCACGCTATCAGGTATGTTGACACTCGTCAATCCTGTGCAACCGGAAAACATATCCCAAGGCATATACACAATCCCGCTTGGAATACTCACGGTGCTGATAATACCGCATTCACAAAGAGCCCTTTGCGCAAGAAGTCTTGTACTCGGTATGAGAATAAACAGAAACGTTACAATTCCAAAAAACCATGGTGAATATAATTTTTTGAATGAAAACTCTTTGGTTTTTCCATACTGATTTGTTCCCGGTGTCGAGTAATTACAACAATCATAAAGCAGTTTTCCCCAACCGATGACGGGGAGAAAAATCCAGTACAAATTCCGTCCGGATTCGCCAACATCATGAAGCCGTCTGACTGCAATATCCGTCCATGACGGGATGGTCAGGACAAGCAGACCAACAGTTGACCAACATAATGAAATGATATATAATTCATCCCATCTCCAATAGTCCGTTCTCATCCAGATAAAAGCAAAAATACTTGCCAGGAAGAAATTACACAGCCACCAGCGGAGCTGATAGAACCAATACTCTTTCCGGGATGCTCTGCCTTTATAGAAACTTTTGAACCATGCTTTCATGGGATTTTTAATTTCAGTTTGAGAGGACTCCGTTTCTGCAAAAACAAATTTGTCACCGGGAACAGGTTCCTGTTCAGGTTTCGGGGCGGGCTGTTCGATTTTCCGTTCCGGTGCTTTAGCTTCTGAAAACAGGGCATTGACAAATGCGGTACAGGATTCAAAACGTTCTGCCGGGGCTTTGGAAAGGGCTTTCTGCAAAGCATTCCAAGCCTGATCTGAAATATCATCCGGGCGTTCCGGAGCAATATGGATCACGGATTCTCTCAGGACCCCGAGGTCATCATTCTCAAAGGGAAGATATCCTGTCAGCATTTCATGCGCCAGCACCGCAAGGGAATATTGATCCGAAGCCGCTTTAGACGGAACCGATTTCCACTGTTCGGGCGACTTATATGCCGGAGTTCCGCTGCTGTTGTCGATCGGAACCGACATGACAGACATGGTCGTCCGGATCCTTGCCGCCAATCCGAAATCGAGAACCGTGACAGTCAGGTCATCTGCGATCATAATATTTCCGGGTTTGATATCCCGG
>JAFTJI010000112.1 GCA_017456495.1 Lentisphaeria bacterium | reverse complement strand
GTGATTGATTGTGCGGGCGTAAAAGAGAAAGAAAAACGGAACCAGGCTTTGACTTCCTGATTCCGTAGGTTTTCTTAATGGTGGCGGCTGGGGGTGCAGCCGCTTACCTGAAAATACATTCAAAAAATTGTTTTTTTTCTCAAATTCCCGTTCAATTCTGGAACAATATAGAACATTTCCGCCCTGAAAAGAAATATCTTTCTTGGAGAAGAAATGGGGATATATGCTCCATTATGGGGAAATTATGGGGAAGTTTTTCATGCCAATGATCCATCTCCTAACCGGGAATCAAACCATCATCCCTACTGATTTGAAGACGTAAAAATATAGCATAACTCTACCTTTTTTCAACTCAAACGGGGAAAATATGGGGAAGAAAATTCCCCAAAAAAATGAATTCTGTAAGCGCTCGCATAGAAGCGTGCGCCTATACAAAATTCAAGTTGAATTTGAAAATTGTTGGCTCTGCAAATATTGTCAGCAGACAAACTATCTTATGACAAAAACATTTCCGACAGTGTTTTTACGCTCAAAAATACAAATTTACAGGGGCTTTGACATGAAAAATCAATATCCGCCAATTGTTGAAAAATCTTTGAAAGTAATCGAACATCTGACTGAAAAATTTGGATGGTTTACGATCCGGATCTATCAGTTTCCGTTGATTCCCGGATTTGAAACGTTTCTGGAATCGAAGCAAAGAAATCTGACCAGACACGACTTGTTTTCCTGGTACTTGTGGGCAAAATTCAAAAATAAAGATATGGTACTTCTGGTACATTTCGGACGAGGCTTCTGGGCTGGACATTTTGAATCGGAATCTGACAGAATTATTCCCGGTTTGTGGCAGCGGCAATCTCAATTATCGTGCTTTGTGGCTGATACAATTACGGTCGATCAGCAGAGTAAAAATAACTTACAGGATTGGCTGGTTCGATTCTTAATTTCAATTGGCTATAAACAAACAGCAGGTCCGGAAGTCAAGCTCCGTTGGCATGAAAAATCTTGTGGATCATCTCAAATGAAGCAGATCGAAAAAAAAAATCTTCCCGCTGTTAATCGGGATGCCATTCTAAAATTTAGATTCAAAAAAACAGAAATTTTATAAAAACAAACAGAGAGATATTCTTGGATTGGCATAAAAATTCAGTTGACAATATTGAACAGCCCTGTAGAGTTTTTCTCTTAGAATAACAACCAGAGAAAGGATAAAAATGGAACCCGGAAATTTTATATTATCGTTGCAAGCAAGTGGTTTCACTAAGCAACCTCGTTTTTATAAATTCGTTATGGACGACAGTACAAATAACTGTGACAAATGTCTGAGATATGCGGGGCAAGTATTTATTGAAAATGATTTCACTATACCCTCATTGCCACTTCACCCGAATTGTGATTGCAGCTTTATTGAGGTTGATCAGAAAGAATATCTTAAGCAAAAGAATTTTGAATTTGGAGCCATGAAACCTGATCAATGGGCTGAGCAAACAGAAGAGGAAAAATATTTATGGTGTAATAGTTTTAGAAGCCGTTTTGGTAATGCGATTGACAAATACGCAAAACAATATAATATTCCCAAACAACTGATTGCCGGAGTTATTGCAAACGAAATGCTTGATTGGAAATTTCCCGATGGGACTTGGATTGATGGTATTACAGGCGGAGGTATTGGTTATGCTCAGATTGCAGTAAAAACGGCTCGTAAATATGGCGTGAATGGCAGTGATTACCACATTATAAAAAGGCTCAATACTTATGAAGGAAGCGTTGAAATCACTGCTGTAATTTTGAAAAATTACTTTGATGAGTTCAGAAATAGCATAAAAAATGACAAATTAGGTCCCGGTTTTCAAAAATCGGTCTTGTATTATATGCCAAAACCGCATATATTACTGAGAGATGATTTTGTGAATATGAAAGTTCCGGAATGGGTGTTGAATCCAATGTGCGCTGTCTGGAATAGCGGAATCGGGGTGATTTATGCTAAGGATAAACTTGGCGACAAAAATTATTCAAATGCGTTTATGCATGGTTTAAATTCGTCGTCATTGTTACCATATCTTCCAAAATTGGTGAATGAATGAAAAATAATCAGAAAAAATTATGGTATTTTCTCGTTTTATACGGTACAGCATTTATCATTTCAGTTCTTCTTGTCTACGGGGTATATTCAGGGATATATGAATATATTTACTATAGGGATTATAAAACGGTGGAGAACATAAAATTGCTTTATGTTTATCCCCGGGAAAGTGATAGTTTTAGAATAGATCTTCCGGTGAAATTTGTTCCGGAAATACATAATGCTGTAGTTCGTCAAAAGCTTTTAGTCCGGGGAGAAAACAAAAAAAGCTTTATGATTTATCGCTATCAAGACAATAAAATTCAGCTTATGTCATTCCCCATACGAAGCTATTTTTACTCAAACAGACATTTTCATGCGTACTATGAAATCTGTGATGCCGCAGCGATAGAAAAACTGGAAAGACTTTTAGATGCTCATCACAAATGAAGCAGATCGAAAGAAAAAAATCTTCCCGCTGTTAAACGGGAATACCCCGGATGGTCAGAATTCCAAGCCGCAATCTCTGCACAGATAACCGTCTGCCCATTCTAAGTTTGAAAACAATTCAGCCTCACGATCCTAAGACCGATGAGGCTGTTTGTTAAGGATGCAAATAAAGGGTGATGATAAGCAATAAAAAAGTAACAAAGAACGCCTTTTTGTAAAAGAGAAACTCTTACTCAATGCTTTTTTACTTTTTTATGCGGATCATGCGGAATTCCCGGGCAGGCAATGTAACAGAATCCGGATTGATTTGCTGTCCGTTTTCTGCATTAAAACATTTGGGAGATTTTCCAAGCATTCCGGAGTCAAGATTCAGCTTGACTGACACAGCATCATCGGTATCGTTGACCAATACCGCCAGAACACCGTCTTTCGCAGCGTAACTTGAAACCATAACTTTTTCGTTTGCGGGAGAAACTTTTCTGACAGGATTATCTTTCTGCCAATACCCCCAGAAGGCACTGTTTTCTGTGATACCCGCCTGATCCATGATTTTCCAGAATGGCTGCGGGGTAACTCCATAAGAGAGCCACATATCGGAGTCATGAACAAAAACGTAGCCCATATAATGACGGATATGGAGATTCTGATTTTTGAGTTTTCCGGCGCGTGCTGCTTTATATTTTTCCGGATAATGCAAACCGTAAGCCCGTTGGAATTGCGGAATGAAAACATTTGGAACGCCAAACTGCCGTCCCATGAAACTGGCACGATAATAATCGGGAGTGAAGATATTGTAATAATTCTCATCTTTCCCCACGTTCACAATGAAACTTTCACCGTCGATTGTGGCATTACAGAAAGATACCTGAGGCATTTCCGGTGTTTGTGTAAGATGCCGCACAATTTTTCCTTCGGGATATAATTTTTTGTGAATACGATAAATCCCCTTTGCCAGCTCTCTTGCGCCCAGAACACTTGATGTCCGGTAGAGTTTGCCATGTTCATCCTTCCAGCCGCATCCATGGGCAGGATTGGAACAGTAATAACTCAAATCATTATCGAAGTAGAGATGATCCATTTTCAGCTCCCGGATACATTTCTCGAAATTCCGGAGATAGTAACTGCGGTATGTCGGTGATTTTGTACAGATAAATACATATCTCCATTCCCTGTTATTAACCGATGCTTCCGTTCCGACGACCGGCGGAGTGATACTCCATTCATGGGCATGCTGCGGATAAGCGGGATTTTCCGTTGATGCAGAGAATCCGGCGAAGTAGAAGAATACAGGAATGTTTCTTTTTCCGGCTCGTGCTTTTCTCATAGGTTCAAAATCATCTTTTTTGAACCTGGCTTCCGGAACATTGTGAATTTTTGCCCAGGGATACCAGAGAACGCTGTTGACTTCGGGACGGTAATAGGAGCCACCGCGCCACAGACGCCGGTTCCGTTCAAACGGGCGGGATGGTGTCACATGAAGTCCGAAGCTCCAGGTAACAGGTTTGTCAAGGGTACATTCATAGTCAATCAGATTGATTGTAAAGAGAGCACCATCTTTTCCGGGATCAAGGCGAACTGTTTCCTCCCGGTTTTTCAACCGGCGTCCGGCTTGATCTTCTGTGAAATAATAAAGTCCTCTCTCTTCATTCCCCATCCAGAGAACCGGGAGTTTTCCATCATTGCTTGTATCAAAGTGATTGCGCTTGACTGTTTTCGTCAGTTTTCCGGCAAAATGTCCGCTCATTGAGAAGTAGTCCCTAACGAAACAGTTGTAAAGAGTGGAAGTTTCCTTCCGGAAAGGGAGTTGGATTTTTGCGTTTCTGACCTGAACTTTTCCTTTCGGGATCAGAGTAACTTCAAACCACATCATGCCATCGAATTCAAACCGGCAGCGGGAAACAAGATCAAATCCGTTCCCGGCAACTTTTCGTTCAAGCACCTGATAATCTGGATGTTTTTCTGTGATTTCCGACACTGCTTTTCCGGATACAGTTTTTCCGTTCCAGATGAACTGCATATCTCCACGCAGCAGCGGTGTTTTTTGAGAAAAAAGCTGTCCGGGGAACAGCCCGTTTCCAAAAACGGTTTTCTGCATAAGGGCTGAGAATTGATTGTTCTTGAATTCCACTGGCTTCCAGGGGGCTGGAACAGAGTGATCAACAACAGGTGCATAGTCACTGAGCGTTAAAAAAAGAGTTCTTCCTTCTACGATATCCTGAGGCTTTTCCCGGAGCGGTTTCAGGGTGATCCGGTAATCACCCTTTTTCCATTTTGCCAGATCAAAAACATAACGGTATTCCAGAGATTTGGATTTCAGAACTGTTTTCAATACAGTTTTGCCATGATGAGAGACTACCATCTCAACAGGGAACGAATGGCTTTTTGAGTCAGTTCTGGAGAGTGTAAAATCAAGATGGATTTCCTTTTTATCCGGGGTACTCAACATCTTTGAAGTTGTGATCGTTACAGGAATTTTGCTTTTGTCAATTTTTGCAACACCATAAGAAGTATAGAGTTGCTCAATTTCACTCCCGGACAGAGTCTTATCATAAACCCTGAAATCATCAATCAGAGAATTGCCGTCATGATCCCTCCATAAGTTCGGACCGTAAGGACCGACAGAAAGGGTGTGAAAGTTTGTCGGCATCAGTTCTTTTACATTTTTGATCATTCCTTTTTGAAGACCGTCAATATATATTCTGAGGCAATCCTGATCCCATGTAAACGCGAGATGGTGAAATTCTCCTGTTTCCCATTTCGGCTGGGGAGTCCGGGCAAGCATCCATCGCTGACTTTTTCCGGAGTTGAGTTTTCCGAAGATGAAAGCCGGAAAGCGTCCGATGTTGTATTTGTAGATAATCAGAACACTGTTATCGCCTTTTGCTTCACAGAAGACATGAAATTTCGGATCTTTGAAACTCCAGTCCAAAGGCTTGAGCCAGAATGCGATCGTTCCCTTTTTCGGATCAAGTCCTTTTGCCGGATAATGAATGTAGTCAGCTTTTGTTTTTCCGTTGACTGTTTCCGCTCCGATTCGCGCTGCTTTCCCTTTGACTCCGTCCTGAAGAAGAACGGAAAGGGTTTCCATATTGAGAGGAACGGAGTGTTTCCCCTGGATGGTTCCATTTGGTGTTTCAGCCCTGAAATCCCGATCGAATGTTGCATGAATGACCGGTTTCGGAAGCTCTGCTGAAAGAGGAAATAACATTCCGGCAGCGAGAAGAGATAAAATTCTTTTTTTCACAATTGTAAATCCTTATTTTATGTTTGAAAGTATGCGTGCAATGACCGGAGCTGTCCGGCGGGAGATATGATAAAATCCGAGGTCTGTTGCATGAACTCCGTCTACGGTACATTCCGAAGGATCAGGACCATAGAGTGTGCTGCCGTCGAGGAAATGAATGTTTTGATCACCCATTTTGCGGCGGCGTTCCAGTTCATTGATATGAATTGAGGTAAAATCCCGGCGGATCGGAACAAATTCCAGATCTCCTGCGATTTCTGCAGCATAGAGCAGACGGGAAATCAGAAGGATTGGAGTTTCCGGGTGCTTTTCCCGCAAAATATCAATAAATCCCGGCAAATTTTGCCGAAGCCGTCCGACACCTGCATTTGCATCGAAGTCCAAAACAAACATGGCGGGATCTTTGACTTTTGCCATGACATGCGCCATTTCCGGTTCCCCGTTTGCACTGCCGGAAAAACCAAGATTCACAAACGGTCTGTTCAGTAAACGGCTCATGATATTGGTATGGCACATTCCCGGACGGCTGGCGCATCCGCCCTGCTGAATACTTGTCCCGTAAACAACGATCGGACGGGGATCGATCCACGGTTCAGGTTCAGCAATAACGGAGCCGCACGTCAGACCGATTTCAAACTCTTCCGGATGGGCATACAGCGGAAAGTGAATCGTAAACTCCCGCATTTTCCTTTCCATTCCGGGACCGAATATGACAGAGGTGTATTCATTTTCCTGCCAGTTGAACCGGGCGGTTTTATGATAAAATTTAGCGGTTCCGCTGCCTGTATAAAGGTCAACGCCCATGTAAGCGGTACATGGCATGTGATCCCATCGGTCCACTTTTTCATAGCGGACATGAACTCTGATTTCTGCGGCATCAGACTTGAATCGGAGCATGCAGCCGGCAGTATGCCATGAGAGATAATCCACAGCTTCGGTCACATGAGCATCCAAAGGGATCCGGCGGAAGGGATCTCCTGCCTTGCGCCAGTGAAGCCCGTCAAGATGAAAGCCCGGAGTATCCGCAGAATACCAGTCCATCCCATCTCGGGTGATGCTTTTGTGATCCATATCTTTATCGTATTTTCTGACACCTTCAGACATTTTTTTTCTCCGGATGAAAACTGTTTATTCCACGACGAGGTTTCCGCCCGAATTGTACGCAACATAATGATACAAGCCATCGCCTGTGAACATTTTTGCGGAGCCATCAGCGAAAGCGGCATTTGTTCCCCCGTTATGAACGAAACCGATCTTTTCATCGCTGTAACGCAAGGCACTTCTGTAACTGAATTCAAAACTTGTTTTATCTGTACGGGCACTCTGTTCACCGAAATAGAATGTACTTGATGCCTGTTTGATTTTGCCGACTTTACGGAGATAGTTTCCTGTCACGCTGTCAAACATGAGATAACTGTTGACCAGATAATTTGTATAAAAATCATTTACCTGCCATCCGGTTTGTCCGGTTAATTGTTTCTTCAGATTACTTTTGCAATAATAGAAATCAACATTTACCCAGCGGGTTCCATGACTGCTGACCGGTGCAAATCCCCGATAAGGCTGAAGCAGCTGATGCCACATGTAAAACGGCTGAGAAGTATTTCCTTTCGTACTCAAACGCATGGGAAGAAAATAATCGTTGTTGTCAGTGGAGTACATGGAAGCGTAGTGGGAAATCTGCTTCAGGGTATTGAGGCAGTTTGTTCCCTGCGCTTTTGCTCTTGCGTTGTTCAGCGCAGGAAGCAGCATTCCTGCGAGAATCGCGATAATTGCGATTACGACAAGCAACTCGATCAGTGTGAACCGATACAGCTTTGAAAATGTTCTCTCTCTCTTCATCGTTAAATCCTTTCAGTTATTCAGATATTAAATTTTCTCAAAAATTTCAAACTTTCCACGGCATCGGCAAAACGGTTCGCCGAGTGATCCTGTTCATAAATCAACCACTGGCAAGGCGTTTCTTTTGCCGCTTCGATACATCCGGGGAGATCGACACAGCCTTTTCCCAACGCCGTCATCGTTTCCCGTTCTTCCGGAATCCGCAAATCTTTCAGGTGTACCTGTCTGATCCGGTGGGCATATTGTTTGATGTAAGCGACAGGATCGACACCTGCACGGGTCAACCAGCAGACGTCCGGTTCGATGAGTACCTGTGCCGGGTCTGTTTCTTTCAAGATCCGGGTCATGACATATTCTCCACCTTCCAACCGGGTAAATTCCTGCCAGTGATTATGGTAAGAAAACGGGATCCCGTGATCAGCAGCATTTTTTCCGGCTGTACGGCACATATCAAGAAGAGTCTGCCACGATTCCGGAAGATTGTCAGTATAGCTGAATGTTACGGCAGGAGATTTCAGCGTTTCCGCCATTTTCCATGCCGGAGCATCCGGTTCGCAAAGAACATTTTTCGGGAACATGGTTCCGGCACACTCTAAATTCAATTCTTTCAGAAGAGCCGCAAGTTCCTCCGGCTCCAGTTCTCCGTAATTGACAGCAAATTCCACGCCGTCAAAGCCGATTTTTGCAATTTCCCTGAGTGTGCCCCTGAAGTCCTGTTTAAGCTCCTCTCTGAAATTGTAAAGCTGAAGTCCGAGTTTCATTTACCAATCCTTTCCAAATAAATTGTCTGCATTACGATAAAGAATATTCCGGATATCCTCTTCAGAAATATCTGCGGAAAGAACACCTCCCAATGCCTGATATTCATCAAACCACGGAAGATCTGTTCCATAAAGAATATGCGAACTTCCCACCCGGCGAACCAGATCTTTTATGATCCCCCGTTCTCCCGGAATCGCAGTAAGTTCCAGATACACATTTCCGTTACCTTCCCTGAAACAGCGTTCTGCACCATCCCAATCTCCGAAAATACTGTGACCTAAAAGAAATTTGATCTTCGGATAACGTTTGATCAGCTCCAGCATCACTTCACTGCCGTCGCAGGAAGAGCCGCCCCAGGTGTGGAAGAGAACAGGCAATTCGCGTCGGGAGGCAAATTCCAAAGCCTCTTTGTAAGAGGGATCTGTCGCTTTTACTTTATGATAATCAGCAAGGATCTTGAGACCGACAGCATAGGGCGCCCAGGAGTCAAACTCAGCCAGATCTTTGCGGATCTGTTCCGGATAGTTTGGATTGATCCCGACATACATCCGCAGAATATCAGGATATCTTCTGCATATCTCCGCCGCAATTCTGTTCCCGCCAACATCAAAAAGAGCATCATTGTGAGAAAAACATAACCGTCTTACTCCCGGACGACGGGCATGTCTGACCATGTCTTCCGCTTCACCTCTGGCATGATACATTGCATAATGCCGTCCCATGTGCGCATGAACATCACAAACCGGGAAATCTGCTCTGCCATTCTTCCAAACGCTTCCGGCAATGGTGTTTTCCTGTTCCCAAATGGATTTTTTCTGTTGGAAAGAAAGTTTCTTTCTTCCGCCAAGCAGCCGTTCCAGGTTCTTTCCGGCTATCAGAGAAATCTCTTCATCGGAAAGGCCAGAATGTTTCAGCTGAAGCATGGCAGCTCCATGATCATAACGGGGGAATCCGCTTGCATAAAGCAGCCGTTCCGCACCATATGTTTTTGCAAGATCGGCAATACCTTCCGGAACCCAATAGCCGGAAAGCTCTACATGAACTCCGGGATAATTTTCCAAAAGCGGTCTCAAATAACGGTCATTACACCATTTATCTCCGCCATGAACAACACAGCAGAGTTCAGGAAATTCTTTCAGAAATGCATAAAGCTCATTCCATTTTCCTGCAAAACTGTTCAGAAAAACCGGAATATTCCGTTTGATCGCTTCATCAAGATACTTTCCCAGTGTCAAACGGCATGGAACATAACGGTGATTGAACGGATCAATGGTAAGCGCATGAACATTGTTTCTCCGCATTGCCTCAAAAAATTCTCCCGGCTCCGGAAGTTCGCCGCACTGGGCTGGAAGAAGACACCAGACGCACTCCAACCGTTGTTCCGGATCTTCCTCTTTCAATATTTCCACCAGCCTTCTGTTGGCTTTTTCTGCCCCCAGCATCCCGACAGCATTATGCTGGATCAATGCCCGGTCCACACCGAACCGGTCCATATCTGCAAGAAGTTCAGAAACATCCGGAAATTTCCGGTCAACTCTGTTTCCTACTAAACTGACTGCATCGAAAAACATCAGTTCTTTCATAAAGATTTCCTCTTTTATTTGGAATAAGCAGCCATTACTTTTTCAAATGCCTGACAGTAAAGCTCCGTTTCTTCTTCAGAAAGCATCAGCCAGTTGAGATTGCTTGCCATCAGTCTGTCAGGAACGATCCGTTCCGCATTTTCACAACTTGCGATCCGGAACATATTTTCAGGCACACTCCAAAGTTTCTGACGATACATCACACCTGTCCAGCCGCTTCCTGCACTGGCTCCTTCCGCCCACAGTGCTTCCTGAACCTTTTTCTTGTCAATTCCCGGACGCAGGGATGCCGGATCAAGCATAATACAGAAGTTATAGTAACTTTGAAGCGTTGCTTTCTTTCCGGGAGCCTGAACTTGAAGCCCTGGAATTGCATTGAGACGCTTCCGGATGAATTCCGCATTCTTTGCCCGCAATTCCGTATCTGCTTTGAGATGCTTCAACTGGGAAAGCAGGATCGCTGCCTGAAATTCCGTAACACGGTAGTTCCGGCAAATCAAGCCGACCGGCGGCGGTGTTCCCGCCTGACCCTGTTTCGCCGCATATTGATAGCCGATGTGAGAAAGACGCCCCAGCGTTTCGCTGAGTTCTTCGCTGCCGGTGATACATGCGCCGCCTTCTCCGGATGCCATAGTTTTACTCTGCTGAAAACTGAAACTCCCGATATCCCCGATCGTCCCAACATGCTTACCGTCCCAGATACCGCCGTGGGCATGAGCACAATCTTCAATGACTGCAATTCCATGTTTACGGGCAATGGGAATGATTCTGTCCATATCTGCCATGGAACCAAACAGATGAACCGGGATCACTGCTTTGGTTTTCGGTGTGATCGCCTCCTCAAAACGTTCCGGATCCATACAAAGAGTGTCGCTTTCGATATCTACCACGACCGGAGTTGCTCCGCGGTAAACAACGGCTTCGCCTGTCGCAAGCCAGGTATGAGCCGGAACGATCACTTCATCTCCGGGACCGACGCCCAATGCAAGCAATGCCATTTCAAGAGTAACAGTTCCGTTTGCCATCATAGTACAGCCGGCAGCACCGGTGTACTCCGCAAAAAGCTTGTTGAATTCCACTTCGTTCGGACCGTAAAATGACCATTTCCGTCCCAGATAAATCTCTTTGAGCGTTTCTGCAGTTTCAGGATCGACCGGCGGCCACGGCGGAAGTGCTGCGGGCTTTTCAAATACTGGTTTTCCCCCATCAATTGCAAGTTTCATCTCATTCCTCCTGACAAATTAAAGCTGAAAAAAGTGATAATAAAAAGTCTGCATTTTTATCGCATGCGATATTATTATACTACATTTTTATTGATTATACAATACATAAATCTTTTGAAAAATACATCAATATTGATAAATATATAAAAACCACCCCAAAAATTATCTTTCCTAAAAAACAACAGAAAATATGCCGGAATTCTTTTCCTCCTGTCATACTTTCAACTTGTAAAATGTAAGAGCCGTGATATAGTAAAACACAGATAAATTATTTTAACCGGACGGTGATAAATGATAGATAGAGATAATGTTATCAGTGTTCTCAGGCACGGTGTAACAAAAATTTACACGCGTTTTTCACCGCCTGCCAATCAGGAACTGTGCAAAAAATATCATCACAGCTCCCATCCTTCCCGCGAATTTCTCTTTGTAATATCCGGCGAAAGCTTTTATATGTGCAACAACAGCGTTTATCATTGCTCCCCCGGGACTTTGTTTCTGATCGATTCCGGAATGGTTCACGGGCATCGTTATACGCTGGAAGACAATAATTTACTGCATATCTGGGGCTTTTTTCATGAAAGACAGGTTCATCTGACTGCAATGGAAGTAACGGTCAACGGTCAGGCTAATGCCGTTCGCGGAATGTCCCGAATCATGATCCCGGAAGGACTGCAAACCCAGTTCGAGGAACGCTGGAATTTGCTTTCTCAATTGAAATATGCAACAGATCAGGATGTGGAACGGTATATCAAGACTCCCGTAAACGCCGTGTTGGATGAAATGGCATTCCGGCTGGCGGAACAAATGGAGAATACTGCAGAACACACAAAAATGGGCGATCTGCAGACATACATCCGGGCCAGGAACGGACGGGAGTGCTCTCTCGCCCGGCTGGCTGAAATATCTGGTTATACACGGGGATATCTCGCTCATAAATTTCATGATGAAGTCGGCATCACCATCGGAGCGTTCATTGACAAAGTCCGTTTGGAATATACCCGTCTGGCACAAAAAAGGGGAATCAGGCAAAAAGAGATCGCCTATGAACTCGGCTTGTCCTCTCCGGCGGCATTCTGGAATTGGCTGCATAAACACAGCAATCAAAAGTAAGTTCTTTTCTCAATGAAAAGAGTACGGCAAAGAGTGCCGTACCCGTAAACTGTTTTTCTGAAAGATTGATTATTTGAGGTAATTTCAAAAGTCCGGCAAAATTTGGCTGAAAAAAGATTGTTGATGAGTTGGAAATGGTAGTTTGAGCGTGGCAGCCATCCTCCTTCGCTGAAGCTATGGAGGACAAGCCGAAAACGCTCCATTTGCAGATCGCAACAAGAATTTTCTGCCATTTTTGAAGACTTTTGAAATTGCCTCTATTTGATATCAATGGACGCGATTGCTGCCCGGTTGCTCCAATTTTCATTGACACCGCCAAACACCGGTACAATAAAAATGGATGACCACCCGCGTTTTTTCGCAGCCACTTCTGCAAAATCAGCCGCCATAGGAACTTCTCCAACGACCTTCCCATTCATTAGAACAGATAACTTTTTATCATTCCATACCATTTTTGCTGTATTGAAAGCATCCGGTGTCATCATTTTTGCCGGAACAACAACTTGAACCTGTTTCTTTCCAACCTGAATCCCAAAATTCGCTTTTCCGTTGACATCAATATACATGTAATAGATCAGAACACTTTTTGCATCATCTTTCGCAGGTGAAAACACATGCAGGATCCGGAGCTGACTCCCCGGTTTACGCTTAAGTATTTTAAATGTTACCTCGGCACTTCCGGCTGCAAAAGGAAAATTACCCGCGGCACTGTATGCCGGAACTTTTTTATTCTCTGCATTTTTTTCTGTCAAAACAAAGGCGAATTTTCCATCAGGGCCGGCAATAAAGTTTTCATCGGAAATGATAGCCTTCGTGATCATTGCTTTGGATTTTGCTTCCGGTGCAAACTTCTTTTCCGGAAAAGACAATTTGAAAGAAGGACCGGCAATGCAAGATCCGGCGATACCAAATACAATCGCAAGCGTTGTAAGTTTCATTTTTTTTCTCCTGTGAGGTAATTTCAAAAGTCCGGCAAAATTTGGCTGAAAAGAGATTGCTGATGAGATGGAAATGGTAGTTTGAGCGTGGCTACTCAAAGAGTAACCACCGAAAACGCTCCATTTTCAGATCACGGCAAGAATTTTCAGATATTTTTGAAGACTTTTGAAATTTCCTCCTGTAACTTAAAATTAACGAAACGGATAAAATCTCTTATCTTCTATTTCTGCTGATGAATTATACTACACGAATGTTGATTATTCAATACATCGATATTGAGAAAAATACACCGGAATTAAGAAAATAGAAAGAGGTAATTTCAAAAGTCCGGCAAAATTTGGCTGAAAAAAGATTGTTGATGAGTTGGAAATGGTAGTTTGAGCGTGGCTACCATCCTCCTTCGCTGAAGC
>JAFTJI010000111.1 GCA_017456495.1 Lentisphaeria bacterium | reverse complement strand
GTATTGCCTCAAAAAAATTCATAAAAACTGCACATCCTTACGCCCGTCAGGGCGCACTTCACGTTTGCCGCAGGCAAACTCTTCACACCTTCACATCTTCACTCAATCAGCGTTCACGCTGATTGAACTTTTGGTTGTGATCGCAATCATCGCAATTTTAGCCGGGATGCTGCTTCCTGCA
The DNA here is from genome assembly GCA_017456495.1 of Lentisphaeria bacterium. GTDB lineage: Bacteria > Verrucomicrobiota > Lentisphaeria > Victivallales > UBA1829 > SIG79. The sequence continues at coordinate 17,345 of JAFTJI010000111.1, read as the reverse complement.
TTGAATAATGCGCGGGAAGCCGGCCGCAGCTCCAGCTGTCTCAATAACCTGAAACAGATCGGACTTGCCCAGGCTGCCTATTCTCAGGAAAATAATGAGTGGATCGTACGCGGATATGCCAATGTCAGAGAACTGAACGATCCCCGCGCCGCATGGTACGGGATCCTTGCCGGGGTGGATTTATCCAACTTTAAAATGGCAAATAACGGGATGGTTACTTTTACACATGCCATGGCGATGGGAACGTTCGGATGTCCATCCCAGAAGCTTGTCAGCGGATGGAATTACACGCATTACACTTCTAACGACTTCCTGCTCATGACAAGTATTACTTCCGAGATGAAATTCCGCAAACTTTCTTCCGTGACTGCTGCATCATCTGCGATTTTTGCCGGTGACAGCAATCTGACCGATGGACCGGGAACCAGAAGTATCCGCTGGTTCAGCTACCGTCACGGTGGCATGAATGATTCCAGAGCAGCACGCGCAGATACAAAAGTCGGTGCCAATGGAAGAACCAACCTTATCATGATGGATGGTCATACAGAAACGAAAAAAGTCGAAGAGCTGGAAACAACGATTACCATTCCGACACCATCCAACACAGTTACTCAGACTTATATCAACAAGCATTTGCTGAACGGATTCAAGTATTGATTTATCAGGAGGATCTCATCTATGAAAAAAACAGCAATTCTGACCGTTTTGGGCGCAGTATTCCTTTCGGTTACTGCCCGGGAGGTCTCAATAACCAAGCCGAAAATGCAGACTCCGCTTTCCCGGAAAATAGAAATTGATTCTGCGCAGGATTATACTTTTACGATCAATGCAAAGGGCGGAAAAGGGAAGCTGACGATCCGTTTTTATCAATTCGATAATGCCCAGCGGCGGATGGGGCATGCTCATGCCAACGGCAAGGCTGATACTCTCACAGAACTCACAGCACCGGCGATTGCCGGAACAAAAGAGTTCATTGTGAAAGATGCCTCCAAGTGGCTGCAGCCCCGTTCTGGAACAAATATTGTTGCATTCCGGGCAAAAGCTGATTGCAGCGATCTTCCGAACTTCGGCATTGATTATTATTCAAAAAGCATTACGAAACTTCCTGACGGAACATGGAAAATCGAAATGAAAACACCGCTCCGCAGAAGTCATCCGGCAGGGTCCCTTGTCCGGCAGCATTATGACGGAGGGCATCTTACCATCACTGTTCCCCTGCCGTTGAAAAAACCGTTCAAGACGATCATAAAGGCATCAAAAGGGCTTGGACCCCATCATGGCACATGGTGGCAGGGTGCGGCTTATGTTCAGCCGACAGCAATCATTACAGATAATGTTCCTGTGACCATTACAGAGATGTCGCTGACTCCGGTTTCCGGCGCAAAGAAAGCCACTGTGCCGCAGCCCCAGAAAACCGTTAAGCCGCAGAAGAAAACTGTGAAAGTTCAGCCTGCCAGAAAAGCAGTTTCATCAGTTTCGGCAAAACCGCAGAAAATGGGCGTGTATGGAACTCAGAAAATCCTGAAAAACACCATCGACGAATCTGTTTTCCTGAACCGTTATTTCATGAGTCAGAATAAACGGTTCAACTGGTCCGGAACAACGATGAGAAATCTTTCAATTCCGGCTTCCGAGGTCAAGCAGTTTGAGTTTGATCTTAAAACAAAAATCAGCTGCTTTGTTCGTGTGATGTTTATTTTGAAAAAAAGCGACGGAACGTTTTTGAACATCGTCACGGTGTCAAAATCTGTGATTCCGGACGGAAATTACCGCCGTTACATTTTTCATCCGCAGGATTCTCCCCGGTGGGATAATGATGCTGTGCTGACCGGATGGACGATCCGCATTGTTGATTATGAAGAGATTGGAAAAGAAATGGGGGTGCGGAATCCCCGGATCCTTACACAGAAAAACCTTTTTACGGGAGCTGATTTTGTCAAGCAGGGCGATGATGTGGTTCTTCACGAAATGCGCCCCCTCGGAAAATACAAACTCAGCTGGCAAAACGGAACCTGTCCGGGTGTCAAACTCAGATTTTTCAATCACAAAATGGAGGAGATTCCCAATACGGCGGTCTCTCTGAAAAAAGGGGAGAAAGAAACTACGTTTACAGCTCCTGAAATGATGATTTATGCCGTTGCTTCCATTGACGGCGCAAAGAATGCCGGATATCCGAAAGTGGATTGTCTGCACTGGCAGATCCGCTATAAACCGGAACTCTTCTGGAAAGGAAAATGGATCTGGTCACGGTTCGGAAAAGGTCCTGATTACGCCTATGTCTGGTTTGAACGAACCTTTGATCTGAAAGAAAAACCGGAATATGCTGTTCTTGGTCTTATGGCTGACGATAAATCTGAAATTTATGTCAACGGCGAACGGGTCGGTGCAACGTTCCGTTACAGCATTCCGGACAGATTTAATATCACCGATCATCTTCAGAAAGGAAAAAACAAAATCACAGTAAGAGTTTACAATCTTGACTCTGCCGCCGGACTTTGTGCGGATATTTACTGGAAAAACGCCGATGGAAAAGAGGGGTTCGTTCTGACCGACAAACAGTGGCTCTGTCATGAAAACGGAACATCCACGGCAAAGCCCGCGGCGATCAATTCTCCCACGGTTGAACTGGGCGATCCTGCTTATACGGCTCCGTGGTCCGCTTACATCGGGTTCGTTTATGTTGGCCCCAGAGGGCGTTTTACGCTGAAGAAAAGCGAAAACGGAAAATTTACTGCGGTTCTGGAGCGTTCAGTGATCTCTCTTTTCCGGACACTTCTTTTTGAACGCCGCACCGCCTCCGGAAAGGTCAGCAAATTTCTTCTTCCGGCATCCATGACAAAAAATGCTGATGGTACAGTTACTGTCAGTTATCCGAAAATTCTGCCTGCAGAAGAGCCCAGCAAAGTTTATCTCATTGATGATTTCTGGGAAGTCACCGGGGGAAAAGCTCTTGCAGAACTCCCGGCAGTTGCCGTTAAACCGACAGAGTTTCAGAAAGCGGAATTTGTGAATGTCGGAACCCGGACAATGCTGAAGTTCCGCGGAAAACTCTGGAACCCTGCATTCTATCTGAACCGCTATCCTGAACGTAAAGATGCCATTCAGAAGATAGGGATCCACAGTTATCATCTCAGCTGTGAGTTTACAGATGTCTGGCGTGGAGTCAATCAGTATGATTTCACGAATCTTGACCGGAAGATGGAACTGCTTGCCACCATGGATCCGGAGGCGATTTTCATTCTTGATATCGGTCTTTACATGCCCGATTGGTGGCTGGAGGCTTATCCAGATGAAGCATCTGCCTACTTTGAAGGAACCCGTCGGAATACGTATGACGATGTTCAGGCTCTTGCCTCCAAACGCTGGCTGAAAGATTCCGAAGCTCCCATCAAAGCAATATTGGATCACATCCGCAAAAAGGGATTTGCTGACCGTATTTGGGCGTTCAATCTGACGAACGGTCGCGGCAGTGAATGGTTCTGGGGCGGAGCTTCTGCCGGAACTGACTTCTACCGTAAACGGGCTCATCCGGGGTACAGCCCTGCCGATTACAGAACATTCCGTGCAATGCTCCGGAAGTGGTATCCCGATGATGCCGCTCTTGCCAGAGCGTGGAACATGCCGGGGCTTACTGTGGAAACTGCAAAAATGGCGAATCCCACACTGCGGAGAACCGGTGCTGTCGGTTCCCTTTTCGATCCGGCGAAAAACGCTCAACTCATGGACTGGTTCCGTTTCCGCAACGAATCCCTTGCAGAAGCCATCAACCACTTTGGACACTACTTCAAGAAAGTCACACGAAACGGACCCCTGATCGGCTGTTATTATGGTTACTGGATAACTCTGGCAGAATCCGGCTACCGCAGCCAGCTTATCACCGGGCATAATGGTTTCATGACCTGTCTGCGTGACGATGCCGTGGACTTCTTCCGTGCGCCCTCCCGCTACAGTTACCGGAGACCCGGCGATCCGAACGGGATCATGATGCCTTATTCCTCCTTCATGTACCACAACAAAGTCGTTTTCATTGAAAATGACCAGCGGACAGCTTTTGCTCCCAGTCAGGGCGACAGCAATGATGTCTATGCCTGCCGTCCTTCCACTCCCATTGAATCTGTCGGACAGATCAACCGGGAATTCGGGATGGCTCATGCAGCAGGTGTTGCCCATTACTGGTACGAAAACCCGCCGGGAAGTTTCTACGAACCTGCCATCGTGGCAGTTCTGGATGAACAGTACAAAGCAGAGGCAAAACTGCCGCCCGTCAAAGGGTTTATTCCTGTGGAAACAACCATCGTCTGCGATGTGGAAAGCATCTATCATTCAGTTGACGGTAACGATGGCATTTTCCCGCCTGCGATCAAAGGCTTGTTCCGGCACTACAACCGTCTCGGCGCACCGTTTACCAATGTTGTCGTTGATGACCTGGTGGAAAAGGGCAGAGCCCCGGCGCATAAACTGTATATCATGCTGCCGACTCTTGTGCTGTCAAAGGCGCAGAGAGCTGCTCTCAAGGAACGGTTTGAACGGGAAAAAGCAACGGTTCTCTGGCTTTATTCTGCCGGTTCCAGTTATCCGGATAAAGGACCTGCAGCAAACTATTGCGGAGACTTCCTCGGGATCAAATTTACCATGGATGCCAAGCCGCAAACTGTGACTCTGTTCTGGAACGGTGAAAAGTTTGTCAGCCGTTTCACCAATGCCCCCTGGTTCTTCCCTGTTTCCGGCTATGATTCTGTGCTGGCAAAAGATGAGAAAAGCCGTGCTGCTGTTGTTGTGAAAAAGATCAACGGCGCAACTCATATCTTCTCTGCATTGCCTGATCTTCCGAAATCATTGCTGGATGCCATCGTCAAGAAAGCTGGAGTTTTTCAGTATGTGAAGACAACGGAGGACCCAATCTGGGCTGGAAATGATATTGTGACTCTTCATGCCTCAACAAGCGGGAAAAAGCAGATTTTCCTGTCCAGAGGAAAATATTTGAAGCCGCTCCTCGGACCCATGAAAAAGACAGTCCGTTCCGGAGAATCCTGGGATGCCATCGGCGGTCAGAGCTATGTTTTTCTTGTAACAGAGTAACAATCCGGGTTGATTCGTGATCGGGGAGACAAAAGAAAAAAATTAAAGGAAATTTTTTCTCTTTTCTCCCCGTACCTCTCTTTTCTCTTTTCAAACCTTTTTGCGGCATTCCGATTTTTGCAGTCGCAAAAATCAGAATGCCATCATAAAGTTAAAAAAAGAATTTTCCGCACCTTATTTACACAGAGTTGTTTCTTTGCAATTCATAAACTCTTTTTAAGATGGCATATTAATTTTTTTTTCGCTTCCCCAAAACACTGCCCCTTATTGGAAGAATCAGTCTCTCTCTGCGAAAACGACTTTATCGCACATGACAGCTGAGGGGGAAGATGAGCCCCTGACGTATGCCGGACCGGTTATTTTCAGGGAAACATAGACATCATATTGCTTGTTCTTATCCAGTTTCCCTGTCGGGAACTGCATGCCCCAGGTCCAATGGATCCAGCCTGCCAGCTTTCCGCTGTGTCCTTTCTTCAAAGTCCCGATCTTATGCAGATGATACTTTTCATCCTGCGGGATCATGCCCGGTTTGAAGGTGTACTTGATCAAATCCCGTTTCCGCTGCATGTCAAAGATCCCCAGTGACAGATTCTGTTTGTGCCGTTCCGGTTTTCCTTCCAGACGGATCGCTTTTCCGCCGTCAGCTTGCGGGTCATCGACTCTTGCGCCGCGGAACCAGATATTGCTTGCAACCAGATGAACAGAGCATTTTTCCGGGTCAAGACCTTTCGGAACGGAAGATTCTGCTCTGACAAAGAAGACTCTGTCGAGGCGGAAATCGCTTGGTCCGGTTGCGCCTTTCACATAAGCAGGACCGATGAATTTCAAAGATGCATAAACATCATATTCACTCTGTGCTTCGGGCATTTCCAGCGGGAAACGCATGTGCCAGGAGTAATGCGCCCAGCCTGTCAGGTGCATGAAATTGCCGGGCTTGAGTCTGCCCAGATGATAAATGTGGAATTTTCCGTCAGAGGGAATCTCTTTCCGGTTGATCATCCGTTTGACAGCATCCCGGCGCGTGGAGAGGTCAAAGATCCCAAGCTGCGGCTGACGGATCCGGTGACTCTCTTCCGAGATCCGGGGGGACTTCAGAGCTTTTCCTCCGAAACCATCGGGATCTTCGATGATTGTTCCGCTGAATCCGGCAAAATCAAGCGTGACCTGTTCGGTTCTATCTGCGGGGAATCCCGGGGGCAGGGGTGGCGGAGTCAGGATCATCTGCAGTTTCTGTTCCAATTTTTCAAGTGTCTGCTTGCGGTATGCCGGAGCAATCAATCTGTTGACTGCCGGACGGAAATTTTTCTTCAACCTGTTCACCAGTCGCTGATTTTCGGGATCATTTCCTTTCTTCCGGCTCAACAGAGAAATCATATCCACCGGAAGCCGTTCAAAGCCGACTCTGCGGAGATACGTTTCATTCCCTTTTGCGGCAGCTTCTGCTTCGTCCAGCAAACGGTTTGCTTCGTTCAAAAATGCGGGAGTGATATGCTTCCAGTTTCTTGGGGGCTGCCTGCCGAGTGCCTGCCCGGTCGCTGTCTGATTTTTGACAAGAAGCCGGAAGAGTTTCTGCATGGGCTGAGCTGCCGGACCATAGTATTTTTCGAAATAATCATTGATCAGCGCATCCACATCCCGGAACGGATTTTCTGTCAGCTTCATGTTGAGATAAAGGGTCAGATCATGAAAACTCATGTTGAACATGGCTTTGGAAACGGAGGCAATCTCCAATTCGCTGAAATACCGTTTGATCCCAGCCTGTCCATAAATTTTCAGGTTCGCAATCATCGCCGGAATGGAGGTGTAAAGTGTCGGTTCACCGCGTTTACCAACGACCAGATAGTCCCACATGGCAAGGTTATCTGCAACTTTTTTCCAGTCATTGATCTGCTGCAGCAGATGTTTATTGACCGGATGCGTGAGCGGTTTCATGGTATCGTTGCTGCCGGACCATTCATATCCGAGGAACGCAAACTGGACATAGACATTTTTCCGTGCTTTGATCCCTTTCGGAGCTTTCTCGCCCCACTGGTAGGCATCCATCTGGAAATTAGTGTCAGGATAAGCTGCAGCAAGATCATTGATGAAATCAAGCAGAACTCCGCTGTAAGCACCGTATTTTTTTGCCATCGCCAGACAGTTTTTGCATTGGCAGAGATCGGTGTTATCGTTTTGAGAAACCACCCAGAGCTGCATGGGAGCAAAGCCGCCAGCCTGAGCTTTCTTCCGATCCTCAGCAATCATCTTGCCGAGTTTTTCTTTGACTTTTTTCCGGGTGAGGGGACTGGTAAAACAGAATTGTCCGGGTCCTGTTCCATCTCTTGCGATCTGCCGTTTTCCGTTGCTGCCGAGAGAGAAACACTCTGCGGGGAATCCTCTTCCGATGATATGGAACGTGTGGCAATGTCCCCACTGACGGGTGTTGAAAAATTCACCGTTCATGTTATCTGGAGCGGCATCACGGTTCTGTTTGTTCCAGGAGAAGAGTTCCCTGGGAACCATACCGATACTGCCGAGGTAGGTGTACCGCGATTCCAGCACCGGTTTTCCCCGATGGTTCAATTTATCATTGATAGTGATAGATTTCAGTTTCGGAATATGTTTTTCTCCGACGGAAAAATATCTGCATCCGGCAAGTTCCAGAAACTCATAAACAGCGTAGAAAGTTCCCCGGAGTTTTCCGCCCGTGATAATCAGATTTCCATCGGGCATCGCTTTTACAAGCCACTCTTCATCCTGCAAAGTTTCCTGCCGGATCCCGTTGTTTCTTGCATAAGCGGTATTGCCGAAATAAATCGCTTTCGTTTTTCCTCCGAATGATTTTTCGGAGACGACCGGAGATTTTTTCCCGAAAATCTCTGTCAGGTATTTTACCAGAAGTTGGCTTCCTTTTTTCTCAGTTACAGAAAGAGTTTCCCCGGTTACGATGGTGTAATCCGGTGTGATCTCCATTGCATTGAGGAAAAATCCCAGACAGCATAACATTAAAATTGCGTAATGTTTCAGCATAAAAAATCCTTTCTTAAATCATTTGCAGCGGAAATCTTTTTCCGTTCCGCCGGCAATATCCACGTTCCAGACATTTACCCACTTGTAGCCCCATGAGGGCGCACCTTTTGCTGTTACCCAGAAGTAATTCTGAACTTCTGCGTGTCCATCAACGAAGCTCTGCACGGCTCCGGCGGGATGCGCCCGGTATTCAGCGATATTAACTTCCAGATCAGTTTTGCTGTCAGAGCGTTTTGCTCCCTGAAAAGCCAGACTTGTAACCCCGCCGGTACTGCGCCAGGTATCGATCCAGACCAGTGATTTTGAAGCATACGCACCAGCCTGATTGATTTTTGTCATGAGCGAGATTTTGCTTCCGTATGGAACCGCTGCTCCGGAAAACCAGTCACGGTACATATAATCACACTCGACTTTGATCCAGTTGTAGGCGATTTTATGATTTACTGCAGACGGGCAGCTCAATGTTTCGATCCGTGACGTATCTCCATTTTTTTTGACACTCTGCTTTCCGAAGGCCTCTTTCAGAAAAATCATATCAGCCCAGTTATATGAATCAGAACCATACTTCATTTTATTGGGCAGAACAGCACCGTTATTCGTATCTGCATACATCTGCCATGACAGCAGATTTTGTTTCATGTTGTTGATACAGGAAGATTGCCGGGCAGAGTTGCGTGATGAGTTCAATGCCGGAAGCAGCATCCCTGCAAGAATGGCAATAATTGCAATAACAACAAGCAGCTCGATCAGGGTGAATCCTGATCTGCTTTTACTGAAAACTTCAGAAGATGAAGAACATCTTACGGAATGGGCAGGTCGATCATTTTTTTTCATATTTTTTCCCTCTTGTTTCATCCGGTTTTGCGGATATTTATTTTATCATACAGGCTTGCCCGCCGGTTTTCACGGCGTCCGGACTGGAATCTTTCCTGCCGGATACATTTCCTTTGAAAAACGCAAACCCCGCCCCCCGGCAAAGAGGTGCAGCCGGGTAGATCGGGGTAAAACAGGAGCTGTATGCACTCTGTTCATTCAGGTGACATTCATTCCAGTTTGCGTTTTTAATCATATCATTTCTCCTCAGGAATCTTGATCCAATTCCTGCTCCAGTTCCGCCATATAGCGGACCAATTCGTTATGAATATCTGCAAAGGGCAGCTGACCGCCGATCAATGGAACTTTGATGGACTCATAATTGCCATCACGTCCATTTGCAGTGATCCGATTCCCTCCATGAAGTGTCTGATTATCAGGAGCATAACCCCAGCTTCCGTTGGTCAGACTCATGACCATGGGATATTTTACCCGGGAGTTCGCAACGATCTCATTTTTGATCGCCTGCATGATCTCAAAGGGCGCACCCATGAACTGCAAATCACCCATGCGGATAAGCTGAACTTCCTCATCCAATCCGGTTTCTCCCCGTTCCAGAACTCCTTTGATGATTTCAATACCCTGAAGGTAAACCGCAGCCATCCGGCATTCTCCGTTGGAATCATCTGCATCAGGAGCAAACAGGATCGCTTCCTGTTCCTTGCGGATCTCTTCCAGTTTTTCATGGGTAAATACCTGTTTCCCACTGAAATGAAATGTTTTCGAAATGGAGCGGATAGACGGGATTTTCACCTCTTCTGCCTGATTCAATCCGTTGCGGACGGCATTGGCAAATCTTGCTGCGAAAACATCCAGTGCCAGCAGAGATTCCTGTTCACCTTTATGAACGCATCCGGAGTTTATATCCCCTTCCGCGCCCTGCAGGAACATCCCGACAGAACCGGGGAACTCACGCATCAGATTGTGCATGGCAACACCGGGCCAATCCCCGTGGATATAATGGTTCGCCGCACAGCAAACGACCGGATGACACCCGAAGTTCGCCATGAATCCGATCATTCTGCCATCCTCCGTATCAAAGCGGATGACACGGCATTCCGTATCTGTCAGCTCCGGTTTGGCAGGTTCCCAGTCTTCTTTGAGAACATCCGCCAGCGGGGGAGCATCCTTATCATAAACCCGGTTCAATCCCATGTGACGGCACGGAACCATCGCCTGTGAAACTCTTACCGGCTCCATTTTTTCAAACGCTTCATCGACGGAAGCCGCGATTCTTCCCGGAAGGATCGCAAGCCAGGGCGCATCGGTGACACCCCAGCCTGTATTGCGAGTGTGGATCGCCGGACCGGAATGGGTATGACTTGTGTTGATCATAATGTCGCAATCATTCAATTCCGGATGTCTTTCCCGGATCAGTTCCCGGATCTTCCGGATCACACCTCTGTGGTGGATCGCGCAAAGATCCAGCGAGATGATAACGACTGTATGACCATTGCATTCCATTACGGCTGACCGGGCTTCCAGAATATCACGGATCCCGACGGATTTCCGGTTCAGAAACGGACCGAACCCGTAGAGTTCCACTCCAACACGCGGAGTAATATCTTTTTTTCCGAAACCAGCTCTCATTGTGCAGCTCCTTACATCAGTTCAGACTTGTTGTCTGCAATTTTCTTCAGCGCAGCAGCAAATCTTGCCGCATTTTCCATATCAGTCATGCCGTAGTGCATGATTACCATCATGTGGGGAATGATCGCATCGGAATTGGCATAACCAGCCGGATCCAAACGGTAATCTTCCGGCTTCAGGTTGAAGAGAAGATGTTTCCGGACAGGACCGTAAGTCGTATTGATCGCTTTGATCCCTTCTGCTGCGAGCGCAGCACGGATCTTTTCACTGTCGATCTTCTCAAAACCATCGCCATCCATGATGACACCCTGGGAGTAGTAACCCTGCCGTGTGGCAAGACGTCCCTGACTCTGAAGACGGACACCCGGAATCGCTGCAAGTTCCTTTTCCAGAAGATCATGAAACTCATTGTGCTTCTGATTCAGTGCAGGGAAATCAACGAGCTGATCCCGGAGGATCTGAGCCTGCAGAGCCAGACCGCGGTAGTTGTGGCAGATAAGATCCTGCGGCGGCGGTGTGCCAGCCTGTCCCTGTTTATCGTATCTGGAATAACCGATATGTTTTGCCCGGTAAAGGCGTTCTGCCAGTTTCTGATCGTTGGTGAGGCAGATCCCCGCTTCACCTGCTGACATTGCTTTACTCTGCTGGAAACTGAAACTTCCGATCGCACCATGGGAACCGCAGCCTTTGCCGTTCCACTTTCCGCCGTGCATGTGAGCGCAGTCTTCAATCACTGCAATTCCATGCTTATCAGCAATTTCAATGATTTTCTCCAAATCTGCCATACCGGCATAAATATGAACAGGAATAACAGCCTTTGTCCGGGGGGTGATCGCTTTTTCAAAGGCTTCCGGACTCAAACAGCAGGTGTCTTTGTCAATGTCAGCAAACACACAGGTCGCGCCGACATAACGGACACTCATTGCTGTTGCGATCCAGGTGAGATCAGGAACGATCACTTCATCGCCGGGACCCACGCCCAGAGCTTCCAGCGCACATTCCAGCGTAACGGTTCCGTTGCTCATCAGAATCCCGAACTCTGCATCGTGGAACGCGGCAAACTCTTTTTCAAACTCCTGCTCCACAGGACTGTTGAAACTCCATGCGCGGGAAAGATAGATCTCCCGGAGTTTATCAGCCGTTTTTTCACTGACAGGCGGCCAGGGCATGACCTGATATTCATTGTTCCCGAAAAGCGGTGTTCCGCCGTTGATTGCAAGTTTTGCCATTTTTTTCTCCTTTGTTGATAATTTTCAAGGTTTCTGTCTTAAAAATAACTTGACTTTTTCAAAAAACAATGTAAAATAAAAGTAAACTATTGATCGGATATATCATTTGTATGACTGAAAATATCATGAAACAGGAAAATAGCGGACTCCCCCTGAAATTCAACTTTTCGGGGCGGATCGTTACTGCCGATTCCCGGCATGATGAAATTCAGGAACTGACACCGGAACAGAGCCGTTGGCTGCTTCATAATCACCACCGCCATGAGTTCCGGGAAATTATGGTCGTTATCGCCGGTTCCTGCGTGTTTCAACTGAAAAACAAATATTTCAACCTCCATGCGGGGGATATCGTTCTGCTTCATTCCATGGAACTGCATACGGAGGGGCATTACCCGGACGAAAAGGCTGTTTTCTGGTGGGGTTCTTTCTGGACGGATATGCTCCGGATCCATTTATGGAAAGAAAATAAAATCTCCGATTCCGGCATTCTTTCCATGGGGGCGTTTAATGATTTTATATATCAAATCTGGGATGAGTTTGTCTCCCGGAAAACAGATGATGTAAGGGAGGAAATTGCAACCATAATGTCAGTTCTGGTAAATCATTTTCTCCGTACGGAACATCAGAAAAAATCCTCTCTTCCCTGTAATGAACAGTGCCATATCATGGAGAAAATAATACAATATATTGAAGGCATGCCGAGCCTGAATTGTACATTGGATTCTCTTGCGCTGCTTGCCGGATACAGCAAAGTCCATTTTCAGCGGATTTTCATACAATATACCGGTATGACGTTCCGGGAATATCTGCTGCGGAAACGTGTGGAACGGTACTTCCGGCTCGCTGCCGGCAACCCGTCTCTGAAAGAAATTGCCTATGAACTCGGTTTTTCCTCTCCGGCGGCTTATCTTCATTGGAAACAGCGCAATCAGACGGAGTATCATCTCTGATTATCAGATCGTTGAGGATTCCGGAAGAAACTGGATGAACCGCTTTAAGGCTGCATTTTCATTATCGTTGCTCCATGCTGCCATGATATCAACCGGCGGAAGCTGTCCGGAAAGTTCTCTTAATACTATATTTTCCATCGTTCCATTACAGCAGCTCTCCGGGATCAATGCAATTCCAAATCCTGCTTGAACCATCGCCAGCATGGAACTTTTGTTCCGGGCATCCTGACGGAACCGGGGAGCCGGAAAACCATCGACCGTCAGAGAAAGTGCCAGCTGATCATAAATTGCCGGGTTTACATCCCGGGCAAACAGGATCACCTCTTCTCCGGCAAGATCTTCTTTGGAAATTTTTTCTTTCCCGGAAAGTTCATGTCCGGCAGGGATCGCAAGAATATAACTGTCCCGGTAAATCAACTGTGTTGTCAGACCGGACAGATCCATACAGAACGGACGGAGGAAACCGATATCAAGGGTTCCCTTTTTCAGCATCTCGCACTGTTCGGATGTTTCCAGCTCCCGGAGCTGCATTCTGATTGCGGCATCTTTACAGCGGACAAGTGAGAGAATCTCCGGCAGAAAACTGTGGATTGCCGGTTCATTGTACCCGATGGAAAGCTGTTCGGTTTCTCCAACCAGAAAATCAGCCAACCGTTTCTGTGCCTGATCCGCCCGGTTCAGGATCGCTTCAGCTTCGGAGAGAAACAGTTTCCCGGCTTCGGTCAGTTCCACCACCCGACTGGTGCGGGTGAAGAGTTTGCAGGAAAGTTCATCTTCCAGTTTCCGGATCGCCGCACTCAGCGGAGCTTGAGTGATATTCAGCTTCGCAGCAGCTTTCCGGAAATGCAGTTCCTTCGCAACAGTCACAAAATAACGCAACGGTGTCAGTTCCATTGATTGCTGTTTCCTTATATTGTTCTGAAATTTGATATGATAAATATAGATTGTTTTGTTGAAAAAATCAAATTGAAACAATATATTTTTTCAGAATTTATTTCAGATGGCATATTAATTTTTTTGCATGAAAAAAAAATTGATATGCTGCAAAAGATTTTGAAAAAGGGTGATGGGGTTTGGGGAAGCGGGAAAAAGACTTTTCTCAAAAGTTGTTTCCCGCTTCCCCAATTCCAAACCTGTTTTTTGAAAAATGAGCCGGAGAATATCCAAAGGAAAGGTGACATGATGCTGACGAAAAAGACAATTACGGAAGCGATGTACAACGCAATCAGATTGGGGGCGACCAAGATGCCGCCCGATATCCGTGCAGCTCTGCAGAAAGCTCTTGCAGAAGAGACCGACCCCATGGCAAAAAAACATCTGGAAATCAGTCTGCAGAACGCTGATATGTCTGAAAAAGGAAACGGACTTGTCTGTGCCGACACCGGATTCCCCATGTTCTTTGTCCATGCGGGCAAAAACACGGAAGTCGAAGGCGGGTTCAACACTCTGCAGGAGTGTGCCGCAGAGGCGACTGCACGGGCAACTGCCGAATGTTTCCTGCGTCCCACAATGGTTCACCCGCTGACCCGGAAGAATCCCGGCGACAATGTGGGACCCGGTATGCCGAAGCTGGAACTCGTTTTTGACCGTGACGATGACGGTCTGGAAATTCTTGCAGCACCCAAGGGCGGCGGCTCCGAAATTTTCGGAACGTTCTACCGGATGATGTTCCCCGCTGACGGCGAAGCCGGAATCAAGAAATTTGTGATCGAATGTATCAAAGATGCCTGCTATGCCGGAAAAGTCTGCCCGCCCGCAATTATCGGTGTTGGAATCGGCGGAACCGCTGACCTCTGTATGAGCATGGCGAAAAAAGCGGCACTTCTCCGTCCCATCGGAAAACATCACTCCGATCCGGAAGTTGCCCGTCTGGAAAAAGAACTTTACGAAGCTGCCCGCAAGATCGGGATCGGTCCCATGGGTTCCAGAGGGATCAACGCTGTACTTGCGATCAACCTTGATGCAGCCGTCACCCATACTGCCGCCCTGCCGGTGGCTGTCAATGCCCAATGTCTTGTCGGACGCCGCTGGATCGCCCGTATTGATGGAGCCGGAAACATTGATTATACAGGAGAAATCGAATGAGAAATATCACTTTGCCATTGTCGGAAGCGGATGCTGAGAGCTTGAAACTCGGAGAAATGGTCACGGTCAGCGGCTTGCTTTTCACCGGAAGAAGCCGGTTTCATATCCGGGCAATCGAAGACAATATTTATCCTCCCATTGACTATGAAAAAATCAACTGTTTCTTCCATGTCGGTCCCGTGATGCGGCAGACGGAAGAGGGGTGGGAAGTGGTCAGCTGTGAGCCCACAAGCTCCATCCGCTTTGAACGCTACGGCGCAGATGTCGTCCGAAAATTCCGCCTGCGCACCCTCATTGGAAAGACCACTATGGGACCGGAAACTGCCAAGGCTCTGAAAGAAGTTCGCGGAGTTTATCTTTCCAAGATCGGCTTGAGCGGAAATGCCCTGCGCGGTCAGGTCAAAAAGGTTCATGATGTCTATTTCCTTGATGAACTGGGAAAAACGGAGTGTACCTGGATCTATGAAGTGGAAAACTTCGGACCTTTCTTTGTTGCGATGGATGCCAACGGACGGAATTATTTTGAAGAACTTTCCGCAGAAGCCAATGCACGGATGCCGGAAATCGAAAAAATGCTGAATATCCCGGCAGATTATGAATATACAGAGGTCAACGGATGAAAGAGTCGATACGCTATCTCTCTCTTTGCGGGCTTCTGGGATACGGTTATGCCCCG
The DNA here is from genome assembly GCA_017456495.1 of Lentisphaeria bacterium. GTDB lineage: Bacteria > Verrucomicrobiota > Lentisphaeria > Victivallales > UBA1829 > SIG79. The sequence goes on along the minus strand of JAFTJI010000111.1, from coordinate 1,854 downwards.
GTGAGTCTGGAAAATGCACTTTCGCAAGATCTTGATTTTGTGGGAGTTGATGCAGGTTCCACTGATCCCGGACCGTACTATCTCGGCAGCGGAAAAGGTTTTGTCAAACGGCTTCAGGTCAAGCGGGATCTGGAACTCATCCTGCCCATTATCAAAGAGAAAAAAATCCCGCTGATCATCGGCAGCGCAGGCGGTTCCGGCGCAAAACCTCATGTTGACAGCGTTATGGAGATTATTTCGGAAATCGCTTCCAATAAAGGACTTGCACTGAAAATAGCAGTGATTTATTCCGACTTGGAGAGAGCGTTTGTGAAAGAAGCGGCAAACGGACACCTGACCGGCTGCGGCGGCGCACCTGCTTTCGACCCGGAAATGGCGGATAAACTCTGCAATCCTGTGGCGCAGTTCGGAACGGAACCCATCATTGCAGCATTGGAGCAGAATGTGGATGTGATCGTTGCCGGAAGATGCTGTGATACAGCGATTTTTGCAGCTTATCCGATCCACCACGGTTTCCCGGCAGGGTTGGCACTTCATGCGGCAAAAATCGCGGAATGCGGTGCTTTGTGTGCCCGTCCGGTGGGCGCAAACGACTCGCTCGTAGTGGAAATGTATCACGACCACTTCACGGTGGAACCGCCGAACCCGCTCCGGGCATGTACTCCGGATTCTGTCGCTGCTCACTCTCTTTATGAACAGCCCGATCCGAACTGTTTCTACGAACCGGAGGGGAAAATCGACTTAAGCAACTGCAGTTTTGAAGCGTTGAGCGACCGGAAAGTAAAAGTCTCCGGAAGCCAGCTTGTTCCGGCTGAGAAAGTGACAACAAAACTGGAAGGATCACGCCTTGCCGGATACCGTTCCATCACCATCGCAGGATTGCGCGATCCCTCTGCAATCAAGCATCTTGCAGAGATTGAAGCCGGTGTTCGTGCCGCCGTGGCTGAGTCGGCAAACTTTGTAAAAGAAGGCGAATATTCTCTGCGTTTTCTGCGGTATGGTCTGGATGCCGTCATGGGCAAACTGGAATCGTCTGACTCCCCTCTTCCGAAAGAAGTCGGGCTGGTCATTGAAGCCATTGCGCCCACGCAGGAAAAGGCGGATGCACTGATCGGTTTGGCGCGTTCTAAAGCATTGCATCAGGGATTCCCCGACAGAAAAGCGACTGCCGGAAATCTGGCATTTCCTTTTTCACCGTCTGACTTTTCCGGCGGCGCGGTGTATGAGTTCGCGCTCTATCACATTACGGATCTTCCCCTGAACATTCAACCGGAAATAAGGATCATACAATGAAATTATATGACATGGCAATGGTTTGCCGCAGTAAAAATGCCGGACCGTTTCAGGTGACCATCGACCTGATGTTTGACTCTCCAGAGCATTATCATGCCGTTTTGAATTCACCATCCTTTACGGTCGAAACCGTCGGAAAGCTGTATCATGCTGATCCAGAAACAGTTGTGATCAAGCCATTTGAACGGATCCTGACGATCAAAGTCGTGCTGGCAAGAAGCTGTTCTTCCGGTTCAACATTGGATTCCGATGTATATGGCAGCCAGCAGCACTTCCCGCTGGGAGATCTGGAAATCATCTGAGCCAACCGCATCAGACAAAAAAGGGGCTGTTGCAAAACCTGAAGATAAACAGCCCTGAAAGGGCTGAAGATCAAAGCCCGGGGTAAGCGGTCTGAAAAGACCGCGCAGCCCCGGGAATAGATGAAAAGACTACCATAAAGCCCCGAAGGGGCGACAGAATAAGGTTTGTTCAAGCGGATTTTTCTGTCGCTCTTTCAGAGCTTCAGAGATGATTTGTGATCTATACCCAGGGCTGCGCGGTCCTTCAGACCGCTTACCC
>JAFTJI010000110.1 GCA_017456495.1 Lentisphaeria bacterium | reverse complement strand
TTTTTCCCCTCCTCAAACTCCACCCCTTTTTTCCAAACCTTTTTGCGGCATTCCGATTTTTACGATGTAAAAATCGAAATGCCATCTTAAAGTAAAAATAGCAGAAGGATTTACCAACCTGTATGGGGAACAGCGCTTTTCGATTAAAATCAAATTCAGATCAGCTTCTGAAGGAAGTCGTAAGCGAGTTTGATATCACCGGCGGGATTATCACCGCATTCGCGTTCAATGGTGAGGAATCCATCGAAACCGGCTTTCTTGAGAGCAGCAATATACTCTGTCCAGGGGACCTGTCCCTGTCCGAGGGGAACTTCCAGGAATTTGGTCGGTTTTTCAGCAAACACACGGGGGGTTCCGTCGGGGTTCACCATACCGTATGCAGCTGCGGCAGAACCGGGTTCCAGAACTTTTCCATCTTTTGCATGGGTGTGGACAATATATTTTCCGAGGACTTCCACTGCATGAACGGGGTCTGCCATGGAAACCATACGGAGGTTTGCGGGGTCAAGGTTCACGCCCAAGCCCTTGGAATTGACATCTTCTATGAATGCCAGCAGAGTTTCCGGCTGTTCCGGTCCGGTTTCGATTGCAAAAACACACCCCTTGTCTGCAGCATATTCCGCAGCGTAGCGGATCGCTTCCAGCATAATGGGATAGACGGGATCGTTTTTATCTGCGGGAACGACACCGATATGAGTTGTAATGATCCGGCATTTCAGTCTGACAGCGGTATCGACCACGCTGCACATAAACTTGGCGCGTTCCATATTTTTTCCCTGAATCTGGAAATCATGTCCACCGATATCTCCGCAAATGGAAACGATTTCCACGTTGGCAGCTTTGGCGGTATCAATGATCTCCTGGATCTGGGCGTCGGAAAAATCAACGAACTCTTTTCCGCAATACATCTGCACGCCTTGGATTCCCATTTCTCCATAAGATTTAATTGCCTCAAGACGGGGCTTTTTGAGAGATTCTGCGATTGCACCGATTTTCATGGTGTAAACTCCTTTATTCTTTCGTTTTTACGGAGAGACTGCGGTAGTGGAGCGTCAATTCTTTTTGCGCTCTCTTGTAACATTCTGCTCCATTTTTTGATAATGATTTTTTTCTTAAATCTGCATTTTTCTGCATTGCCGGAACAATAGATTCCAGCAGTTCGGATACATTGTGAAGGATCTCTACTTCCATATTGGAAACGGAATCTTCGATCCCATTGAATTTCGTCAGGATCCCGGCTCCGGCAAATGATTCAGAGGCGGATTTCTGATTCTGCATCTCACTTGTCAAAACAGCTGTTGCGTGAAGAGTCTGAAAAGAGTGATAGATCACTTGCAGCACCGGAATACTGGGATCCGGTTCGATCTTCCGTATATTGGAAGTCTTGACACTCTCACGGTAAATGATGGAAAGAGAATCCAGAATATCGCCGACCATGTCGGTCAACACCGCATAAAACTCACAGCGATCACCATTTTCCTCCACAAATATAGCACTGCGGAGTGCGGGGATCAATGCCTGAAAGGCACAATCACTGCGGGCAAGCAGCCAGGGAAGATTCAGTCCGGAAACCGGAACCCGCATCTTGTTTCCACCGCCTGATACCAACGATTTTACGCGTTCGATCACGCCAAGCTCTTTTTCTGCCGCCATTCTTATATCCCCTTAAAATCTCAATTTCTCTGCAATCTCAGGAAAATCGGTCTCCTGACAAATCAGCATCTCAGGAAATTTCTTCCGCACCAGCTTGGAAAAATATCCCTGTCCGTCAAGCGGAAGTTCTTTCCCCTGGCGGTTGAACACCTGACATTTCAAACCGCAGCTGGGAGAGCCGGATTTGAACACAAATGCAGCAAGATCGAGCCGTTCCATCTGAAGCAGACGGTTTTCCGCCCATTCGCGCATCTGATCCGTAACATCTTCGCCGGTTTCAATCACAATCAGCCGAACACCGCGCGGTCCGGTCTCCAGACGCATCGGCGGACGCGGGATCTCCATGCCGCACTCAACTTCCGGACAGAACGGAACCAGCTCCGCATGGTCACGGAGCAATTCTATGATCCGGGCATCCATCTTGGATTTCCCGTTGTACCTGTACTGAAATCCCATCAGACAGGCACTGATTCCGATTCTGATCTTTCTTTTCATACAGCTCAGAGTTTGACAGGTACGGGTCCTGTGGGTTTATCAACAACGCTCCAGCCCATCTCTTTGAGCTGATCGCGGATCGCATCTGCTTTCGCAAAATCTTTTGCTTTCTTCGCTTCGGTTCTCGCCGCAACAAGCTCAAGAACTTCCGCAGGGGCATCCACAGCAGGAGCTTCTTCTTTCTTCTCAACATCAACATCCAGCGCACCGAAAACACGGTCAAAGTCGCGGAACTGATCCAGAAGAACTTTCGCTCCGGATGCCTGAACTCCTTCCGCAAGCAGACGTCCGGCTGTTTTCACCAGAACAAACAGTGCAGAGAGAGCTTTGGAAATATTCAAATCTTCACTGACAGCAGCGGTGAAATCAGCCTTTCCCGCAGCTGCTGCAGCCGTTGCTTCTGCAAGAAGTGCATCTCCGGCAGGTGCTGCTTTCAGACGGGCAAACAGAGTATCAAACTTCGCCAGTGCCGCACGGGCAGCATCCAATGCACCGATACTGAAATTCAATTTTGCACGGTAGTGTGTTCCGATCAGAACCCAGCGGACTTCCCGTCCGGTATAGCCCTTTGCTTCCAGATCACGCAGGGTATAGAAGTTTCCGAGAGACTTCGACATCTTCTTTTTGTCGATGGTCAAGTGTTCGCAGTGGAGCCAGTAGTTCACGAAACGGCAGCCGTTGGCGGATTCACTCTGAGCGATCTCATCTTCGTGATGGGGGAACATGTTATCGACCCCGCCGGTGTGGATATCAAAGGTCTTGCCCAAATATTTCATACTCATTGCGCTGCATTCGATGTGCCAGCCCGGACGACCTTCGCCCCAGGGGCTGTCCCATTTGACATCGCCGTCTTTTTCATCCCAAGCCTTCCACAAAGCAAAGTCGGCAACAGAATCTTTGGCGTATTCATCGGTATTGATACGGACTCCTGCGCGCTGATTTTCACGGTCGATTTTTGCAAGTTTTCCGTATTCCGGGAACTTGTCGATGGAGAAATAAACGCACTTGTCATCAGACTGGTAAGCATAGCCTTTTTCGATCAGAGTCTGGATCGTCCGGATCATTTCCGGAATATGAGTCGTTGCTTCCGGATAGACATCTGCCCGTTCGATCCGCAGTTTGTCAAGATCTTCAAAGAATGCTTTTTTGTACTTGGCGGTGAAATCGTTCAGGGGGATCTTTGCCGCCTGAGAATCACGGATGGTCTTGTCATCGACGTCCGTAAGGTTCATGACGTGCTTGACTTTGTAGCCGTTATATTCCAGAGAACGTTTCAGGATATCTTCAAAGAGATAAGCCCGGAAGTTTCCGATGTGTGCAAAGTTGTAAACGGTCGGACCGCAAGTATAGAGACCGACTTCTGCGGGATTGATGGGGTTGAACTCTTCGACGGCTCTGCCCATTGTATTGAAAAACTTCATGATTATGCTCCCAGTGCTTTCCGGAGTTCCAGCTGGAACTCTTCAATATCTTTTTCATTGGGCTTTCCACCCTCAACTTTATCCAATGCAAGACGTCCCATCTGATCGAGATACCAGTCAGCGGTCACGCCGGAGCCGAACTTGACGCTTCCGTTCAAAGCATATCCGGGCATTGCCAGTTTGCTGACTTCCACGACGGTCGGACCGCGGGGGGCATCTTCTGCGGGAGCTTCTGCCGGTGTTTCAGCAGGAACTTCTGCCTGAGGCGGAAACGCTTCTTCTGCCGGCATTTCAGCCTGTGCCGGAGCCGCTTCGGGAGCTTTTTCCTCCTTCTTGACTTCCGCTTTTTTATCCAGTTTTTCCAACTCTTCCGTGTCGATTTCGGATGCGATCAAGCGCAGTTCCATGAAAGTGATCTTCACGCCCTGAACCGTCAATTCATCCTGTATTTTGGAAAGCGGGATGCCTTGCGCGACCCGTTCCGCAACAAATTGTTTGATCTGTTCGTTGTTCATTTTATGTTAAACTCCTGTTATTTTTTGATTATCATGAAAAGATACTTCATTTTTTGATTTTATCAAGTTGAAACAGAGTTTTTCTGAAAGAAAAAAGGGGAATTTTTTGAAAAAATCCCCGGTATAGCGGAAAAGAACAATAGTTTTCCTCCGGACAGATATGGAAAGCGGATAGTTTTTTAATAGGTTTTATAAGTTTTATAGGCTCTATAGGTTTTCTCTGCGCACCCAGGCGCAAAAAACAGTACTCTCAGGACTCCTAGTACTCCCAGTTCCCCAGTTAATCCTTTGCAAGTGCGCCATTCTTCCCGGGTTCTGGGAATACTGGGAATACTGGGAGTACTGGGGGAAAACGGGCAAAGAAAAGGTTTTGCACAAGGTAATTTCTTCGCGCACCCAGGCGCAAAAAAACAGTACTCTCAGTACTCTTAGTACTCCCAGTTCCCCAGTAAATCCTTTGCAAGTGCGCCATTCTTCCCGGCTCTGCCGGAAAAGCTCCGGAGGAGCGGCAGAACAAAGCCCGCTGGGGCTGATTCACATGGCAACCCCGTTCTCAATCCACTGGGACGAGGGCGACGCGGAAGCCGACGAAGTTGAGCCGGCGCGTCGGACCGTTGCTGTCCCGAGACGCTGAACGGCAGCGGTGCGCGTCGTAGCTCCAACTGCCCCCGCGCATAACGCGGTACGAGCCTGTGCTGCAGACGGGGTCTTTCTGTTCTCCGGAATAAGTATCTGTAACAACTCCGGATTTCCAGTTACTACTATCCAAGCACCATTCCCAGACATTACCGTGCATATCGTACAAGCCAAATTTATTTGCTGCAAGTCTTCTGACAGCGTGGGTTTCTTTACCGGAATTCATGTCATACCAACCAACCTTATCCAAATTCGAACATCTACCCTCTGTCGATGTCAAATTTGTGCCATTGTTCAACGCAGTCGTCGTTCCCCCACGGCAAGCATACTCCCACTGTGCTTCCGTTGGCAAGGTGAATTTCCATTTTCCATTCAATTGTTGCGAGAATCTTTTATTCAGTTCTTCGCAAAACTGCATCGCATCGTTCCAACTGACAAAATACATGGGATGATTATCAACTACTCCTGTCACTGATCCATAATCGCTCCCCTTGGCTTTCTGGGCTCGGACATCGGTTTTCATTATGGCTTTCCACTGTCCTTGCGTAATCTCAGTTTCCCCAAGATAAAAATCATGACTCAAGGTTACCCAATGCTGTCGCTCATCTGAATCCCGTCCGGATTCTCCTGTCGGACTACCCATCTGGAATCTACCTTTTGGAATCCGGATCAGCTTCAATTCCACTCCGCCGGGAAGGGTCAGGGTTTCTGTGGCAGCGTTGGGAAAACGGCTTTCTGTTTCTGGCAAAGTTGTCTGACCTGTCTGACCACTTGTCTGACCTGTCTGAGTTGTCGGAATCGGCAGCTGAACAACTGACGGCTTTTGGTTGGCAATATAAAATACTCCGGCAATTCCTGCAACTAAGAAAATAGCCAAAACTACAAGAAAAACAGTCTTTTTTGTATTATTTCCGAGAACCTTTAACGCAGGTGAAACAGTAAATTTCTGTTTGCAAACCGGACATTCGACCTCCATACCGTTGGTATCGGCAGAAGTTTCCATCATTTTCTGACAATGGGGACAACATGTTTTCATAAAAAAAACCTCCTAATTAATGGTTATATTTGTTTAGAGATAATATATCAGAAAATCTGACAATTACTAATAACAGTTTCAGTCATTATTCTGTATAAAACTGAAAACGCATCCGGCTTCCTGTAAGAAAACCGGATACGCTTGAAAAACAAATTTCTGAACTTATCAGAAGCTGAAGGTGTAGACACCTGCTTCTTTGAGTTCCATTTTGCAGAGACCGCCCTTGACGGCTGCCTTGACTGCTTTGCCGTTGAACTTGACAGCTTTGACCTTGGAGGAGAAGAGGAACTCTGCTTCGGGATAGGCATAAGCACATTTCACGGAGAGAGTCTTGCCGTCTCTGGTCACTGTATCGACCTTCACGTTGGCATCCTGGAGGACAAGATCCTTTTCACAGACTGCAAGCATCATGCTGCCATGAGCTTCCAGAGTGAAGTTGAGGGATTTTCCGGGAGCCAGTTCATAGGCTTCATGGGTCCAGACATCAATAACGCTGTAGGCTTTCTTGCTGTCCAAACCGAGTTTCGCAGCATTGAAGCTGACTTTGAGCTTCTTATCGAAGATGTTGAACAGACCGACGTTACGCAGCGGCATATAGGGATTTTCCAGTTCGCTGGTGAAGAACCCGGACTTGAAGTACACGCCCTTGGGAATATTGATTCCGGGCTTACGGTAGTCATAATCAAGCAGCCAGAGTTCCTGACCGTTGTTGACGTTACATGCAGCCTTCTTGAGAGCGGGCAGACGCGGATGGTCAAGGTTTTCGCTGAGCTTACCGGCAATTTCAACCATGGAACGGGTTGCAACGCAATAGTTGAGAGCAAACATTGCATCCACATCGTTGAGTCCGGGGAACAGACCGATGGAATCGGAGTTCGGTACAAACAGGTCAGAGGTGTGGAGAGCAAAACATGCTGCACCCCAGAGGAAGTTGGTCTTCACATAATCCCAGTTACCGCCGCCGATGTCGATACTGTAACGGTAGTTGGTGAAGTACTGTCCGAGGAACGGGTTACCCATCACGATGTCGCAGCCGGTCTGGAAGTAACCGTCGGAAGCAAGACGCTTGCGCATTTCTTTCAGCCACCAGTCACGGTAGAAGTAACCGGATTCGGTCTTATTTTTGTAAAGGCAATGGGATTCTTCAAAAGCATAGCTCCAGAAGTCATGTTTGACACCTTCGAAACCATATTCGGTCACGAGGACATCCAGAGCATGAGTCATGTAGTCGCGGACTTCCGGAATACTGACGTCGAGGGGCTGGCTGGATTTCACGCGGAAGGAGTAATCGCTGAACCATTCCGGGCGTTCTTTGTAGATCTTGGTTTCGATGGGACAGAATCCGCCGATCCAGATTGCAGGACGCAAACCGATCTTGCGGAGTTCGTCGGTATAGTGACGGAGTCCCTTCGGGAACTTCTTGTAGTCGATCCCGTCTTCGCCTTCATAGGGAACACCGAGCCCGAAAGCGACTTTGTTGAATTTTGCATAACCGTCATCCAGCTGGATCCAGCGGACGGTGGGGAAATATTTCTTCAGGTGAGCAGCTTCTTTCAGCAGCATCTTTTCAGAAACATCGCGGAAGATACCATCGTTCCAGGAACCCCAGACGAGATTGTCGCGGTTGATGTTGGTTGCACCGTAGTTGACCGGAAGTTTCTTGCGGAGGACCGCGGTATATTCATCGAAGAGCTGATCCAGATCATCTGCGTGATCAGTCGCACCGAGATACCATTCATCGGTCAGATCTTTTCCGGCGGGGATTTCCAGATAATCAACATCCTTGAAAGATGAGAAAATGTCGAGAGTGACTTTTCCTTTTTCGTGTTTGACAAGGTAGTTGTGATAGAAAGGATTCTGAGCGAGAGAACCATGGACGATACCATGTTTGGAGGCATAGTTTCCAAGGTGGATCGCCGGGAACGGCTGATAGGGGGAACGACCGATGCGCTCACAGATCACTCCGGGGTCAGCCCAACGGTTGCCAGCCTGTTCATCGAAATCTGAATCGGGAGCATCGCCGGAGGTGCGGTCGAAGTCGATTTTGAAAGTCATCCGTTCAAAGATACGGGGATTTTCGTTGTGATAGAAATAATCATCATCAGCTTTGCCGCCGAAGGTGATACCGGAGAGAGTCAATCCCAACTCGTTGAGTTTGATCATCTTTCCGCTGTTTTTAAACTTGCGGATGCAGTTGGTTCCGGTGATATAGAGATCATCGACCATACCGTTTTTGTATTCATAATGGAGCTGAAGTCCATCATTTCCAACAATTTTTTTGCAGGATTCAGGTTCAACGTTTTTACCGTTGATCACTGCGAACGGCAGAAAAGAGATCTTTCCTGCATTCAAAAAGTCGAGAAAATCTGCACGCAAAGGTTTCATAAAAGTCTCCTTGTGGTTTTATGATTAAACGCGGCTTGCTTTTTTAATTACGACAGGTTCCACCGGAACATCATCATGGTAGCCGCAGGAAGTCGTGCGGACAGCCTTGATCTGATCGACAACGTCCATACCTTCGATCACATGACCGAACACACAGTACCCGAAGGTGCGGGGATTGCGCCCCTGAAAGTCAAGAAACGGATTGTCGACAACATTGATAAAGAACTGACTAGTCGCACTGTCAACGATTTGTGTACGCGCCATTGCAATGGTACCGCGTGCATTGGTTCCGGCTTTATCAGCTTCGTTGATGATGGGTTCACGGGTCGGTTTTTCCTTCATTTCAGCGGTCATTCCACCGCCCTGGATCATAAAGTTTCCGATCACACGGTGGAAAATCGTTCCGTCATAGTGACCGGAATCGACGTACGCAAGAAAGTTTTTTACAGTTTCCGGAGTGTCCTTTTCAAACAATTCAAGAACGATATCTCCGAATGAAGTTTCCAGTTTTACTTTCGGTGCATTACCAGGCATTTTTACTCCCTCTCTATGTTAAGTTTTCAAGTGATATTCAAATCCAAAACGCCGCGAGCAGTCATCCGCAGAAAAGTTTCAGCGATCTCTTTCACTTCCTGATGGGAGGAACAGAGGAGCGAACGCTCTGCAACTGATTCTGCATCAATATATTTCATACTCCTGACGACATGTTTTGCCGGAGCCAGAGAAACCAGACTCATGCTGAGTTCCCGGATCCCGAGTCCCAGCAGCAGCGGAATATACATGGGGTCCGCCGCCATCTCCCCACAAACACTTACCCAGATCCCGGCATGCTCAGCAGCTTCCACTACATGACGGATCAAACGCAGAATCACCGGATGAAACGGACGGTAAAGTGATGCAACCCGTTCATTTCCACGGTCTACCGCCATGGTATATTGAACAAGGTCATTGGTTCCGATGGACATAAAATCACAGCGTTCAGCAAACTGATCCGCTGCCAACGCCGCCGCAGGTGTCTCAATCATTACACCCACTTTGATATTTTCTGAAAAACGGATCTTTTCCCGTTTCAGTTCTTCTTTGATCTGCTCCAAAATCCGGAGAAGTTCATCCAGCTCATCCACACAGGTCAGCATGGGAAACATCATACAGATATTCCCATGAACCCCAGCCCGCAAAATCGCACGGAGCTGCGGTTTCAACAAATGGGGATATGCCAGACAGAGCCGAACCGACCGCAAGCCGAGAAACGGATTCGGTTCCTGATCAAAATTGATCAAAGACGAAATCTTGTCTCCGCCAAGGTCAAGAGTACGGATCACCACAGGTGCTGCTCCGCACCGGGAGGCAAGAGTAGAATAAACCTCATACTGTTCTTCTTCCGTGGGGATATGATCCTTCAGGAACAGATATTCTGTCCGGAACAACCCAACACCGAACGCGCCGTATTTTTCCAGTTCAACCGCTTTTGCGGGGTCATCAAGGTTTGCTGCCAAAGCAATCCGGTATCCATCAAGTGTTTCTGAACGTTGCCCGGATTCTGTCAGAAGATCATTATAAATCTTCTCATTTTCAGCTTCTTTCAACGCATATTCTTCGAGGGTCTCCGGAGAAGGATTCAGAATCACAACCCCCTGATAACCATCAACAATCATAACATCGCCATTACGAACTTTAGACAAGATCCCGGGAATCCCGACAACTGCAGGGATCCGCATGGAACGGGCAAGAATCGCAGAATGAGAAGTTTTTGCACCCGTCTCTGTAGCAAACGCCTGGACATTTTCACGGTCAAGCATAACGGTATCAGATGGAGTCAACTCTTTTGTAACCACGATCCGCTGTCCGGGCAGGTGTTCCAGTAAGGTACGTTTCCAACCGAGAAGATGCCCGAGGATCCTTCCGGCGACATCTACGACATCAGCTGCCCGTTCTTTCAGGTAAGGGTCGGCAACAGAAGAAATCGCGGTAATGTACCGCTGCATAACACCGGAGAACACAGATTCCGCTGAAAGAAGTTTTTCCTTAATACCGGCGACAACTTCATTTTTCAGCTTTTTATCTTCAACGATAAGGAGATGCGCATCAAAAATCCCTGCTTCTTTTTCATCCAGCGAGACTTTTACTTTGTTGCGGATCTCAGTGATTTCATTTCTGGTTGTCTCCAAAGCAGCATCAAGGCGGGACAATTCAAATGGGACATCCTGTTCAGAAATAGATATCGGGGAAGTTTCATAAAAGGACAAAGGCTGTTCCGGTGTATTTCCTACGACCAGAACGATACCGATCTCAATTCCTGATGCGGCGGCGATTCCTTTCAGAACCGTTTCCTGTCCAGCAGAATGTTCGATCGCTGCATTTTCCTGCTCAATCTTCATCAAACCCCCGGTCAACCAGTTCCGCCAGAGTCCGGACAGCTTCTTCACAATCCTGTCCTGCGCCTTTGATCGTTAAAACTGTTCCGCAGGCGGCAGTCAGGATCAGCATACTCATCAAACTTTTGCCGTCAGCAGGCTCGCCGCCGTCTTTCCGGACAACAGTGATCTCGCTATCAAAGCGGGAGGCTGCCTGCACAAAAAGAGAGGCGGGTCTGGCATGCAGACCAAGTTTATTTTTTATCGTAACCTCTTTGATGCTTTCCTTAACTGCCATTTTGTAAACTCCAGGGTCATTTCTCTGAACGCATCTTTTCCCGCAAACCATTCCCGGAAAAAGAATATTCAGAAATCCCTGTAATATAGCACTTCAAAGAGGAAATTGCAACCCTGAAACAGATTTATTTTCAATAATTTAACTTTTTTCCGGTAAAACTTTTGCAACTCTATGATAAACAGAATATTTCCATCATTTTACTCAGGACGGACACGGGGATCTGCCCAGGCATACAGAATATCGGCTATAAGATTGATAAAAACAAACAGAAATGAACCTAGAATGACCAACGCTTTCAGCAACTGCAGGTCAGAGCTGTTCAGAGCATCCACTCCCTTGTAACCGAGTCCGGGAATCCCGAAAAAACTCTCAAGCAGCAGACTGCCCGTAAACAGAAACGGCAGGATCGCTGAAGCCCGCGTCATAATTGGGATCGCCGCGTTCCGCAGCAAATGCCGGAAATAGACGATCGTGGAACTGCAGCCTTTGGAAATCGCCGTCCGCAAATATTCTTTGTTCATCTCATTCAAAAACACTGTCCGGTAGAATCGGACCCCACCGCCGGTTCCGCTGATGATCCCCACAAGCACAGGCAGAAACAGATGCTGGGGTTCTCCCCATCCCCAGACAGGGAACCAGTTGAGCCAATACCCGAAAAACCATTGACAGGCAATAATTAGCGCAAGATAACTGATACTCATTCCCGCAACAGAAAGAAACATCAGGGAACGGTCTACCCACGTCCCCCGGAAACCTGCCGAAAGCATGGCAAGCACGATCCCGACAATCAGCTCCCCCAAAAAAACGGGAATCATCAGACAGAGAGAAGCCCCCATCCCGCGAAGAAGAACTTCATTGATCGGCTCACGCGTCAGAAGAGTTTCGCCAAAATTGAAAATCCGGACATACGGAAATGTTTTCTGAAAAGAGATCACTTCCCTGAACGCATCGAAAAACTGCGTATCGAAAAATCCTTTTGTCGGAACAGTATAATGGATCTTCTGAACGACAACCGGAGCAGAGGTATTGTTCGAAATCACTACATTTGATTCATTATCAATATGTTGCGAAAGTTCATCCACTTTTTTTCCATTTTTCCCTTCCAGATGAACCGTTACAGGAGCATCTGAGCTGAACTCCTGCGGGATCTTTAATGATGCCCCCGGCTCAAAAAGCAATCCGTTTCCGGTGCATTTCACTGAACCGCAAAGAGTTGCTCTTTTTGGAAGCGGCTTTTCACCTGCGAAGTCTCCCCCTGCATACCGGAGAGTCGGACGGCTGGTGCCAAATAGCAGCGGCTTGGATGTTCCAAGTTTGTTCCGCATCAGCTCCAACTCTTCCGCAGAGGGATTTTTTCCGAGAACAGCCGCAGCAGGATCGCCGGCTGCGACCCGGAAAAGCAAAAAGGTCAGCAGCAGTACTCCAAACATGATAAGGATGGAGTACGCACTGCGTCGCAGGATATACCGTAACATCTGGGGGGATCTTCCTTATTCAGCAAGCCAGCGTTCCGCATCAATGGCGGCACGGCACCCCATTCCGGCAGCGGTAATCGCCTGACGGTAAGTCCTGTCAGCACAGTCTCCGGCAGCAAAAACGCCTTCCATGGAGGTGCAGGAACTTCCGCCTTTCAGCTGGATGAAACCGGCTTCATCAGTCTCGATCTGTCCGGCAAAGGGTTTGGTGCTGGGAACATGACCGAGGGCAACAAAACAGCCCTTGCAGGGGATCAGGCTCTCTTCGCCCGTCTGAACATTTTTGACCTTTACGCCGTCGACATCTGTATTCCCGACGACCTCCGTTACGACAGAGTTCCAGACAAAGGAGATCTTCGGATTACTCAGTGCACGTTCCGCCATGATCTTGGAGGCACGCAAACTGTCTCTGCGATGGATCACTGTCACATGAGAAGCAAAGCGGGTCAGGAAGTTTGCCTCTTCCATCGCGCTGTCGCCTCCGCCGATGACAACAACTTCCATACCGCGATAAAACGCGCCGTCACAAGTCGCACAAGCTGAAACGCCGAGATTTTTGAATTTTTCTTCTGACTCAAGACCGAGCCAGCGGGGTTCAGCTCCGGTTGCAATGATGAGTGCTTTGCAGAGGATCTCTTCGCCGGAGGTCAACTTCAGTTTATGAGGACCGCCGGGGACGAGTTCTGCGCTTTCGATGGTTTCGCTGTTCATTTCAATATTGAATTTCTGCGCCTGACTCTGCAAACGCATCATCAACTCAAATCCGTTGATCGCATCGGGGAACCCGGGGAAGTTTTCCACATCGCTTGTTCTTGTCAGCAGCCCACCCGGAAGAGGTCCGGAAAGGACCAGCGGGTTAAGGTTTGCGCGTCCGGCATAGATCGCAGCGGTCAGCCCGGCTGGACCGGCTCCGACGATCACTAAATTTCTCACATTTTCCATAATTCACTCCACTTCATTTTCTCGTTATATATTTATAGTAATATGCCACGATTTACGGTTTCCGCAAATGATTTCAGGACTTTTTTTTCATTTTTTTCATTTCCTTTTTGAAAAATACTGCTTTTTATGGTATATTCCCTCGAATTATTGTTTTTCAAAGGAGTTTTTTATGTCATGCACTGCGGGTCATGCAGACCTTTCATTTTTCCGGAAAAGATCCGGTAAAATCATTCTGGCACTGCTTCTGACAGCCGGACTGCTCACACTCATGCTTTTCAGCTGGAAGATGGGCTCGAGCGAACTCGGCATCACAATGAAAGATATTTTCCAGGTCATCTGCGGGAAAGGCGATGAATTGAAACGGCTGATCCTTTGCGAGATTCGGCTGCCGCGAATCCTGATGGGGGCTTTGACCGGAGCATGTCTGGCGGTTTCCGGAGCGATCCTGCAAGGTGTCATGCGGAACCCGCTTGCGTCGCCCGGGATCATCGGAGTTTCTTCCGGGGGCGGACTTTGCGGGCTGCTGATCCTGCTCATGTACCCTCAACACCTTGGTCTGCAAATGCCGGCTTCGTTTGCCGGGGCAATGGCAGCGGCACTGATCATCTATGCTCTTGCATGGCGGCGCGGAACGGATCCTGTCCGACTCGTCCTTGCAGGGGTTGCGGTCTCTTCCATGCTGGGAGCGATTTCCGGTATGATCATGATGATACGGGCGGAAGAAACCGGAAAAATTCTTGACTTTACATTTGGTTCTCTTTCCGCTGCCGGAATGGAAGAGCTGCTGAGGGTTCTCCCGTATATGGCAGCCGGATTGATCCTTGCGATCCTTATGTCTTCCCGGATCAATGTGCTGGCACTCGGGGACGATACGGCGACCTCTCTCGGGATGAAAGTTGAACTGACCCGTTTTTCTCTGATCGTGATTGCGGCTTTACTTGCGGCCTCGGCTGTCAGTGCTGCCGGATTGATCGGGTTTGTCGGGCTGATCGCGCCCCATGTGATCCGGATGATCACAGGACCGGACAATCGGTATCTGCTCCCGGTCTCCGGGATCCTCGGAGCCGCGCTGGTCGTCGGTTGTGATTTTGCCGGACGCATCATTGCAGAGCCGGGGGAACTCCCCGCCGGACTTCTGCTGGCATTGCTCGGTCCGCCCTTTTTCCTTTGGCTTTTGAGGAGATCACGCTATGAAGTTTGAACTGCAAAATATTTCCGGCGGCTACGGAAAAAATCTGATTCTGGAAAATATCTCTCTTCAGATCAATGCCGGGGAGATCGTCACTGTTCTCGGTCCCAACGGATGCGGAAAATCAACGCTTCTGAAAATTGCCGGACGGCTCCAGAAACCATTTTCCGGAAAAGTTCTGCTGGACGGGAAAGAGCTGCTTTCCATCCCGGGCAAAAAACTGGCTCAACGGATCGCACTCCTCTCTCAATCAGCTGAAGTTCCGTCCGGTATGACAGTGAAAGAGCTGGTCTCGCTGGGGCGTTATCCCTACAGAGATTCTTCTGCCGAACGGGAAAAGCATGTTCAATCGGCACTGGAAGATACAGAGATGACCGTCTTGCAAAACCGCGTTGTTTCATCACTCTCCGGCGGAGAACGGCAGCGGGCGCGTCTTGCCATGACGCTGGCGCAATCCCCCGAACTTCTCCTGTTGGATGAACCGACAACCTACCTCGATGTAAAGTGTCAGTTTGAAATTCTGGAACTGATCAAACGGCTGAACCGGGAACGGAACATTTCTGTTCTGATGGTGCTGCATGATCTTTCACTTGCAGCAATCTGCTCCGACCGCATGGTATTTCTGAAAGACAAAAAAATACATATTTCCGGGACACCGCAGGAGGTCATGAAACCGGAGATCATCCGGGATGTTTTCGGGATCGAAACGCAAATCATTCAGCACAACGATCACCCGCTCTGTCTGACGACCGGAAAAATATAGTTAAATTACGGAATGATTTCCAGAAAGAAGATATTGCTGTCTGATCGGTGCCAGATTGCAAAAGAGATTTACAGAAGGCTGTTGAAAATGTCTTCAAAAAACATTTTGATCATTCCAGCACATATCCGACGCCTCGGACCGTATGAATCAGCTGATCGTTGAACGGCTCATCTATTTTCTTGCGGAGTTTATGTATTCTTGTTTCCACGATTGGAGTTTCCGGATCGAAATTATATTCCCAGACATGTTCAATAATCATACTTTTTGTTACAACTCTGCCAGCATTCCGCATTAAATATTCCAGAAGAGCGAACTCGCGCGGAGGAAGTTCAATCTCGCAATTATCACGGAAAACTTTACGGGAGAGCAGATCTATGGTAAGATCTTTGATCGTCAATGAAGATGGTTCAGTCACCATGGCAAAACGGCGGAGCTGAGCGTGAATATTTGCCAGAAGTTCTGAAATGGAAAATGGTTTTGCAAGATATACATCCGCCCCCGCGATCAGAGCTTCAACCTTATCCTGAACGGAATCTTTTGCACTGAGAACTATGATAGGAAAACATTTTCCGGTATTCCGAATCTCCTTTATCAAAGACATCCCGCTCATCAGAGGAAGCATAAGATCAATTATGGCGAGATCAACAGAGTGTACGGATGCAAAAGCAAGACCTTCTTTCCCATCTTCAGCATGAACTGTCATATAGCCGGCTTCCTTCAATGCTTTCTGAACAAATGCCGCTATCTTATTGTCATCTTCTACTATCAGGATCTTCATTTTTTATCACCCTATTCAGTTCTGTGTATTTTTAACTCTCTCTTTTCTGCACAGTATGATTTTTTCTGAACGGCAGACCTCGTCAGCCAACTTCCGTTCCGTAACGTCATAAAAGAGAATGGTACAATCCATGACAGGAAAAATATATTAAAAACGGCAAAAACAATCCCCCAGACCGATGACAGAAAAGAAACTCTTACCGCATACAGAAAAACTGGAATCAAAGCACTGATACATGCCCCCGCGACAGAAACATAAAGCAAATTCAGAAATATTTCCGGTCCGCTGAAAAAAAATCCCGGAAGCATAAGCAGAAATATGCCGGGAAGCAGTGTATTGAGACATTGAAACAATACATGGAATTGCAACCCGATCTGCCTGTGACACAATTGAAATCTCCTGAACGCATGCAAAAACATGATAAAGTTCTCCCGGATATCACTCCGGGTCCATCTGATCAGCATTTTTGAAAACTGACGATAACCGGCTGGAATACATGTATAAGCAACCGCATTCTGTTGGAATACGATCTTTTTTCCCCGTTGAAGAATCATGGTAGCAATCGCACGATCTTCACCTATTGTCGCCGGCACACCCAGAAATTTCTGATTCAGCCATTCTTCCAAAAAGGGAAGAACTATGCTCTTCCGGTAAGCACTCAATGCACCGGGAGTACACATAACACACCCTGTTATGCTTTGCGCACTGCGAATCACATCGAACCCGAACAAAAATCCAATATCCATCATTTTCGGAAGAATACCGGATTTCAGATTCTTAACTCTGATATTCCCGGCAACTCCGCCAATTTCCGGATCTGAAAAGGGTGCTGTAAGTTGTTTCAATGTATCAGATTCCAATACGGTATCACTATCCACCGTTACGACTATATCACTCCTGGATTTGAGAAAACCAATATACAAACCATGCTTTTTTCCCCGGTTTTTCTTAAATCTGATAACAGAGATCCGGTCCGGGGCAGTCTTTGCAATTTCATTGATCCAGTAGAACGTATCATCCACTGATCCGTCATCAACGGCAATGATCTCGAAACGGTCTGCAGGATAGTCAGACAACAGAAGACTTTTCAGTGTTTCTGCAACATGTTTCCCCTCGTTATAGGCTGGAACAATTACCGTACAGCGGGGAATTGATGAATCCGCGGCACTCCGGTGTGGTTGATAAAAGAATAAACAACATGTAATGTACAGATAGTAGATCAATACAAGACAGCCCGTAACAATTCCAAGCACGAGAAACCAGCCGGGAAAAACAATCATTGGAGTTGATAAATCAATCAGAAAACGACTTGATAAAAGAAAAATACTGCACACCCAAAGAAAAAAAAGAAAAATTTTACTTTCCGATATCATTATTTACGCTCCTTCAAGAACTTTAGAGTAAATAACGCGTAATATAGTTTCTTTAGTTTACTGGAAGTTATTCATTTTATATATTTTTTGGTGATGTAAAGAGACCGTTTCAAAAGTCTTCAAAATAAGTATAAAAAAAAATCCTGAACTTCTGAAACTCAAAAGTTCAGGACATCAATAGATGATATGATTCAGATTCAGTTACCCATGAGCATTGTCATGATCGCTTTCTGAACATGCAGACGGTTTTCTGCTTCGTCGAAGACGATAGACTGGTCGCAATCCATGACTTCATCGGTGATTTCATCGCCGCGGTGTGCAGGGAGACAGTGCATGACTTTTGCATCGGGCTTTGCAGCTTTCAGCTTTGCCATGTCCAGCTGATAGGGCTTGAGAACTTTGATGCGTTCCTTTGCTTCTTCTTCAAATCCCATGCTGACCCAGACGTCTGTATAGATGAAATCAGCATCTTTCACAGCTTCGTAAGGATCGGTTGTCCAGGAGCATTTTCCGGGACCAAGATTGCGATCCATGATCTTCTGGCTGGGACGGTATTCTTCGGGAGCACCGATCGCGAGATCGACACCTGCGAGCTGGCAGACAAGCATCAGAGAGTTTGCCATATTGCTTGCGCCATCGCCGAGATATGCCATCTTCAAACCTTCCAGTTTTCCTTTGTATTCCAGCATGGTGAACATGTCGGTGAGAACCTGGCAGGGATGATAGTCATCGGTGAGAGCGTTGATGACAGGATATTTGGAGTTTGCTGCAAGACCTTCCACATCAGCCTGAGCGAAGGTACGGATCACGATTCCGTGCAGGTAACGTTCCAGAACTTTTGCAGTATCGGGAATGGTTTCGCCTCTGCCCATCTGGGTTTTTCCGCTTTCCAGATAGATGGGATATCCGCCGAGTTCCTGGACACCGATCTCAAAAGAGACGCGTGTACGGGTGGAGGCTTTGGCAAAAATCAAACCAATGCTTTTTCCGGCAAGGGGTTTTGCCGCTTGAGGAGTTCCTCTTTCGCGCTTGATCTTGGCGGAAAGCTCCATCAGTTTGACAAAATCATCATGGGTAAGATCCGCACATGAAAGTAAATCTTTGTTCATGGTGTTATCTCCTTGTACTTATTTATGCTTTGATCTCTGCAAAAACAGAATCAATGATCTGAACAGCTTTTTCACATTCTTCTTCGGTGACGGTCAATGCGGGCACGAGGCGCAGCACAGTTTCGCCTGCGGGGAGCGCGATCAACCCTTTTTCACGCAATGCGGGCAGAACTTCAGCGGAAGGTGCAAATGTCAGGTCGATCCCGATCATCAAACCTTTTCCGCGAACTTCCTTCACAAAAGGATATTTTCCAACGAAAGATGAGAGCCGTTTCATGAGATATTCGCCCTGCTTGCGGCAGTTTTCCAGCACGCCGCCTTCGCAAAGCATATCCACAACGCAGCAGCCGACTGCTGAAGCAAGCGCGGTTCCGCCAAAGGTGCTTGCGTGAGTTCCCGGGGTGAGAACATTAGAATATTTCCGCTGAGCGATCATACATGCCAACGGGAACCCGTTTCCGATCGCTTTTGCCATGGAAAGCGCATCCGGTTCGATTCCGTAATTCTGCCATGCGAACAGAGTTCCGGTACGTCCGGTTCCGCACTGAACTTCATCAAAAAGAAGAAGAACATTCTTTTCATTACAGAGTTCGCGAACGGCTTTCAGGTATTCCGGGTCTGCGGGGATGATCCCGCCTTCGCCCTGAACGGGTTCCATCAGAACTGCTGCAGTTTTATCGGTGATTGCATTTTTCAATGCTTCGAAATCATTGAAGGGAACCTGGCTGAATCCCTGAACATCGGGCCCGAATCCTTTGCGGTACTTTGCGCGTCCGGTAGCTGCCAGAGTTGCAAGGGTTCTTCCGTGGAAGGAATCGACCATGGTGATGATCTCATTTTTTCCCTGTTCGTTGCCCCATTTACGGGCGAGTTTGATCAAGGCTTCGTTAGCTTCAGCACCGCTGTTGCAGAAGAAACAGGTTCCATCGAACCCGTGAGTGATCAGTTTTTCAGCGAGAGCGCACTGTTTTTCGTTCATAAAAAGATTGGAAACATGAACGAGGGTGCGGGCCTGTTCCGCCACAACTTCGGCGATTTTTTCATTGGCATGCCCAAGACTGCACACAGCAATACCGGAACTGAAGTCGAGATACTCTCTTCCTTCGCCATCCCACAGCTTACAGCCGTCGCCTTTTACAAAAAGAATATCGGCTTTCGGATATGTCTTCATCACATACTTGTCGTATGCTTCAACTGCTTTTTCTGTACGGGTCATTTTTCATATTTCCTTTCTTTGAAACAAAATAGTCGCAAACCAATACAATATCATCATTTTCCGAAAATTCAATATCAATTATAAAATAATTTTTTTTCGGCAAGAAATGGAAAAAAATCAAAAAAAATCAAAAAAAAATTATTTTCCGGCTTGACTTTTCAATTTTCTGCTGTATATTTACGAATACACTCAAGCGGGTGTAGTTCAATGGTAGAACATCAGCCTTCCAAGCTGATTGTGAGGGTTCGATTCCCTTCACCCGCTCCAGTGGTGGGATTGCAGAGCGGCCAAATGCAGTAGACTGTAAATCTACCGACCATGTCTTCGATGGTTCGAATCCATCTCCCACCACCATTTTGAATTTCACAGCACCTCAAACGAGGTGCTTTTTTATTTTTTGACAGTTTCTGATAATAACCCTGCATAATTCCATATTTTCAGAAGGCTGCGGCAAAAAAAATTCTTTTCCGTTTGTAAAATATTTTCCAGATATTATATTATTACGTGATAATAACGGAAAAAGGAGTTTATGATGGCTGAAAAAAAGAAAATTGGATTCATTGATCTTTTTATTGATGAATGGCATGCAAATAACTATCCGAAGCGGTTCCGCAGCGCAAAACGGAGCAATGAATTTGAGCTTGGTTATGCCTGGGAAGAAGCACCGCTGGAAGGACGCCGCAATCTTCAGCAGTGGTGCGCAGAAATGGGTATGATCCCTGCAGCATCCATAGAAGAAGTCGTTGAAAAATCTGATTGCATCTGCGTTCTTGCCCCCGCGAATCCGGAAGTCCACGAACGGTTGGCAGAACTGGCACTGAAATCCGGAAAACCTGTCTATATCGACAAACCTTTTGCAGACAGTCTGGCAACGGCTGAACGGATTTTTGCAACGGCAGAGAAATATGGAACGCCGTTAATGTCGTCCTCGGCTCTCAGATTCAGCGACGAACTGCTCTCCGGGAAACTTCAGGAACTGAAGCCGGTCCTCTTCACTACGACAGGCGGCGGACGGAGCTTTGATGAGTATGGGATCCATCAGCTTGAAATGATCGTTTCTGTTATGGGAGCAGATGTCAAAAATATCACATTCACCGGAAACGGAAAACGTCTTTCTTTCTCCTATGAATACGCCGATGGATCGATGGCACAACTCTCTTACTCTCTGTTTATGCCGTTTACGATAACGGCTGCGGGCGAGTCGGGTTCCATTACCTATCCGGCGGCTTCTCATACCTTTGAGAACCTGATCAATGCCATGTTGGATTTCTTCGCGGAAGGAAAAAGCCGGATCCCGAAAGAACAGACTCTCGGAATCGCTGCGCTGCTGGAAAAAAGCGTTGCGATGCTCCACGGAAGAGAAGTCAGGGAAAATTGATCTGACCGTTACTTGCAGCATTGGATCGCGAAATAAACCGGGCTCAGAAGAATATCGCAAACGACAGTCAACGGTGTCCAGAAAACCCTCCAGGCTTGAGGCAATCCATGACATTCCCGGAAGGATTCTTCACAAGCAACGATTCCGGAATCTTCCGGAAGGCAGCATTTCAATTTTCCGGATCGGAAACTGACAGGGATCTGCAGCGTTGTAATTAATTTCCCGTCGACGCTGTAACCGCGGAACAGGAACGGTTTCTGCAAAAGCGGAATATCATCCGGATGTACTTTCAAACGGGTCTGCCGGAGATGAAAAGAGCTGTCCGGAACCTGATCTCCAGAACGCAGCAGCACGCTTTTATCTGGAAGACGGTACATCGGCAAACCGGATTTTCCGTTAAAGCGGGGAGCTTGGGGATCCGGCTCTATCAGCCATTCCGATATCATCCCGGATCTTGCAGTAAAAATCCGGTCATGCTTTTGTTCAGAAGTCCAGTAAAACGGCGGAAACGGATACCGGATTGTTTCCTTTGCCTGAAAGTGGACACTATTTCCGAAAGTTGAGAGCTTCCGTTCCGAAATCCGGTGCACAGTCCCCTGATCCCAGAGAGAAACAGTCATCATGCACCCCGTCAGAAACGGAATTACACAAACGCAAAACAGTATCACCTTGCATATTTTCATGGAAGGAAGTCCTTTCCTCAATTTCTGTCAGAGATTGTGATCAACGATATAAGAAATGACGGATGATGCAAACCGGAATGACGATGAGGACCAGGAAGGAAATCATCATTGAAAGAAGCGTTACAAACACAGCAATCTCAAAATTGAGCAGAGCATCTTCCCATGAACCGCACCATCCGAGCAGCAAACTGCCGAGAAAGACCACTCCAACCAGAAAAATCGCCCCATCTTTTGCCCCTTCAAGATCTGCCTTGCTCAGTTTAACATGGGCTGCAATGGAAAAAGAAAGATAGAACCAAATCCACGTTTTCCAGCTGAACCAAAACTCTTTTTTTAAGAAACCGCCAAAGAAATTCATCATGATATCTGAAAAACCATCCCCTGCCCCGATCATCCCGGAAGGAAGCAGAAGCTTGGAAAGAACAAACATACACGCAACGCCAAACCATATAGGACCGGTGCCAATAAAAAAGTTTCCGACCCGCTGATAGTAACTCTTCGGATTGTAACGGTGGTTCACATAACCGAGACGGTTGCGTCTTTCATCATTCTCAAAAAGCTTGACTTCTACAATCTGATGTTTGAAAATAAGACAGAACAGAACATGCCCCAATTCATGAAGCATTACCCCGGGCGAAGTAAAATAAAGCCAAAATTTTCCCGAACTGCCATGCCCCATTCCTCTGCGCAATAAATCTGAAATGTATTGCATAAAAAATGCCAGTATGATATATGGGAGTAATCCTAAAACCATCAATCCGAACCCATTTCGCAGGCTCAAAAACAGATAATTTAAAAAAGTCATATTTCAATATTCTCCAAACAAAAAAAAGGGAAAGCCATAATTGGCTTTCCCGGTGTTATTCAGCGTCTTCCGCCACGACCGCCATGACCATGACCGCCATATCCGCCATGATGACGCGGCGGGGGAGGTCTGTGAGCGGGAACCACAACCGGACGGGGCGGAGGAGGCACTACAACAACAGGGCGCGGAGGAGGAGTTACGACAACTGGTGCAGGTGCAACTACGACCGGACGGGGCGGAGGAGGCACTACAACAGGTGCAGGTGTAACTACAACAGGTGCAGGTGTAACTACAACCGGGCGGGGGTTTATCAAATTCAAGGATGCCCCTACAAGATTAACAATTGATGTCGCAAGATCAACACCATCGCTTCCGCGATGACGGTGATGCGGTCTCGCTTCAACTACAGATACAGCAACAGAACAGCCCAACAAAACCAATAACATTTTCAGTTTCATAGTAAATCTTCTCCTTTCTAAATTATCCTTCGAATATTAATATTTTAGCAGCAATATTATTTACTGCCTTTATGAGTACTTTACTTCACATTTTCTGTTTTTCAAATTTTTATTAAAAAAAAATGCGTTTTTTTTATTGAGGTAATTTCAAACTGACTAAAAGCATTTCCGGAGGGCAAAAAAGACGATTCATGATAAAAGTTCCCCCAATTCCCGCAGAAACAACAACCGGCAGTTTCTCCGGATGGGTGCAAAGACCATACTCAAAACGTTTCCAGTAGACTGATGACGTCAGCACCGCACCGAACAGAGGCAGGCGGATCTGTCCCCCATGAGTATGACCACTCAATGCAAGATGATATCCGGACAATGCTTCCGCTGCAGTTTTTCCGATCATATCAGGGTTATGGGAAATCAGACAGCGGAACGCAGCATCAGGATTCGCTGCCGGAATCACCGGTCTGCCGTAACGGAAATCTTCAACACCGGAAAATTGAACCCCGTTTACAGTAACAGTTTCATTCTGAAGCAGTTGAAAACCGGCATCACGGAAACCACGTTCAATCATACCGGCAGGAAGCCATGACCGGGTCTTCCGCTCCCAGTTGCCGCACACTGCCAGTTTGACCGGTGCATTCAGTTGTGACAGGATCCGGAACGCCTCCGGGTACAAAACTGTATGGGAAACAAGATCCCCGCCAAAGATCAGTACATCCGGAGCAACCTCTTCGACTGAACGGATCAACGCATCTCCAATCACCCCGGCACCAGACCACTCTTTCAAAGGCGAACACGAACAACGGTTGCGAAGAAGACTGTAACGGAAATGTGTATCAGAGAAAAAAAGTATGCGGCAGCCGGCTGCATCAGCCTCTGCCGCAATATCCAACATCCTCAGGACAATACCGGAGGAAAGAAGCACGGCGGCTGGAAATTTTTTCCGCCGCCACATCATCAGTTACCGCTTCCGTCGTCTGCAAGTTCTTTCCGGAGATCTTCAGGAAGAGCCGCAATTGCTTTCACAGTAAATTCGCCGTTGGGCAGCTTGACTGCTGCACCAATCTTCTTTTCCATGAGAGCTTCTCCCATGACAGTACGGTAAGAGATGCGGTTCTTGTCAGGATCGCCATCCCATGCACCGAGAATGTAGTAAACAGTATCTTTCCCTGCCTTGTCGGTCAGAGTGACCATAGAGCCGAGGACGACCATATCAGCGATCTTGATGCCGCTGAAGTCGGTGGATTCCACGGAACCGATGGTATTTTCCAGTTCATTTCTGCGTCTGTGCAGGAACCGGCGGCGTTCCTTGGCGGCATCGTATTCAGCGTTTTCACGGAAGTCACCGTAACTTCTTGCGTGAGCGATCGCCTTGACGTTTTCAGGGATCTGGACTTCCACGATATCATCCAGTTCCTTGACGAGTTTTGCAAGAGATGCGCGGGAGGTGACAGGGATCTGGTCTGCCACAGATGCATCGGAGGTTTTACCCATCAGACGTTTTGCAGCTTTTTCGATGTGAGCCTGAAGTTCATCGGAGTGTCTTGCAAGTTTTACCATCAAACTCTGGTATTCACCGGTCTGGAACGTTCTGATCTTCTGGATCGCATCAATAATGGACGGAATATCGCCGTCGGCATTTTCGATCACGAACTTCTGGAAATCTTCTTTTTCGAAGAGGGAGCGTTTCAGATCGCGCTGAGCGGAAGCCCATTCTTTCGGCAGACCGTCCATGGACAGAGCCTTTGCGATTCTTTCCATATCCACGATAAAGGTAAGGTTTTTCGGAAGTTTTGTGCGATTTTTCCAGAGGAACATGAGAACATCGGAAGAGAGATTCTTCTCAGCGAAGATCGCGGCTGCAACTTCTTTCATGTCGATGGCAAAGAAAAGAACATTCAGGCACTTTCCGGGAAGTTTACATCCGAGTTTTGCCATTTCTTCCGGTGTGTAGAGCTGGCAGGATGCCTTGATAAAGGGAGCAAGGGATTTGACAGAAATGTGTCCCCAGACTTCCAGCTGTTTGGAGATCGCGATTTTTTCCACAGATGCGGGCCAGAACGGAGCAACGCCGCGCAGAGCAGAGAAGAGGATTTCGAGGATTTCGCCGGAGTTTGCTTCAGAAAGGACCGCGATACAATCAGCAAGCATCACAGCATCTTTCGTCACCATATTCGGACGGAGTTTCTTGAACATCAGAGCCAGCTGAGCTGCCTGATCTTCATTGAATGCGATCCCGCCTTTTTCAGCATAAGGAGCAAGAAGATTGGAAAGTTCAAGGACAGATCTTGCTGCCCAGGGAGCTCTCTGACCGGCTGCACCTGCGGGAGCAGCTTCTTTGCTCCACCATGCTTCAAAACTTTCCATATTGAAACATCCAGGAACAAGGATTCCCTGAACGATCGTTTTCAGCTTTTCATCGGAAATTTCACTGATGCTGTGTGCACGGAACAGTTTACGGTAGGCTGCAGAAGCCGGGAGGCTGCTGCCGGGAGCGATCATATTGAACATCTCCTGATGAGGTTCAAAGAACATCACAGAGGCAAATGCGATCGCCACGGGATAGGAGTTCAGGTTTCCTGTCTTCAGGGATTGAATGGAAAATGTTGCAGAAACGCGGTCGATAGCGGAAAGTTTTCCCCAGTTTTTAGTTTCAGGGAAATAAACCAGAGCCCCGGTGGGGATCTTCTGCAGTTTTGTAATACGAGTCATCACTTCATGAGTCTGAACAGCGGCATCTCTGGCACCGATCGTCTTCAAAACAGTCTGACTGGAAATGTAAGGAGGCAGCATGATTTTTGCGGTTTCAAACAAGGCGTTCCGGAATGCGGGGGATTCCAGCGCATCGCGTTCAGCGAGCTTTGCGACGAATGCAGCCTGCCCGGTGCTGTAACTTTCCGCACCATTCCATTCTTCAAAAAGAACATCAAAATTCGCAGCAGAGTTCCGTAAAACGGATACTTCCAAATCTTTTGTTGTTGCTGCAAGTTTTGCGATACATTCATCCTTGCCGGATAATGCCGCAAGAATCAGATCGTCCAGTTCAGCCATAATTACTCCATTCATCTTTTTTCTTGTTTGTAAAGCACAAACCTGTTACGGTTATTTTTTGTTCATCCTCATAACATACACCCATTTTGCAATTTTTTCAAGAGTTCTTACTTGATTTTTCTGTAACTTCAGGTAATATTACAACAGATTTTTGCAATTTTTTTTTTACAGGAGACTTGAGAATGGATAAGATTTTCATTAACGGCATGACGGTTTCTGCTATCATCGGAACCCTGCCTCACGAAAGAACAGCCCCCCAGGAGATCACCGTAGATGCGATCCTGGAGTGCGATATGAAGAAAGCCGGAAAAAGTGATAACCTTTTTGATGCAGTAGATTACAGCGCAGTAGAAAAAAATATCTGTGAAACAGTGAAAAATTCATCCTTTTTCCTGCTGGAAGCTCTGGCAGATAAGATTGCTGAAACCTGTCTTGCCTTTGAAGGTGTTTCCGGCGTAACGGTCAAAATCGACAAACCGAAAGCAGCAGTTTTTTCAAAATCCATCGCGATCGAGATCCGGAGAGAGAAGTAAGGAAAAATCTCATCCGGACAACATTGAAAAGGAATCGGGGCTGTCACTTGCGCAACAGCCCCGGTTTGTTTTAGTCAGAATAGATTCTGTAATTATTTGAATACAGAATCAAATTTCTGTTCAGAAGCAGTGAAATCCAGCTTGCGGGTGAATTTCAGAGCATCAGCAGCACCGAACTCGCGGTTCATGCCGCAATCTTCCCATTCCACAGAAAGAGGTCCATCATAACCGATGCGGTTGAGCATACGGATGATCGCCTCAAAGTCGATTTTTCCATGACCGGGACTGCGGAAATCCCAGCCGCGGCGGGCATCACCGAAGTTCAAGTGGGAACTCAGGATTCCGCTTTCGCCGTCAAGAGTGACTTCAGCATCTTTGACATGGCAATGATAGATACGGTCGGGGAACGCTTTCAGGAACTTCACCGGATCAACACCCTGCCAGAACAGGTGACTGGGGTCAAAGTTGAACCCGAATTCCGGACGGTTGTCCAGAGCTTCCAGAGCCATCTTTGCAGTGTAAATATCAAATGCGATTTCTGTCGGATGGACCTCAAGCGCAAACTTGATGCCGTACTTTGCATATTCATCCAGAATGGGATTGAATTTTTCAGCAAAGTATTTGAACCCGTTTTCGATATCGTTGGGTCCCACAGGCGGGAAGCTGTAAAGCAGATGCCAGATCGGAGAACCGGTAAAACCGGTCACGACTTTGACACCCAGATTGTGTGCGGCTTTGGCACTTGCCTTCATGCAGCGGATCCCCCATTCGCGTTTTGCTTCGGCATCACCGGCATATTGAGCGGGCGCAAAGCAATCGGAACGGCTGTCGTTATTGGGGTCGCAAACGAGCTGACCGGCAAAGTGGTTGCTGACCGCCCAGAGTTTCAGACCGTACTGAGCCATTTTTGCCTTGATGGATTCGCAATAATCCAGATCCTCAGCGGCTTTTTCCATATCGAGATATCCGCCCATGGTAGCGACTTCCAAGCCGTCATAGCCGAAGTTCTGCGCCATTTTGCAGAGATCATCAAAGGGCATATCACTGAACTGAGCAGTAAACAGTGTTACGGGACGTGACATTGTTATCTCCTTTCAATTAATCAAAGATCTTTCAACGGCTGCCATGCGCCATTCTGTCTGGCACTGCTGACAACTGTTTCGATGAAGTTCATACCGCGGACACCAGCCTCTTCTGTGGGGAACATTCCGGCATAATCTTTGCCGTCTTTCTGTGCCGCAACAGCCATTGCAAAATCGTTGTAGATGTTTGCAAACGCTTCAAAGAAGCCTTCGGGATGTCCTGCGGGCAGACGGACAAGAGCCTGAACAGAAGGATCCAGTTCAGCCCAGCCGCGGCGCAGAGTTTTCATAGCGGAATCGTTGGTTCTCATGATGAGATTTTCCGGTTCCTGCTGAGACCATTCGAAGCTGCCTTCGGAGCCGTAGACACGGAGTTTGAACTGATTTTCTTCCCCGCAAGCGACTTCGCTGCATTCGATCACGCCTTTTGCGCCGTTGTTGAAGCGCAGCATGATGGTTGCATCGTCATCGAGCGTTCTGCCTTCCACAAAAGTTGCCAGATCAGCGGCAAGCTCTGTGATCTTGAGTCCGGTTGTGAACTCAATGAGCTGTTCTGCATGGGTTCCGATATCGCCGACACAAGCAGCTGCACCGGAGAATTTGGGGTCGACGCGCCAGGTAGCCTGTTTGCCCGCATTGGGGGAAGCAAGCCAGCCGAGATCGTAGGTTGCAACGATCTTGCGCAGCGTTCCGATCTTTCCGTCAGCGATCATCTTTTTCATCTGACGGATCATGGGGTAAGCGGAATAGTTGTGCATGAGCGCGAAGATGAGTCCGGTTTCGCGGACTTTATCCCGGAGTTTGAGAGCTTCATCGAGGGTGAAGGTCATGGGTTTTTCGCAAACCACATGGAACCCGTGTTCAAGAGCAGCCATTGCGATGGGAAAGTGGGTGGAGTTGGGTGTTGTGACCGCAACGAAATCCATCCGTTCGCCTTCGGGGAGCTGACTTTCCTTTTCAAACATCTCCATATAGGAGTTATAACATTTTTCTTCGGGCAGGAAAAGTTCTGCCGCCATTGCTTTATTGTTTTCCGGCTTTGTGGAAAAAGCCCCGCAAACGAGGTCGATTTTTCCATCAAGACGGGCTGCGGCACGGTGGACCCCGCCGATAAACGCGCCGGGTCCGCCGCCAACCATACCCATTCTGAGTTTGCGGTTCATAAGAGTTATCCTTTCAGCATTGCATCAAGAATGTAGTAGTTGAGTTCTTCATAGTCACGTTCTGCAGTGAGCTGTTCGATCTTGCTGTCATCAAGAGAACGGGAGATCTCAAGGAGCTTCAGGAAGATCTTACGGCTGTATTCCAGGTGCTTCATATCAACGCCGGACTTCTGGGTTCTCATGACTTTAACGTCGAGACCGACCCATTCGCCGTTGTTTCCGAAGCCGTTGCGGTCAAGGACGCGGACCTGATTGAGAGCGCGGCGGGGATCCACTGCACCGAAGGTCAAATCCTGGTCAAACTTCAAACCGTTCTGGTCGTTGAGGTGAACGCTCCAGAGTTTCTTATGAGCCATAGCAAATCCCATTTCATCGGAGGGAGAGAGGTTTGCCAGCAGAGCGTGAGCGGTTTCGATGAGACAGCCGACGCGTTCGGGAGCATTGGTCATAAGCCCCATAGCGATAGCGTGACCAATGGTGGGGATATAGGTGTGGTCCATGGGTTCGTTGGGCTTGGATTCGATCATGATACGGATATCTTTGTCATAATCGAGCATGGTCTGCATAGCTTCTGCGATGCGTTCTGTTGCGAGAACAGGATCTTTTGCTTCGCGGATGTAGGTTCCTTCGCGTGCGAGCCACAAGACGATATTACGGGTTCCGAGAGCCTTTGCGATATCAATGGTTCTCTTGCTGCGTTCGATGGCATATTTGCGGCATTCGGGGCAGTTGTTGGTATATCCGCCGTCGATGGTTTCGGGTGCGAACCACATACGGGGAGCGACAAATTCAGGAACCAGACCATGATCGTCAAGAACTTTTTTCAGTTCGGAGGCTTCCTTGATGATCTCAGCCGGGGTCATGTTTGCCATATTGGGCACAGCATCATCGTCATGGAACTGAACTCCGTCAAATCCC
The DNA here is from genome assembly GCA_017456495.1 of Lentisphaeria bacterium. Lineage (GTDB taxonomy): Bacteria > Verrucomicrobiota > Lentisphaeria > Victivallales > UBA1829 > SIG79. The sequence goes on along the minus strand of JAFTJI010000110.1, from coordinate 6,160 downwards.
ATTTTCTTGTATGCAGCGAGTTTTTCGTTGAACGGAATTGTCTTACGGACTTCGGGACCGAACGGGTCAGCACCTTCATGAATGTTCCACGGACCGAATGAAAAACGGAATGTTCCCTGCATTTTCTTTTCCTCCTCTGAAAATTTGACTATTTTACGAAAAAATACGGAACTTTTTGCAATATACCCCATTGAAAACAAAAAAACCTTGACTATATTACGAATTATTAGCATTATATTACGATTTGCGGAGGTTTTATGCAGACAGTTGTTGCAAACAGGAGAGACTTCTTCCCGGAAGACGGTTGTCCGATCGCGCTGAGGACCATTCAGGGAGACTATCCCATCCAGCACGAAGGAGACTTGACTGATGTCCGGCATACGCACGATTTTTCGGAATTGATCATTATTACAGCAGGCGGCGGAAAACATTGGATCAACGGTGTCACCTACTCCGTGAAAGCAGGGGATATTTTTCTCATTCAGGGGAACACAGAACACTATTTCAAAGAACGTTACAAGCTGGGAATGTTCAATATCATGTTCGATGACTCCTACCTGAAAGAACACCTGCGGTCGCTGCGGGCTCTTTCCGGGTTCAATGCGTTCTTTCTGTTTGAGCCGACTTACCGCCGAAGCCATAAGTTCAAAAGTCATCTGCATATCACCGATGAAGCAATGCGCCCGCTTATGACTAAACTGCAGGAAATGCTTGACGAACTCAAAAACGAACGCACCGGGTCCGACCTCATTCTGCTTGCAAAATCTCTGGAAATCTTCGTTTTCATCTCAAGGGAATATTCCCGGAACCAGAACCCTATGGCTCACTCCCTCTGCCGTCTGGGGGAACTCATCAGTCTGCTGGAAAACAAATATATGGAACACTGGACGATCCGCCGCATTTCCAAAATTGCCTCCATGGCACCCAGCACATTGCTGCCTGTATTCAAAAAAGTCACCGGATATTCCCCGATCGACTATCTGCTGCAGGTGCGTCTTTCCAAAGCGGCTGATCTGCTCCAGAAAACCGAAGATCCTATCTCGGAGATAGCACAGAAATGCGGCTTTCCGGACTCCAATTATTTCTCCCGTCAGTTCAAAAAACGGTACAATATTTCCCCCAGAGATTACAGGAACGGGTAATCTCTGATTCCGTTCCTCAAAGATAAAAAATAAAAAACAAATCTTTTTAGAATGAATAACTTGATTTTTTATTATTAAGAGTTTATATTATCATACATAGACAATACAAAGCATTGTTCCGAAAGGAGATTTTCAGGAGAAAAAGAATGGCGGAGAATGAGCGTTCATACCTGAATGCTCCAATGTATCTTATCAAGCTGACGGCAGAGTTATATCATAGCAAATCAAATGTTCTTTCCAAACTGAAGGAGGTTGAAAATGAGAAATTATCAATCAAAGAAAAGAATTTTTACGCTTATCGAATTGTTGGTTGTGATCGCCATTATCGCGATTCTTGCAGGGATGCTTCTGCCCGCATTGAACAATGCCCGTGAAAAGGGAAGATCCTCTACTTGCGTCAACAATTTGAAACAGATCGGTCTGAGCATCAATGCTTACATCTCGGAAAATAACGATCAATTTTTTCCGGGCGAAATAGACAGCGGGAAACCAAACTGGCTGGGGCGTCTGGTCAATTCCGGATATATGCAGGTAGATACAAAAGGTTCTCTCGTTCGCTGTCCGACAGGATTCGCACAGTTTGGAATAACACCGGCAAATTACCGGGGAGATTTCTCATCTCCTGTCACAGGGCTGTCCAACTTTGACTTCAACAACAAAGTTACATATGGAACACACCGCGCCATTGTTGGGAAAGAAGGCTGGCATAGTGTTTACAGCGGGGACTACACAAAACCGGCTGCAATCAATAAATTCAAAAGTGCATCTCGAACATTCATCGCGTCTGATATGTATGAAAATAGTACAAATTGTGGAAAAACGCTCAAAGATTTCAGTTCAGCAGATGGTGTTCTCTCTCAGATGGGTGAAAAAAAGCATACACTCCACTCCGGAAAAATTAATATTTTGTGGGGTGATTTTCATGTTGCGGCAGATTCCATCTACAATATCAGAGACATGAAACACTACTTCTACAAAAAGAACTGATCATTACATTAACTTTCTTGAGGGATAGACAAACATGACGAATATACGCTTGACCATCAAGACCATAGTGCTTGTCTCTGCATTGACAGCTCTGCATGCCGGAGATGAAATAATTTTCAGCTTTGATAAACACTATCATGCGAATAAAGGCGGCATTCACGCCCGTGAAGAGATTGCCGGTTTGGAAACCACCGGAGTTCAGGGGAAACCTCAACATGCAGCAGTCAAAATGCCTGAAAATGCCCGTTTCGGGTCCGGTATCATCGGAAAAGCATTAAAAATCGGAGTCTCTCCCGATGGTAAAAAACGCTACGCTTACAGTTATCTTCCGACAAAGGATCTTTACACTGACCGGGGTGCGGTCATGTTCTGGGTCAAGCCTGAAAATTGGAACGGAAACGATAAGAAATTCCATCTTTTATTTACAGCAAATGCGCCGCAAAACAATATTATCATATACAAGTACCAAAGCCGTCCGGATCTGTTTTTTTTCTTCAACGGGAAATATACATTCTGCAATATAAAAGACTGGAAGGCTGATAAATGGCATCATGTTGCAGCTGTTTGGAACGCAGAAGAACTTTACATTTATGTTGACGGCCGGTTGAAGAAAGGGATCAAAACACCGAAACGAACAAAGACGGTATTCAAGAATTTTACTTTCGGCTCGGTCAATAACTGGAAAGATGAAACCGGGGAGACACTGATTGATGAAGTCCGGATCCTTCCTGAATTCATCAATGAGAAAGCTGTATTCTCTGAATATACAAAAAATTTATCTTTTGTCAAAGAAGCCAAAAGCCCTATAGAAGTACAAGTTGCCCCGGGAACACCAAAACTTGACGGAAACCTTTCTGTTAATGAATATGGTTTCGCAAGCGGAGGTTTTTACAATATCAAAACCGGAAAATTTGCTGCGACCCAAAGCCGTTGGGCAGTTGCCTATGACGATAAAAACCTTTACTTTGCCATGACCACCCCTGTGGGAAAAACAGTCACAGCAAAAAATAAAAAACATGACTCGAACATCTGGGAAGATGATTCTGTTGAAATCCATGTTATGACCTCTGATACGGGGAAATATCAATTTATTTTTAACACAATTGGCGGGATCTATGACCATAAAAACAATAATCCGGCATGGAACTCCAAAGGGATAAAAACTGTCAGTAATATCAAAAACGGGAGCTGGACTATTGAATGCTCCATTCCTCTCAGCAATTTTGAGAAAATCAATAAACCCTTTTTCATAAATCTCTGTCGTTCTTTTTCGGATACAAGGGAGTTCACTTCTGCCTCTCCGGTTCTTTTCCACTATGCTCAATACAGAAATTTTATCAAGGTCATTCCCGCCAAAAAAGCACCGTATATCGACATTCTTTCCATGGGGGATCTTAACGGTAAAAAACTGAATTTCAAGGTCAATATAAAAAATAATCTGAAAGAGAAGATCGTTTGTAGATTTGAATTGAACACTGACAATAAATTTCTGCCTTATCAGGAAAAAAGAGTTGGAATGGTTCCTCACTCCGGACAGCAGCAATTCATTGTAATGAAAAACAATCTTCCTCCGAACTCAACTTTATCAATTGATATCAAAGACGGTTCCGGAAAAATGCTTTACTCAAGCAAGTTCCCTTACCACGATATCAATCCGGCAGTCGTTCATAATCTCTATGTGAGCATTCCCAGGCAGACCATGTTTGTGGCTGTGAAAAATTATACTCCGGGAATGAAGAAAACGCTCCGGGTCCGTTTTCTTGACAAAAACGGGAAAAACATTATGACTGTTCTGCAGATGATCAAACCGGACAGTTTCTCTGAACTTTCCTTTGATATCTCAAAAATTCCTTTCGGCATGTATGATGTCCATACCGATATGCTGGATGCAAATAACAAGGTTTTTTACACGAACTATTTTCCGCTGCATAAAACCACGAATACCCCCTGGTGGAGCAATCCGACAGCAGGACTGGGAAACGGCATTCCGTCCCCCTGGACAAAACCGGCAGCAAGCAATGAAAAATATCAGTGTATGTACCGTACTTATGGCTTCAGCTCCAATTCTCTGCTTGGATCACTCAACATCAAGGGAGAAGAATTTCTGGCAGCGCCGGTTGCTTTGAAAATCAACCAGAAAGCAGTTTCTTTCAAAACCAAAATACAGAACAGCAAGAAAGCCCCTGCTGTTACAAAATATGTCCATTCCGCTGTTGTTTCCGGAATATCAGTCAATGTTGAAATGGAAGCAGAATATGACGGTCTGCTCCGTTATACTCTGAAGTTCAAGCCTGTCAAAGAACCTGTCAAACTGAACTCTATGGTTCTTGAAATTCCTGTGAAAGCGGATCTTGCCACCAGTTTCGATGATTGCGGTTCCATCTTTGTGAAAGACGACTTGCTGAAAAGCCGCGGCAAGATCATTTACAAGAACCTTGTCTACCGCCCATTCTTCCGTATCGGCAACATGAAAACCGGTCTGCTCGGCGGAATGTCCAGTCTTCGCGGCTGGCATATCAAAGACAAAACCAGATCTCTTTCTGTCAACAACCGGAAAGATAAAGTCACAGTAACGCTTCACTTTGTGGATACGCCTTTCGTACTCAAGAAGGAACGCGTGATCAAATTCTATCTTCAGGCAACCCCGATCAAGCCGAAGATCAATATGGAAAAGAGTAAAAAAGCAAGTCTCTGGACCGGTTACTGGACAACAGTCTATGACTACAAAGTCGATGGATATTTTGATGACAAAGAAATCAAAAAACTGGAAAAGAAATTGGCACCCGGGAAAGAATATCACTGGTACTTTACCACTGCCGGAGCCTCTCCATTCTCACCGGACTGGTATTATTGGGGGCTGAACTGGCATAATGATCCCCCGGCACTTGGAACCTGCGGCGCAGACAGTGATCTTTCCAAACGGAAAAAACGAGACCGCAACGGATGGACCTATGCCTGTATGAGTTCCAGATCTTTCCTGGACTTCAAGCTCCGCACCTGTACCGATGCCATTATGAACCGGAAATATAATGTAAACAATCTGTATTTTGATATTTCCTGGCCGAAAATTTGCTGGAACAAGGAACATGGCTGTCTCTGGTACGATGATTTCGGTGACAGAATGCCCACCAATGACTGGGAAGGCAACCGTGAGTTTCACGAACGTGTATATCGGACTCTGAAACAGAAAAATCCGGATGGAATCATCACCCAGCATCTGTTGTGCGGCTGGACTCCGGCAGATTCGTTCTGTGACATTATCGTAGCCGGAGAAGGCTATGAAATGGAGATCGCAAATAAAGGTCATTACTTTGATTGCTTCAAACCGCGGTTCATGCAGCTCCATTATGTCCCCCGCAGTCAGGATCGGGATTACTGGATGATCCCGCAGTTCCTCCGGGCGATCATTCTCTACAAACCGGCTCAATTGAAGGCTTGGAAAAATGATTTGCCGGAAGTTAAAAAATCCATCATCCACATGATCGGCGCCCTCTATGTCAACGGTCTGAACTGCTGGCCGCTCTCCGGTGCAGAAAAGTATGTCAATCAATCCTGGAAATACCGGAATAAACTGAGCAATACGGATTATAACTTCTATCCTTACTGGGAAAAGGGTGGACCTGTTACTGCTGTAAAACCGGAAAACAAAACCCTGATGGTCTCAGTCTATGAAAAAGATGGAAAATATCTGGTCTGCGTCTTCAACGATTCTGATAAAAAATGCGCAGCGGAAGTCACACTTAAGGGCTTCAACAATAAACAGGGAATTGAGGCATTCTCTGAAAAGACTTACACCGTCAATGGGAATAAATTGAAGGTGGAACTGTCCCCGCGCGACTTCAAGTACTTCTATTTTGATCTTTCCGGGAACAAATAATTCCAAAAATATCTGAGGTAATTTCAAAAGTCCGGCAAAATTTGGCTGAAAAAAGATTGTTGATGAGTTGGAAATGGTAGTTTGAGCGTGGCTACCCACAGGGTAACCACCGAAAACGCTCCATTTGCAGATCGCAACAAGAATTTTCTGCCAT
>JAFTJI010000109.1 GCA_017456495.1 Lentisphaeria bacterium | reverse complement strand
CTTAACGGATACTGGCTCGAAATCATTCCGGAAAACCGGTATTGAAAAGCAGTTGAAAAGGATTCAATATGAAAGATACACTGAAAAAAAATTGGAACAAATTTATTGATTTTTTCCGGGAATTCGAATTTAATACGGTTTTGCAGTTTGCTCTGCTGAACGGATTTTTATGGATGCTGATGTCTATCTTCTATACCCGCTATATACATTTGATTCATTCAAGCTGGAGCGGATTTTTCTATTCACTGGCATTTACAGTTGGACATCTGGGAGCATTTTCTGTGGGGCTTTGGCTGATTCTGCTGCTGAGCCGTTTTGCCGGAAAAAAATTCCTTATCTTTTCAGCAGTTTTCTGGAGCGGATTGCTGACATTTCTGCTGTTTGCTGATATTGTAGTGTTCAGTCTATACCATTTTCATATCAATATTCCCATGCTGGCACTGTTTTGTTCTCCGGCAGCATTCGAACTGGTTGAATTTCCGGTAACGATGATAATTACCGTTCTCTTCGTATTTACAGCCATATTTGTCGGGGAATATTTTCTGCTCAAACTCGTGCGAAAATTACATTATCCCAAAACAGCGATTTCCATTGTGGTGTTGATCGCTCTCTGTTTCAGTGCATTCAATGCAGTTCATGCCTGGGCAGCGTACAGCGGCATTCAGGAAATTATCTTGCGTACAGAAGCATTGCCATTGAAATATGCGTTGACAGCCACCCGTTTTTTCAGCAAACGCGGCTATAAACAGGCTCAAGGCGTAAAGCTGCATGCAGGTTCGATCATCAACTATCCCTTGAAGAAGCTGGAGTTTAAGGAGGTTCCGAAACGCAAGAATGTTATTTTCATTGTCGTGGACAGTATGCGTGCAGATATGATGAATCCGGAAGTTATGCCCAATATCAGCAATCTTGCCCGGAAATTCCCGCATGCCCGGTTTATGAATCATTTCTCTGCAGGAAACTGCACAAAGACCGGGATATTCGGTTTGTTTTACGGGATCCCCGGAAATTATTTTGATCAGGCATTGAGTTCCAATACCGGGGCCGCAATGATCAACTCCATGGTGGATCTGGGATATGAAGTCAAAACATTTGCCGGAGGCACGCTGCAGGCACCGCCGTTCAACCGGACTGTTTTCGCAAGGGTTCCGGATATTGAGTTATCGCAGCCGGGCAGAACCAAAGTCGACCGTGATATTGCTGCAATCAATAAATGTATAAAATTTTTGAATACCAGAGACAATTCCAAGCCCTGTTTTGTGCTGCTTTTTCTGGATTCATTGCATGGTTCCGCGATCGCCCCGGGCTTCCCGCAAAAATTTGCAACTGATATGAAACAGGTGAACTTCATTACTCTGAGCAACACTCCGAAAAGCAAAAAAGATGCGCTGAATCTGATCAGGAACTCCACCTATTATGTGGATGATCTGCTCTTCAGATTTTTCAAGAAGATCAATCTTGAGAAACGCATTGCCGAAGACACGGTCGTCGTAATCACATCCGATCACGGCAATGAAGTTGGCGAAACTGATATGCAGAACTGGGGGCATAACAGCAATTTTGCCCGTTACCAGACTCAGGTGCCGCTGCTGATCTTCGGTCTTAATAAGGAACCGCAGACAATCAATTACAAAACCAGCAGTCTGGATGTTTCGGCAACGATCATGCAGAATGTTTTAGGCTGTACCAACAATATTGCTGATTTTTCGTACGGAAAAAATCTGTTTGACCCCACTGACCGGAAATTTATTTTCTCTTCCAGCTATCTGGAAACTGCCATCATATATCAGGATAAGATCTATGTCCAAACAGTCTACGGTATTATGAGAAAATATACTCTTGACGGTAAAATCATTGATGATCCACTGCCATCGCCGGTGATTAAAGAATTTTTGGATATGACCAAAAAATATGCGAAATGATGTATCTGTTCCGTTTTTGAGCAGATAAGATCCCAGCCGTTATCCGGTTCTCTCCGGAAAGAATTTGTGAAAGCATCTTCTTTCCGGATTTTTTATGCTCTGTTCCCAATAAAGGTTGTTACTTGAGGAGGGGAAAAAGCCCTTTTTATGAAAGGTCCTTTTTCCCCTCCTCAACTTGTCACGGCGCAGCCTGAAAGGCGAAGACGGAACTCCACCCCTTTCTAGTCCTCCGGAGCCTTGTGCGGAGGAGGATTCCCAAACCTTTTTGCGGCATTCCGATTTTTACGATG
>JAFTJI010000108.1 GCA_017456495.1 Lentisphaeria bacterium | reverse complement strand
CAAATGCATCACAGATGATCCGGATGGCCTCTTTCACAACAGCCGGATTTGTCATGCAGGGCTGCCAGTGCAACCCGAGCCGGGGAGGACGCGGAATATACCGTTTCCCATTTATGATCGGATAGAAATCCGGATTTGTCTTTGCATACTTGGAAGGCGGAAACATTTTGTAAAGATTGTGACCGACATCTACACGGTACGGCATGGCACCGCGATGCAGCGGGAACCAATCCTGATATCTCTGCCGCGACCAATGCCGGTTTCCACTTCCGAGCGTACGGGTATAGAACTTCGGCGCATCCGAAAATTCTTTCATCGGAATATTCAGATTTTTGAGCTTCGGAATATGTTCTCCGGCAGGTCCGGGATAGAGAAAACGAACCCCCAGAAACCGCTCACAAAAATCAAGAGCGGCATATTTGATCCCGTTGGGACCACCGCCGGTGATCACCATTTTGTCAGCAGCAGGAAAACTGAACCGGAACCCTTCCGGATCCATCTTCCCCTTTTCGATCTGAAAATAGATTTTTGCCCCGCCGGAGGCTGCATCCGCACGCTTTCCTGTGCTCTTGTAAATATATTTTTCAATAATCATTGATGCTTCCAGACAGGCTTTATCGTCTTTCGGCGTAATGAATTGAACAACTGTCTTTCCATCTTTCAGAACAGGAAAGAATTTTTCAGCGGCATTTACAACGGATATTCCGCACAGAAAAATTATGGCAAAGATAATTTTCCCATATTTCATTCGGATACCTCAATTCTGGGATGTCTCATTTCAAACACAGGTGTTTCTTCCCCGGGCTTGATTCCGTTTGTTCCGGAAAGCACGACCGGACGGAAATATTTTGCACGGGGATGCCAGTGGGTGCAGGTAAGATCGCCCAATACCTGGATCCCGGTTCCGTTTCCGAAGAAGCGGAATCTGCCGCCGGAACCGTACTGCCGGAGAGCTGTTCCGGCGGGAAGATCTACATTGATCGGTCCGATAAATGAAACTTTCCATCCGTCGCTGCTCTTTTCGATAGAACGCACTTTGAGCGTGATGGTGTTTTTATAAGAAAGCTCTTTTGCTGATCCGGCGTATGCTGCGAGCCCATTGCGTTTCCAGCCGGAAGCGTCTTTGACATAAATCGCCGTATCAGTTGCAGAAGCAGCCTTTATAAGAACGGTGTCTGTCTTCGGAACAATGCGCCCGGAAGCAAAGTCGATTTCCTGTTTGTTTTTGTCGTACTGTACAATACCAACACGGAAAATATTGCTGTCGCTTCCGATGAGCTGGCGGTACAAACCTTTGAATTTATATGTCTTTTTGGAGTCATAAGGATAAAATTCAGAGGATAAGACGACCAGTCTTCCGCGACCGCGCAAAATGCCTTGAGAATGTTGAGTCAGCGGGGATCTTTCCTGCCAATGCTCAACACGATCAAGTTTAAAAACTTCTCCGGCAGAACAAAGTAATGCTCCGGCTGTCAGAAGAACAGTTATCATCAGTTTTGAATCCATTGCGTTGCCCTTTCTATGCTGGTATTGCAGTTCCGGCAGTAAAACCTTGACTTACTTGTAAAGTTCAGAGATTTCCACCATGCGATGTTCCCGGCGGGAAATTTCGGCAGCCTGACCGATCGCTGTTGAAAGCAGTCCATGTTCGGCTGTAGAGTTCGGGATCACTTCTCCGCGCAAAACTCTGCAGAACGTATCGACCAGAGACGGGTCAGCTCCGCCATGACCGCCATCCGCTTCACCGATCTGGTAGGTCACAAACTCATCGCCCCAGCGGGGAGTGATCTTGATGGTACGGTTGGTAAGACTGACTTCTGCGATTCCGCGATCCCCGACGATAGAATAAAGACGGTCTCCCTTGTTGCCGATGAAACATTCAAAATGGCTTGCTTTCAAGCCGCCTTCGTATTCCACCATGGCGATTCCGTTATCGTGATTGTCCTTATCGCTGAGATACATGCACTGGTTTTTCACATAGCCGTCTTCTGCGATCTGTTCGGGTCCCCACAATGGTTTTTCGTGTCCGCCGATATCATAGCAGTCACCGCATTTATCTTTGTAATAGCAGGTGGTACAATCCGGTCCCGGTTCATGACCATCTTCCAGCTCAAAGGGGATCCCATCTTCATTCAGCACATTGACTGCTGCAAAAGAGGTCACGCGCAACGGTTTCGGGAAACCGAGAAGCCAGTTAAAAATATCAAAGTCATGACTTCCCTTATGAATCCAGAGTCCGCCGGTATAACAGAACAGACGGTTCCAGCGGCACATATAGGTGCGTCCGCCGCCGTAAAATTCACGGTTTTCGCAAAGGAATACTTTTCCGAGAACACCGTCATCAATAAGCTGTTTCAGACGGATCAGCACAGGATGATGGCGCAGGTTGAACCCGATCATAACAGTTTTTCCGGTTTTTTCAGCAGTCTGAATGATATCCAAACCGTCTTTGACATTTGTTGCGATCGGTTTGTCGATCAGAACATTCCAGCCGTAATTCAATGCTTTGACAGCATATTCATGATGGTAGCAGTCAGGAACGGTGATAATGACACCATCCAGTTTTTCATTGGCTGCCATCTCCTCAATGGTGGAATAAATAGCGGGGTTGATTCCATACATACCGGCTGCAGCTTCAGCGCGTTTTCTGTTGGTATCGCAATAAGCTGCGATTTCAACATCGTCCCGCTTGTTCAGAAGTTCAGTGAAACAACTGGTTCCACGGGAACCGGTTCCGATAATAGCAATCTTCAATTTCTGTGACATAGTTCGTTCTCCTTTTCATTGAAAGATTATAGTATTGTTTTCTTGATATCGCAACAAGACATTTCTGCCATTTTTGAAGACTTTTGAAATTGCCTCTTGATATCAATCCAGTTCAGGAACACATTCATCCTGCCAGGTAATGGTAAATGTCCTGTCATCATGGAACTCCACCGGAAGCCAGACATATTGGCTGTCGATGAAATTTTTCATGTTCCAGCGATCAAAGACCACATACTGTTTTCCGCCGGAGAAGAATCCGCATGCGCCCTGACAGTTCCAGGTCAATTCCGGTCCGGCATCAGTGGAAAGGTCTTCTCCACGGCAGGGATTATCGAACTCAAACCAGGGTCCCCAGATATTTTCTGCCCAGAGACCATGGGCGGCATTGGGGAGAAATCCCGTACAGCCGGAAGTCAGCATGTAATAGATGTTGCTGCGTTTGAAAATGACCGGTGCTTCCTGCCAGCGACCCTGCGCCATGCGGGTATATTTTCCGGTGTGATGAAGAAAATCATCAGTCAGTTCAGCAATGTGGATCGTACTGTTATCTCCGGAGGTATAAAAGTGATAGGCTTTTCCGTCGTCATCAAGGAACAGAGTCTGGTCACGCACACCCTGCCCGCGTTCAAAATCGCGCCCGACAATTGCACTCTGTTCGATCCGGTAACGCCAATCCGGTGTTCGATCCTCCCAGGTCGGACATTCTGCGATCCGTTTCGGATCTTTGTCCCGACGGGTCACATCCATGGGCCAAACGCCTTTTTCGGCACGCTCGGCATAGAGAAACACAAAAGGTCCCAGCGGCGTATCTGAAACAGCCACGCCCATATCGGCACGGGAGTGATCTTTGTTGGCACTGTGAAAATACATCACGAATTTTCCGGTCTTTTTACAGAAAAGCACTTTCGGTCGCTCAACCCGTTCACCGCGCAGAAGCGGACTCTCCGGATCGTCAACCATGTCTAAAGCACAACCGTGATCCGTCCAATGCTCCAGATCAGATGAGGAATACACATGCACCCCATACTTCCAGGCAAACCGTCCGTCGAAACCTTCCGTTTTATGCTCGCCATACCAGTACCAGACGCCCTCATGTTTCAGGAAACATCCGCCGTGGGCGTTGATATGCTGACCGTTCGTATCGTAAAAGAAGTGACCGTTTTTCATGAATACTTCCCTGCTTGCGATTTATTGAGTGACCGGAGGATATCCGAACCAGAAGTTATGAATATCGCTTGCGGCTTTGCTTTTACCATCCATGCGGGGAATGATGGAAATATAATAGCTGTATTTCTTTTCGCTCACGCTTTCAACATGCCCATCTGCCATCGTAAAGTTCAACGATCCTTTGTGGGGCAGATACATCTTCGCAAGATCTCTGACAATATCGTTTGCTCCGCCATCAATACGGTAATGTTCTGCCGGAACAGGACGCCCGTCGGCATAACCATGAATTTCTCCGAACACATTGACGCTGGATGAAAACCTGATGGTACCCCATTTTCTGTAATGGAAAAAATAATGTTTTTGGGTCGTTTTGTCTGATTCATCAAAACCATGTCCCTGTGCAACGCTGGAAATATTTACATGATAGTCCGCACGGTAGGGTTTATCATTTTGTATATAGATGGGACGATCCGGGTGTTTCGGCATGGAAGGACAGATGAAATGATTGAGATTTTTCATATAATTTCTGTAAAAAAGCCCTCGCCAGTCATTTGTGGTTGTTGAATAACCATCGAAATCATTGACATAGGTCTGATTGACAAGACCGATCTGCTTCATGTTGTTCACACAGTTGCTTCTGCGTCCGGATTCTCTTGCATTGTTCAATGCGGGAAGAAGCATCCCTGCCAGAATTGCGATCATCGCGATAACTACCAACAGTTCGATAAGCGTAAACACTCTTTTTTTTGATTGACAATTTTTCATTTTCCGATTTCCTTCAGTTTGAAAAAATCTTTCATTTTGCGATGATACAATCATTAGTAGTAATTGCGATCATCGCTATCACAACCAGAAGTTCAATCAAAGTAAATTCAGAAACATTTCTTTTCTGGCGCGTAGTGAAAAACACCTTTGTTTTCATAAACACCTTCCTTTATATTATTGTTTTAGCTTCAGCATGAAAAAGGATTTTTACCGCTGTTCTTTTCATGGCTTTTCTTGTTTTTCAACCACTAATATATCATATATTTTCCCTGATAACAAGCATAAAAGGCTCATTTATGTATCCGAAATGCTCATTCTTGATATTACATCAGAAAAAACTTATGATTTCCTGGTGCATCAACCGGAAAATAAGTCATCATTTTCTTTTCAATAGAGATAGAGGCAATTTCAAAAGTCGCCAAAAATGTCAGAAAATCCTTGTTGCGCCCTGTAAAATGGAGCGTTTTCAGCTCATCAACAATCTTTTTTCAGCCAAATTTTGCCGGACTTTTGAAATTACCTCAGATAATTTTTCACTTTTTTCGGAAAGAATATTTGCAATCATGAAAAAGATATGCTATATTCATAACCAAAATGATGATACGTTTAATCAAGAGAAAAACGCTCATGAAAAAGAACATAACGATCAAAGATATTGCACGGATCGCCGGGGTCTCACCTGCGGTGGTGAGCGTTGCACTTTCTGATAAAAGCTCCAGCACCCGGATGTCTGAGAAAACCAGAGAACAGATACGTGCTATTGCACGACAGCAAAACTATCGTCCAAACATTGCCGCCCGGGGATTTCAAAAGGGAAAATCCTATCTGATCGGCGTGTTCCTCAACTGTTCCAGCAGCTATATTCTTATGCGGCTTCTGGAAGAGCTGCATGACTGCTGTTATGAGCAGAATTATGATATCATCCTCTATCCGACTTCAACGCTTGAACTGGAAAAACGTTCTCTGGAATCTTCCCGTTCCCGGAATCTTGACGGAATCATCACGATCCCCGTTGCAACAGAAGAGGGAAACAATGCCGGATCCTACCATCAATTTCTGGAAGACGGAATCCCCGTAGTACAGCTTTTTTATTCCATCTCTGAAAAACTTGATTTTGTCGGACGGGATTATGTTGAAACCGGACGGGAGGCTGTCCGGATCCTTTATCAGCACGGACACCGGAAGATCGGACTTGTCATTTACGATATTTACCGTGATCCGGAGCTGGGACGGAACTCCAATGATTTTTATAAGGCGGCAAAAGAAGAAGCGGAAAAATTGAAGATGGAACTTCTGACTTACAGCGTGGAAGTTCCGGCGGAACTCGATAATTTCCCGGGACAGGAAGAGGGCGAAAAGATCCTTGCTCTACCGTCATCGGAACGCCCGACGGCTCTCTTCAGCAACTCGAATACACTTCTTTATAAAGTTTATGGGGTACTGCTTCAAGGCGGACTGAAAATTCCGGAAGATATTTCCCTGCTGGGATGCGGGCAGGATTTGAACCAGAAACGGACACTTCTTCCGGATCTTTCCCTGCTGATTCCGCCCATGCGTGAAATCGTCCGGGCAGCAGCCTCACGGATCATCTTTCCGGATGCACTGGAATCAAAAGGGATTTCTCTCTTCAAAAGTGTTTTTTCCAACGATTGTACCATTAAAAATATATCTGACAGGAGGTCGAAGAAATGAAAAAAATCTTTTTTCTGTTTGTTTTGTTTTCCGTTGCAATCACCTTTGCACAGAACAGAGTTTTTTATCAAAAACGCTTCAAATTCAATCATGCCGGATGGAAAGCGGAAGGTAACAGCCGCTGGAGCAAGGTTGCCCGCGTTCCGGGCGAAACCGGATCGCTGATGGTCAGCAGAAACAATGCAAAAGAAGCCGGAAACGTCACCCGCTGGATCTCTCCGGCAATCCCGGTCAAAAAACATGCCGTGACCGTCAGTTTTTATGCAGCAGATAACTATCTCGTCCAACAGGATTTTTCTTATGCCGCCCATGTACTTGTCCGCTCCTGCGACACCGGAGAAGTTCTGAAAACAGTTTACACCGAATGGGATAACTCGGTAAAATCGCCATGGATGTGGGGGAAACGCACCATTGACAATCTGATCTGGCGGTATTATGAGATCCCGGTTCCGGCGGGACATGAGAAGATTCAAATCGAGTTCGGGTTCCGGGGCGAACTGGTTCGCGGGAGCTGTTATCTGACGGATGTCACCGTTGCGGAAAAGCAAGGTTCCGGCCAAGCTGCACCGAAGACGGAAAAATCGGAAAAATATCTGTTGGAACTGAGTAATCCGGCAGTCGGCGGATTGTTTTATCAACAGGATGACTTGCGGTTCGATGCCTCCATCCGGGGAGACATCCCGAAAGATGCTGTACTGAATGTCACTGTGACAGATTTTGAATATAATGAACTGCGTTTCTTCAAGGTTCCCATGACGGATGCAGCTCCCCTTGCAGATAAAAAATTTTATGCTTCAGATGCGGCGAAGTCCCGAAAACTCACACCGGAAAATCATAAAGTCAAACGCTTCATTTTATGGGACAAAGCAGATATGCCAACCGGGATCCTTTACCGGATCAAGGCAGAATTGATCTCAAAGGGAAAAGTTCTGGCGGAAGATACATCTCTCTTCGGAATCGTTCCCATGCCGAAACCGATCCTGCCGAAAGGAAAAGAGAAAAGTTATTTCTATACACGGGGGCTTCCTGTCAGGTATTATGATGGAAAAAGTTCTGCGGGAAAATCACTGCAGGCGCAGGATATGACCAGAAAAACAGGCTCCTTCCGCAGCTGCGAACTCTCTGAAAGTTATAATTGGCGGCTGCTTCAGCCCGTTTATCCCGGTCCGGTGATCATCAGAAAAAAACTGCCAAGCTATCCCCTGCAGACTTACATGCCGAACATTGAACAGGTCCATGTTGCCCGTTTCATCCCGGAAGGTGCGCGGAAACCAACGCCGAACCCCATTCTTTATGCCGGACGGAAAGGGATGGAACTGATTGATTATGATGTGGATGCTTATGCAGACTTCATTCTGGAATACATCCGGCAGAACCGGCATGCACTGGACTGGATCGTGCCGTCCGGTTTGGAACGGCGGCTCAATGACCGGGTGATTGCTCTGCAGAAAAAAGTCTATACCGAATGCAAAAAGCGGTTCCCGGAACTCAAAGTCGGGTTCTGCATCAACTTTGTTACTGTCGCAGATTTCGACAAGTATGAGCTTTGGAAGTATGCCGACTTCCTGAACCTGCATCTTTACGGTGCAACAGCAGGATTTCCCTTTAACGAAAGCGTGATTCCGTACAAAAATTACTACCGGACGAAATTCAAGCGTTCTGCGCCGCCGTTCACTCTGACCGAAGGAGCTTTGCGGATGCCGCCGGGACATGTCAATTATGCGGCGGGGACCATGCGCGGGATCTGGAGCCTGATGGAGCAGAATTTCCAGGGGATCTACTACTATCATCAGGGAAATCTCAATCCGCTTGCGAACCCGGACACTACGGACTTCCGTACCTCCGATCCTGGCAGTTCCGTCTATGACAATTACCGTTACCATCAGCTGGTGAACCGTCCCATCATGGCTCCGGAGCTTGTGATGGAACGGGGCAACGAATCCCGCCGCTGGGACAACAAAACATCTCTGGGCGGCGGGGTGTCGATCCTGCCCACCGTTTCCACCATGGTGTATTGCAATCTCATTCAGGATTTTGACCGTGCAAAGCTCCGGTTCAGCCGGATGCTCCCCAGCGCAAAAATTTATTGTTTTGACCGTGAAAATACCGTTTGCGGGATCGATCCCAGAGAGGGTTCACCGGGGAATCCCATTATTGTGTACACAACAGAACCTTTCAAGTTCCGGGATATTTTCGGCAGAATCGTCCACATAAAACCGGTCAACGGAAAAGCGATCATCCAGACAGGAAAATATCCTTGCACGCTGATTTTTGATTCTATCGTTAAAAACTTGAGTTTCAAAGAGATGAAATCATCCGGGCTGACTCCGCTTTCCGGGATGCCGGGCGGAAAATTAAGCTTCGATCTGAAGCTGGATTCCATCAAAGAGCCGGAGGGAGTACTCTTCATATCCGGAACGGAAACATTCTTTGATATCCGGAAACCGGTCACTCTCCCGAAACTGAAAAGCCGGGAATATCCCATAGTTACTGCGTTGGAAAAAGATGGGAAATGTTATGGTATTCTTTACGGAACTCTGAATGTGGAAAACCCGGTTTTGTGCAAACTTTCCCCCATTGCCGGAAGAGAACCCGGCATGGAAGTGGTGATCCGAAACCGTTCGGATAAAACCATCTCCGGTACAGTCAGCTTTTTCAATGATCTTCTTTCCATTGCCCCGGTCCCGTATGAAATGAGAGAGAAATTCCGTGTTGAGCCCGGTTCAAAAGGGACGGTTCAGTTTGTCTTCAATCCCGTGATGGCGAAATCCAATTTCAATGAGTTTGTTGAGGTGACAGTCAAGCTGGATAACGGGGAAACGATCAAGCTCCGGGAACGGCTTCACTTCCGGAAAGCTGTGAAACTGAAAAAGCCGCCGGTCATCGACGGCGATCTTTCCGACTGGGAACTTGACTCCATGAAGCCGGTTCTGATGGAGCGGGTCCGTATGACCGATCCGGATGAACCCGCACCGGACTCCATGACTTCCCCCGGAAAATTCTATATGGCATGGCACGGAAAGACCTTGTACATGGCGGCAATCGTCAAAGATAACACGCCCGTCACGCGGCACAATGACATCTGGCTCTGGATCGACGATAATCTTCTCTTCGGGATCTATCCGTGGCGGCACTGGAACGGGGAAAAGTTCAATCCCGGATTCTATCGCGGGCACACCGGACTGCACAAAAACGGAACTGTCGGAAACTATCGGGAACCAGACGTTCCAGCAGGCGGCTCTGTCGATACAAAACGGATCAAAACATTCATCAAACGGAAAGGCGGACATCTGATTTATGAGATGGCATTCCCGGAAGGTACGCTGTATCCCTTCACCCCTGCCGTCGGAAATGGTTTGAGGATCTCCCTCACTTGTTTCGATGCCGATGGAAGTATCAAGCATGATTATAAAGGACCGCTCTATTATTTCGGCGGTGCAAACGTGAATTTCCATATGGATGTAAACCAGTGGTTTGAGTTCATCTGTACAGAATGAAAAGAGATGAGAAAATGAAAAACCGTTTTTTAGCCTACCGCAGTTTCTATCCGGAAATCGACACCATGAAAGAGTTTTTCGATGCCGGAGTCGATACCTATTCTATTATGATCTCCAACTGTCTGAATGCTCTGGGAACGCCTTACACGAAATATCCGCCTGTCTGGACCGGCAAAGATCAATATGATCTGGCAGCCGCCGATGCCGCATTCGAAGATATTCTGAAGAAGATCCCCGATGCAAAATTCATCTGTTTTGTGGATTTGAACACGCCGCTATGGTGGGCGCGTTATCTCGGGGCTTACGGTGCGCGGCATGACTCCTATTATGAACTCGGCAGAGTTGCCGGAAGTTCTCTCTGGCGGCAGGACACGCTGAAATATATGAAAGTTCTGCTTGCCCATCTGACAGAAAAATATGGCAGCCGGATCGTCTCTTATGCGTTCGGCTGCGGTGGCGGGACAGAGTGGCATGACCGCTGCCGGGGTGCAGAAAGCGTCTTCCGTCTTGACGGCTTCCGGAAGTGGTGCAAAGAAAACGGAAAGCCGTGGAACGATATTCCGTCCATGGGCAGACGGGAAAAGGGGTTGCGTGAGCTGACCGTCAAGGGGAAATATGACACTACCGGTTACTGGTCCGGTTATGACGAAACAGAAGTCGATCCCCTGATCCAGGCGGATGCAGGCGGACTTTTCTACGATCCGGAAGAACAGGCTGATGTAGTGGATTACTGGAAATTCTGCAACGAATTGATCGCAGATACCATTGATTTCTTCCTGAAAGAAGCCCGGAAAATCGTTCTTCCGGAAGTGGAACTGGGAGCAGTTTACGGCTATCTCACCACCGAAGGACAGTATATGCTTGCCTCAAACGGTCACATGGAATATGAACGGCTGCTCAAATCAGATGCCATAGATTATCTTCTTGCGCCCGCCACTGACCGGGGCATCGGCGGCGGCAGCGGCTCTCTCTGTGTCGTCGGCACGATCCACGCGCACGGAAAACAGATGTTCAACTCTGCCGATAACGAAACCTGGACAAGCAAAGGTCCTGACGGCGGCTCGTTCCCCGAAGCGTGGGTCGCAATGCACAACGAACAGGAACTGGAATCCTCCATCAAACGGGAACTTGCGATCAATCTTGTGGAGGGGACTTCTCTCTGGTTCTTTGACAAATGGGGCGGAAGTTACTCCCCGGAATGTATCAGAATCATCGGTTCCATCCGCAAGCTCTGGGAGGAAGAAGCAAAACTCCAGCCTGTCAGCAAAGCGGAAACTTTGATCGTTGTCGATCCGGGCAATGTTTACTACATCAACAACATGCACCCCAACTCCAACAACTTCCATCTTCCGTGGAAACTGAACATGAACCGCAGCGGTGCACCGTTCCGGTTCATCTCGTTCAATGACCTTGAAACAATGGATCTGGCAGGGATCAAAACTGTGATCATGTGTCACCCCTTTGAACTTGATCCGCGCCGGATGAAAATTCTGAAAGAGCGGGTCATGAAAGAGAACCGGCTTGTGATCTGGTCCTATGCGCCGGGGATCATCAATGCCGGAAAATGGGATGAATCCAATGTGGAAAAAATCTGCGGAGTTCCGTTCGGGACAAAGGATTTGAACATTGTCAAACAGGATGGCTGGAACTCTCTTTATGTGTATGATCCCCGGGAGATCACGCCGGAAAAGATGCGGGAGATCCTCTGCGCCGCCGGGGTCTGGATCTACTCTTCTGTCCCCTGCCCTGTTTATGTCAGTGAACGGCTGCTTGGCATCCATGTCGGCAAATCCGGAGAAGTTACAATTTCTCTGCCGGAAACATTTGCAAAAATCACGGAAGTTTTCACCGGTGAAACGGTTGAAAATACAAATGCACTTTCATTTACAACCAACGGAACGGAAACCCGGCTTTACCGTTTGGAAAAATAACAGGAGAACACAATGAAAAAACTGCTTTTTTCGCTATTATCACTGCTTTGTCTCACCCTTTCCGCATTGCAGAAAGATCTGGTGCTCCGGTTCGATTTTGATAATCCCGGAGCAATCGGCGGGACCTCTTTTGAACTGCTTCTCCCGCCAGGCGGAAATGTTCCCGGAAAGTTCGGAAACGGCTATTATTTCCAGAGAAGTTCGTTCAACTTTCTGCCTCCGGAAATGGCTGAACCTGCTTCTGCAAAGTTTTTCCGGAGTCTGCCGGAAACCAAACTGGATTTTTCAACAGAGGGAAAAGAGAAACTGCTGCGGGTAACCGGAAAAGGATTTGTTTCGGAAACGATCCCCGTTCAACTTTGGAACAGGAGAACATTTTTCACACTTCCGGAAACTGCATTGACTTATTCCGTCTGGGTCAAAGGGGAAAAGGGATCTAAAATTACGCTGGAACTCGCATTTGTTCCGGAAACGCTTTCCGAAAAACAGATCAAAGCAGCTTTGGATAAATTTGCAAAAAACAAGCTGATCAATAAAGATCCGGCTTATACAAACAGACTCCGCAGCGATACCATCGGCAGACAGGAATTTGTTTTGAACGGGGAATGGCAGCGGTTCGCCGTAGTCGCCCGGACAGATGTCCGCTCTGTTCAAATCAGGAAACAGAAAGCTGTCATCAAAGCAGAAAACAGCTCCGGCAAGCCGATACTGTTCAAGAAAATGCAGCTGGAACACTCGCTTATCTATCCTTATAATACGGAAGCTCCCACTGGATTTCTTCCCGGGAACAGTGCCAGACCCGTTCTGGAAAGCGGGATCAGACTTTCCATGGATTCCATCAGAAAAATCTTCCCGAAAAAACAGGGAACCATCAGTTTCTTTGTGAAATTACCAACGGAAACGAATCTGAAATCAAACTATTTTGGTCTGTTCTGCTTCGGGGTGGGCTGGCGGAAACCGCTGTGGTGCATGGATGGCAACAGGATCGTTACCGGAACGCCTCAAACACTTTACTTCCGTCAGGAAACATTCAGCAAGTGGACCCATGTTGCAATCAGCTGGGATGAATCGAAATTCATCTACTATATCAATGGGATACGGAAAGGGGAATCCAAACGCACGTTCTCCGATTTTTCAACGGATGGATATCTGTTCTGTGTGGGAAAAAATCTCTGGTCCGAACGCAGTGCAGATGCCATTCTTGACGAATTTCTGGTTTTCTCCCGTGCATTGAAACCGGAAGAGATCAAGAAACTTGCAACCGCAGACAAACCGATTGCCGCTTCTTTGAAAAACAAATCCCTGAACGTTCTTCCGTTCTCCGTTCCTGTCTTTTACCGGAACGATCCCGATGCCGGAATCACCGTGGAAGTGGTCTCCGACAAAGCGCAGGAAGTCTCTCTTTTCACTATCACAGATTTCCGGGATGGGCACGAAAAATTCTTGCTGAAACCAGGCAAAAATCAGGTTCGGTTCAAGATGTATCCGGCACTGAAAACACCCGGGAGCGGTCCGCTGAAACTCTGCATTGAAGCGAAAGGGAAAAACCTTTTCAGCTATACCGGAACCTATCAGATCCGCGGTGCGTTGCGGAAAGATTTGATCCGTTTCATCTCCTGGGGCGGCGAAGGAGCTGTCCCGTTTGAATATGAAAAGAAACTCGGGATCAATGCCCGGAACGGTTCGGCGGCAAAAGCTGCTGAAATCATAAATCAGGGGATGCTGCTTTCTCTGGATCTGCGGAACCACAGAGAACTTGTCAGGAACAATTTTGATACAAAGAAAACCGCTGCAGATGTCGTTTCAGAAATCCGGGATCTGCGGGACTCTTTCGCTTGGTACAGCACCATGCTGAACTCGGAATCAGTGGGAACATGGCGGTTCGCAGACTGGACAAAATATCCTGTTCTGATGAAGTATGCAGAGAACGCTCTCGGTTTTGCGCCGCCCGTTGCAAAAGCAAAGATCAATCCGGATATGTGTCTGGATCACAAAGAGATGCAGTTCGATGGCAACGGAGTTTATCAGCCCGGGAAAGCATGGAAAATGCTCTACTGGTACCGTCAGAAAGGAGATATGATCTATGCTCTGAACCGTGATACCGGAAAGGTTGTGAAACAGCTCAAGCCGGATACTCTTCTCTGGACAGACCCGGCTTATCCGGGGTTGTTCGACAGCGTGGAAATGGGTTCCGACTGGGCTTACACAGTGTCTCTCATGGATGTTGCCGGAAGACTCCGTCATGGCTGGTCATGGGCGCAGGTCTACGGCAAAAAATATCAGCCGACTCTCTCGATGTATTATTGGACAAACAGTCAGGAAAAAGCAACGCTCAACGGTAAGACTTATTTCATGCCCCGTTCTGTGGATGGACTGATTGCCAACTCATGGGTTGCAGCCGGAGTCGCCCCCATGCACGATCTCTGCTTCTTCAATACTTACGGCTGGTACGATGCCGAAACTTCCGCAAAAACATATCTTCCCATGAAAGGAATGGCGGAAACTTACGGAAAATTTGTCCGGGAAATCTTCTATCCGGCAGCCTTATTGCTGCGCGACACCGCAGAACCGCAGGCAAAAGTCGCTCTGTTCCTGCCGGAAGATATCACCTACTATTCCGAACATGACTGGAACGGATTCCGTGTCCGCACTCAATGGCTGCGCGCACTTTCTCAGAACAACATTCATTTTGATGTCGTTTCCCGGGAAAAATTCCTGAAAGACGGTTTGGGAGCATATCATACCATCATAGTTCCCATGCGGAGCGCGGCTTCCAAAGAGATCCATGAAGCCCTGATCAAAGCATCCGGACACGCAAAAATCGTCGTAGATGACTACTGCACCGCCACCTATCCGAATATGGTGAAACTCAACTACCGCTGGAACGGTTATGATCTGGAAAAGTTTGCTGCCTGCAACGATTTTGTGAAAGAACTTGCCAAACAGAATACCGGACGGAGATTCAGAGCTGTCGGCGAAAAAGGACCCGTCATGTACTTTGAACGGCTTCACAACGGCGTTCGCTATTTTATTGTTATCAACAACTTGTGGAGTGCGGACGGTTATCTTGGCAAACATTCTGTACTGCGCCGGATCCAGGGAATCGATTTCAAACCCCACGGCGTCCGGCAGAAAGTCAAGCTCTCCTTTGAACCTGACAGAAATTCTGTTTCCGCGATCTACGATTTCAAGGATGCTTCAAAAATCAGACCGTATCCGGAAAACCGGCTCTGGCATTTTGATTTTGAACTGGGACCCGGAGAAGGACGTCTCTTCTGCGTTTATCCGGAACGCCCCATTTCGCTTAATGTCAAAGCCCCAAGCATTGCAAAAGCCGGATCAACGCTCTATCTGGAATGTTCGCTCTGGGGAGTGCCAAGAAAAAAAATCACCGCCGGACGGCAGATCATTGAGCTGAAACTTTATGACGGAGCCGGAAAACTCACCGATGAAAGCGGATATTATGTCATGGAAAACGGCGTTCTGAAGATCCCTGTCCGCATTGCATTGGATTCCAAACCGGGAATCTGGCGGGCGGAACTCCGGGAACGGACAACCGGGCTCCGGAATTCATGCCGCTTCAAACTGCCCTGAAAACTTCTTGAAAAAATGTAAATTTTCAACAGAAACTGATTTGAAATAACCATGAAACAGGCTACATTAACATCAAGACATTTTATAGAAAGGAGATGCCTTATGAAAAAATGGTTTGCTTTTACCGCCGCAATTCTGTTCAGCACCATCGTTGCCGCACAGGAAAAAGTCGATTTGATGAACAGGAAAACATGGGATGCTTCAACCCAAAAGCGTGTTATTTTTGCCGAAAACAGCATCACCAGCACCATTCCGTTTTTTATGATGCGTACACCGATCATGAGCATTGATCCGGCAAAAGAATACAAAATTTCATTGAAAGCAAAAGGAGAAGGCGGTACACCTGTCATCCGGATCGGATTCCGCTGTTTCACTGCAGACAACAAAATGATCAACGCTCAGAATGTTCTGGATCAGAAAGGCACTTTCACAACCTTGGCGGCGAAAGCATCCAAGGGCGATAAGGTTCTGAAAGTCAAAAATGCTTCAGCATGGAAACCTTATGGATACCTTGCACTTGCAATCAACGCAAAAGAAGATTTCTCCGATCTTCCCAACTTTGATATCGCTGTTTGCGCTCCCGTAAAAATCGAAAAAACCGGGGATTTCTGGACCGTTACCCTGAAGCAGCCGCTTCCGAAAGATATTCCCGCCGGAACAGGGATCCGTCAGCATATCCGCGGAGGCCTTTTCTTTGTTGCACCCCAAGTCAAGGCTGATAAAGATTTCATCACGATCACCGCAACGGTCAAAGGACATGCAACGTCCGGTTATACTCTGACCGGATTCCCAAGAGGAACCGCAAAGGCGATTTTCTTCATCCAGACCAACGCAACCGGTTTGAAAAGTGTCAAGACGATCCTGAAAGATGCTGCGATCACTGTAAAATAAAGTTTGTATCATGGAACGGCTGTCGCATTATTACCAGTGGAAAGAGATTCCGGAAGCGGAAATGGAACGTTATTTTGCCCAATTCCGTGACTGCGGCTGGCATCGGTTGGTTCTCTCCAGCAATCTGTTGGACAGGATCATGGATGAACCGGCATTCCTGCTGCGGCTTATGCGGCTGGCTGAAAAATATGATTTGTCGTTCCCCGATGCCCATGGAATTTGGGGAGCCGCGCTTGGCTTGGGCACAGGCGGGCGTTTTCCCTCCCTGATCGCTCCCATGATCGAAGCCCACAAGCGGGCAATGGCATATTGCGCCGATATCGGATGCAAAACTTATACCGTTCACATGGGAGCTTATGAGCATATCTATTTCGGAACTCCGGCAACAGTTTACAATGAACTTGCGGCAAAGGCTCTGGAAAAACTGATTCCGGAAGCTGAAAAGTTGGGGCTGGTCATAGCTCTGGAAAACAATTGCGACAACCCCGGCAGTGCGGATGCCCTGCTGCCTTTGTTTGAAACGTTCCATTCCCCAAATTTCGGCTGCTGTTTTGACACCGGACACACTCATTATCTGACCCCTGCCCCGGGCAGAGAGGTCTTTTCTTATGAATCCGGGATCACGTTGGATTTTTGTACCGATCCCCTGAAAAAACTCCTGCCCCACATCGTGACCGTTCACATGCACGATACCGACCGGACAGGCGACTGGCACAGGATGCCGGGAAAAGGAGAAATCGACTGGACAGAACTGATCCCAACTCTGGACAAAGCCCCCCGTCTGATCTCATGGCAGAGCGAAGTGGAAACTGGAGATTACAATATCTCCATCCCGGAACTTGTAACTGAATTTCAAAAATTATTAACCATAAAGAGAGGCAAACAATGTTAAAGAAACTGCTCCCCGTTTTTCTGCTCTCAGCAGCAACCGCATTATTTACCCAGGGATGTATGACTCCCGCAAAAAAAACGGCAGCACAGCCTGTTGTGAAAAAAGCGGAAGTCAAACCTGCAACAGTGAAAAAAGCTGCATACAAAGCACCCGCGCTGGAAAATCCCCAGTCATGGACAATGGTCGTTGTTCCTGATGTCCAGACTTATACCAAGCAGATGGAAAATCACGGGATTCTGGATATGATGCTCGCCTGGATCGTGCGGAGACGGGAAGAGATGAACATCCAGCAGGTTCTTTTCACCGGAGACCTCGTTTATTACAATGACGTCCGGATGGTTGCGAAAAAAGACGGTGTTCCAAGAAATCACCGCAAGACAGATTATATCGGAAAAGAGCAGTACAAAGCATTCTCCCGTCTGATGGAACGTCTTGACGGACAGGTTCCTTATATTCTCTGCACCGGGAACCATGATTACGGCATCACAAGTGCCCAGAACCGGAACTCATGGTTCAATGATTTCTTCCCGACAGACCGGAATCCGCTGACCCGGCGGCAGCTTGTCGGCTGTGCCCCCAATGCCTTTGGAGTTACCACGCTGGAAACAGCAGCCTATGAGTTTCAGGCGCCCTACCCCGACGGCAGAAAGTTTCTGGTGCTTTCCCTGCAGTTTGCTCCGACAGATGCAGATCTTAAATGGGCAAAATCCGTTGCGGATGATCCCAGATTCGCAAACCATTTCGGAATTGTCCTGACTCATTCTTACATTTACGGAACCGGAAAGCGGATTCAAAAAGAAAATTACGTTCTGAACAAACAGGGCGGAAATCCCGGAGAACAGATCTTCCAAAAGCTGGTCTATCCGGCAAAAAATATCCGTCTTGTTGTTTGCGGTCATGTCTGCAGACCTGATGACTGGGATGCAGCTGTCGGGTTCTCCCTGGATAAAAACAGCTCCGGAAAAACCGTTGCCCAGATGGCGTTCAATACCCAGGCGATCGGCGGCGGATTCAGCGGTAACGGCGGCGACGGCTGGCTCAGACTGCTGGAATTCATGCCCGATAGAAAGACCATTAAAGCAAAAACATTCTCACCGTTCTTTGCAAATTCTCCCTCCACACGCTATCTGGCTTGGAGAAAAGATGCAAAAAATGAATTCACTTTTGAACTTGAATAATCCCAAAAACAGGAGTTAAATATGGGAAGAAAAGTTTTGATCTTCGGCGCGACCGGAGAAATCGGCGGACGTATCGCACAGCTTGCTGTCATGGCTGGTCATGATGTCTATGGAGCTGCACGCGGAAAATATGAAAATGATCTGGTTGACCTCACCGGTGTCAAAATGCTTATGGGCGATAAAAACGATGAAAACTTCCTGCGGGATGTTTGCGCACCCATCAAACCGGATGTGGTGATCGACACCGTTCCGAAAATCCACTCTGTGGATCTCTACATGAAGTATTTCCCGGGTGTTTCCAACGTCCTTTTCTGCAGTTCCACAGGAACATTCGTTCCGCTGCAGCATTTCCCGGCAAACGAACAACACCCCTGGAGACTGGAAACCCCGTTCAACTTTTACGATCAGTGTCAGCGTGATGATTATGCGTTCCGCATGTATCACGAAAAAGGATTCCCTGTCACTATTTTCCGTCCGACAAACATCATCGGACCCGGCAGGATCCCGCTGGAACTCTGGGGGGCCCGTGATATCAAATTCTTCCAGATGCTGAAAGCCTCCCAGCCCATCACCATTGCGCCCTGCGAAGATATTCTCCTGCAGTCCGGCTATAACTGGGATCTTGCAAGCGCATTTGTGAAAGCCATCGACAAGCCCGATCTCATCCGCGGGGAGCTGTTCATCATCTCCTGCGCCAAAGCTATCACTCTGGGCGAATACCTGAAGACAGCCATGGAGTATCTCGGCAGCAAGTCTGAAATCTCCCACTGTCCGGCGCAGAACCTCAAAGATATTTACCCCGAAGTCACCATGAAATGGCGCATGGACTTCCTGCTCCTGCACATGTGCTTTGATATCTCCAAGGTCAGAAACGTCCTCGGTTATCAGCCCACAAAAACAGTTCAGGAAAGTCTGGTCGAAACCCTCGAATGGTGCGAACGCATCGGCAAACTCTGATACCCGAGGTAATTTCAAAAGTCCGGCAAAATTTGGCTGAAAAAAGATTGTTGATGAGTTGGAAATGGTAGTTTGAGCGTGGCTACCCACGGGGTAACCACCGAAAACGCTCCATTTGCAGATCGCAACAAGAATTTTCTGCCATTTTTGAAGACTTTTGAAATTGCCTCACCCATTAAATATTACAGGAGATAATTATGTTTTTAACAGGATTCGCAGATGAAGCCGGCAGCAGCATTGATCTTCAGATCAAAGCGACCAAAGAACTCGGCTGGAAATTCATCGAAACCCGTAACATCGACGGAAAAAACCTTTCCACTCTCACTGAAGAAGAGTTTGAAACCCTTTGCGGTAAACTCAGCGATGCAGGCGTGGCGTTCAACTGCTACGGCAGCAGCATTGCAAACTGGGGACTTCATCCCAGAAGCGACGAAGATTTTGCCCTCAGCAAAGATCTTCTCTATAAAGCGATCCCCCGTATGCATAAACTCGGAATCAAAATGCTTCGCGGCATGAGCTTCAAAACGGTGGAAGATGAAGAGCCGGACAACCCGGAACTGGAAAAAATCATCTTCGCAAAAGTCAACGAACTCGTCAAAATCTGCGAAGACAACGGGATCATTTACGGTCATGAAAACTGCATGAACTACGGCGGTCTTTCCTATCTGCACACCTTGAAGCTTCTGGACAATGTCAAGAGCAAGGCGTTCACCTTGATCTATGACACCGGAAACCCTGTCTTCAACTACCGCAGGATCGGTTCTTTCCCCTATGCGCTCCAGTCCTCATGGGAGTTCTACTCCAACGTGAAAGAGTTCATCTCTTACGTCCACATCAAAGACGGCACAGCGGTTCCCCACGAAGACGGCAAGACCCGTCCGCCGTGCAAATACTGCTGGGCTGGCGACGGAAGCGGAGATGTCCGTGCGATTCTGATCGACCTTCTCAAGAATGGTTATGATGGTGGTTTCTCCATGGAACCCCACGTTGCGGCGGTGTTCCACGATGCTTCTGAAAACACCACAGATTTGGAAGAGATCAAATATTCCAGCTATGTGGAATACGGCAGACGCTTTGAAGCGATGCTGAACGGAATCAAAGCCGATCTGGCTGCAAAGTAAAATTTTGTAAGCGGACAAGCGGAAAAGATTTTTACAAAAGTCTTTTTTGCTTGTCTGCCCGGGTTCCGGGAGTACTGGGAATACTGCGAGTACTGGGAGAAAACGGACAATGACAGTTTTTGTCGAATGGTCATTTCTTCACGCACCCCGGCGCGAAAAAACAGTGCTCCCAGAAATCCCAGTACTCCTTGTACTCCCAGTTCCCCAGTCTATCCCTGGCTTGTGTGCCGTTCGCATCGGCTCTGCCGGAAAAGCTGATCTGTCCGAGTATCGGGAGAAAACGGACAATGACAGCTTTTGTCGAATGGTCATTTCTTCACGCACCCCGGCGCGAAAAACAGTGCTCCCAGAAATCCCAGAACTCCTTGTACTCCCAGTTTCCCAGTCTATCCATGGCTTGTGTGCCGTTCGCATCGGCTCTGCCGGAACTCAAT
>JAFTJI010000107.1 GCA_017456495.1 Lentisphaeria bacterium | reverse complement strand
GAGGTAATTTCAAAAGTCCGGCAAAATTTGGCTGAAAAAAGATTGTTGATGAGTTGGAAATGGTAGTTTGAGCGTGGCTGCCATCCTCCTTCGCTGAAGCTATGGAGGATAAACCGAAAACGCTCCATTTGCAGATCGCAACAAGAATTTTCTGCCATTTTTGAAGACTTTTGAAATTGCCTCATTGATCACAAAATAAAAAACAGCAGGCAATGGAACGGAGTTAAAAATATGTTCAAGATCTTGAAAAACTATTTCGTTTTTTTACTGGCGTTAGGTGCAATGACTCTCAATGCAGCAGAAAAAGAATTCAAAATGGGAGTTTATATTTATGATTATGCCTTTGAACGGATCGCTGCAAGTAACGGCGAGGATCTCAAAATATTTATTGACCGGCATTTCAAACGTTTAAGTGAATGCGGTGTGAACGCAATTCATCTGACTGTTTCCGATCCTACCGGAAAAACTTTTGAAGAGGTCTGGCTTCCGCTTCTGAAAAAATATGGAATAAAAGCCTATCTCCAGCTGGATTTTGCTTACTTCCTCCCCGGTAAAAAATGGACTGAAAAATATGAAAACCAGCAGGCAAAAAAAGCCGGAGTGTTTATTGCAAAATATAAAAGCTGTCCGGAAATCATGGCATTTTCCATCCGTGAAGAAGTTCCGCATAAGGATGTTAACGGCATGGCACGCTATTATCAGAAGATCATGGAATATGCACAGGATATGAAGATCGTGACCGTTCACAGCAATCTCGGATCAGCCAAAGACAACCCTGTCCCCGATGCAGCAGTTTACGGAACAGACCGATATGGTTTCTGGTGGGAATATTCCGCAGGCGGATATTTGGCAAGTCCTGCTTTTGCTCTGAACTGGACCCGTAATGAAGCGGCAAAATATTATCCGGAAGCAGCAAAACGCGGTGCGGATTTTCTTTTCGTCGTAACTGCTAACGGTTATCTCAGCGGTACAATGGATCTGAAAAAAGCCTGGGGGAAAAACAGTGCCTACAAGAGAATCGTCAAATGTGTGGAAAGTAACCGGTTCGGATGGAGTAAATCAAATCTGGAGGGAAAAGATTTCTGCTGGTCATGGAAATACTACCGTCTCCCCGGAAACTGTTTGCGAGCTTTAATCTGGACCGGGATCCTGGAAGGTGCCAGAAGTGTCCTTTTCTGGAGCTATACCCCATCCCCTGAGGCGGATATGAAACTGACACCTGCACAGGCAATTTTCAATGCAATGAAGAGAAAACCGAATAGCCTCCTCGGAAATATCACCTGGCTGACGCTTGCCGGTCGTGATGGGATCGAAAACAGAGAACTGCAGGAGTTTGCCGCAACTGCAAAAGAACTCGCTCCTTATAAAAAACTCATTCCCATGATGACAAAAATCGAAACTTCCGTCATTGTAACAAATAAGAAAAAGAATTTCTTCAACCGGACTTTCACCTTCTGCGGCTTGAAAGGACACGGAATCGTTATCCATAACGCAAATGTCGGAACATGGGGCGCAAACAGCAGATTTTTCTTCAATGAGAATGATGATATCAGAATTGATGCTCTGGGGAATCTTGCAAGCTACAAACCTTTTACGGAACCGGCAAAGGTTGAGTTCACTCTGCAAGACCCGAACATTCCTGTTTTTGATTTCAAAACAGGAAAACAGATCCCCGTAAATGCAGGAAAAGGTTTTGTCGAAATTGCTCCGGGCGGCGGCATAATCCTCTTCGCCGGTTCCGCTCAGGAATTTAATAAAATCCGGGCGAAAATCAAATAATCCTGAACGAAATTTGAGTATGTTCTTTTCTCATCGCTTCCGGTTGTTGTTCTGACCTCCGGAAGCGATAATTTTTTTCATAAAGTCAATACAGGACTGGCTGTATTCCCTGTAAAATCTGCCCGGGCTGATTATGGAAATCAGGCAATTTAAAAAAATCCGTGAAAACAGCTTGATTTTTAAGGTAGACCATGATAAAATAAAAAAAACAGAAAATTATCAAAGCTCTGTTTTCTGTAAGTGTTGGTAAATCATTTTTTTTTGCTTAATGATGGCATATCAATTTTTTGTCCACAAAAAATTGATATGCCGCAAAAAGGTTTGAATCCTCCTTCGCACAAGGCTGCGGAGGACAAGAAAGGTGATGGACAACCCTTATCCGGAAACAGAAAATTACCGACAGGAAGGTGGAATATGGGCGGCGATCATCGTTACTATTGTGATTTTAATTCTGAAACGAAATTGGGAAATTGGGAAATCGTTCAGCAGGAGAAGGATAACGTTGTTTTGACGACTGTCGTTTCCTGTTTGGTCGGAGACTTTGTGTTTCTGGCACCCTGTCCGGCGGCTCCTTATCCGCAGCCCCATCACCGCACCATGCCCCGGTTGAAAAACCTGATTGTCAATGGGGAATCTCTCCCCGCATTGAAATCCAATGCAATGTATAACCATGAAGAGTTCAGCCGGTTCGGGATCAATATCACGCTCAAAGATGGGGAAAACCGACTGGTCGCAGAGATGATCCTTCCGGAAAATGGAGTCGTTGATCTGGAAAAGATCGGCTTCAGCATCGTTCCGGCGGAAAAACCTGTCGCGAAACCGGTTTTCAAACAGAAAAAACACTCTTTTACAGCAACGGAATATCAGCGGGACTCCTCTTCTCCGGATGTTGCCGGATGGCATCTCGGAGCAGGCAGAAAAACATCTCCCGGACGGTTCGGTTTTTCCAAAGGCGACGGCTTGCTGGATTGTGCCATGCCCGCGCTGGGGATCGTGGATAAAATGTACCTCTGCGGTCAGCCGAAGTACCAGAAACTTTATCATTGGAGCTATTCACTCCTTCCGGAAGGCATGGGACTTCACGGTTCTTTCGAACCTTGTGATACCGGAATCGAAGAAGATGAGATCACTATCAATCATCTGAGTGTCCGCTGGGCTGCGAAGCACGAGGGAAAAACCTTTTCCTGTACCTATTCTCTGGCTTCTCCGGCGATCCTGACGGAAAGCGAATCCAAATCCATGCGCGTTTCCGGACTGCAGTTTGCCGGGAATTATCAATCCATACTCATCCCCCGCGCTGACGGGATCGAAGAAGTTTCTCTTGACGATGCCGATATTGCAGGAATGGCGGAAAACTGGGTGCTGCTCTACGACAGCACAGAATTTCCGGATGTCCCCCTGATGCTTGTTTTCGACCGCAACCCGGAAAATATGAAAGTCATCCGCAACAAATCCGGCAGACTGGAATCTATCGAGTTCAGCGGAACACCGTTGATGCTCAGCTGCACGCCCTTCGGGATCGGGAGGTTCGAGCCGGGAAAAATGCCGCTGGAAGATGCTGTCAGAAGATGCCGTTTCTGGAGCCGTGCGCTTCTGGCTTATCCCGTAAAATGCTGCGATTACTTCCAGTTGGATGATGCCGCTCAAAAAGTGACGGTCCGGCAGAAATTCGAGTATCGTTACATTCAGGATGTCTGGGGGACAGAACCGCTGGAACTTGCACCGTTCCCGCCGCCGTCAACGCTTTCTGAAACCGCCGAACTGGAATCCGTTACCGATTTCGGATTCCCCACAAAATACGGTTATCTGAACGGACGGATCGGCAGCTGGTCGGAATACTCTCTTCCGTATATGCCGCTGACACGGAAATTCCCGCTGCGGGATGTTGATTCCAAACTCCCGGAAAAACTGCGGGAAGGGTTTGAACCTTACAAAAACCTTGTCAGTTTCTTCGGTAAAAACCGGGTCTCCTATCCTTATGCCGGAGCATTGCTGGAACCGTTCTCCATGGTCTCTTCCATGCTTTTCTTCATGGATGGCGAAGAGAAAAAGTTTCTGTTGGAAAAACTGGATGAACGAATGAAGATCGTTCTGGATAAAGATGTTACATCCGACTATACCGTTATTGACTGGAGCGTGATGATGCGCAACAAACCGGATCATGCGGGAGTGATCGAACAGTATGAGGATCCGGCGAAGAAGCATATTTATCTGAAAAACTGGTATGACCGGAAAGAGCCGTTCACCGGAGTTCAGTTCAAAATCTGCTATCTGAATCTGTATTTCTTCTCCGATAACGTCATCAAAGAGGGAACTCAGGAAGAGATTTTCAATCTGAAAGTGCCTCTGATCGAAAACGACTGGGGCGCAGGTCTTACATTCTATTATATTTATCTCGGCGCGTTGGCAACCGGATCTTTTGCAGAAGTCAAAAAACATTGGGATCTTGTCAAAGAAGTTTACTCCTTCTTCGATCTGATGCACGACTGGGCTTGCATGGGAACCGGGTACAGCGACAACGGGATCACCTGGGTGGAAGGCGCAAATTACGGTTTGTTCCCGACTTATATCCGGATGGCAGAAGCTGCCGGCGATGAAGAGAGCCGTGCGTTCGGGATCTACAACGCGGCAAAACAGCTTGCCCTGCGTCTGGCGATCATGAAGGCTTCGCAGAAATATTTCCCGGAATATTTTGAAGTGGAACCGTGGTACAACACCAAGCATTTCCATGAAGAATCCAACCCGAACCTTGCGTTCCAGAACGTGCCTGTCCTCACAGATCAGAGAGTCCGTCCGGATTCTATTTACAACTTCACGACAGAGGGGATTTATCCGGAAACCTATCTTGCCATGCGCAGGTTCGGCGGGAAGAAATATCCTGAAATGCTCAGCCGTCTCATGGAATCCACCCGTTCCGGAGCGATTCAGAAATCAGAGAAGAACCTTGCATGGTGGGCGATCCAGCAGTACACTGCAATGCTCATCGACAAGGCTCTTGACGTGAACTGTCCGGAAGAAGAGTTTTATGAAGCTCTTGAATATGGTCTGCAGCATGAATGTATGATCCGGGAATGGCGCGGGATCCACATTTACAGCCGTGCTTTGCCGGAAAATTATTTTCTCTGCCAGCTCCTTGCATGGATGGAAATGCGGAAGCATAAACTCTGGCTGGAACATTGGGAAGAGATGCGGATCGAATCTGCCCGCTGGATGGACGATCATGCGGAAATCGAGTTCAAATACTCTGGCAGCGGCGCAATGAAACTTCAGTGCGGTGTGACGGAGCAGCCCTCAAAGATCCTGTTGAACGGCAAAGAAATTCTCTGGCAGACGCTCCGGGCAGGCTTGATTGAAATCACCGCAGCAGAAGAAGGTACTATGACAATTCTCTTCTCCTGACCGGAGAGTTTCTCAAAATCAAACCGGATTTTTTTATTCAGGGATCATTGCAGAAATTCATTTTTTTGCAATGGTTCCTGCTTTGTTATTTGACCATTCAAAAAATACAGCCGTCCCTGATAGGGCACAGACACCCCGAACAGAATGTTTTAACAATTCATAGAGGTAATTTCAAAAGTCCGGCAAAATTTGGCTGAAAAAAGATTGTTGATGAGTTGGAAATGGCAGTTTGAGCGTGGCTACCATCCTCCTTCGCTGAAGCTATGGAAAATAAACCGAAAACGCTCTATTTGCAGATCGCAACAAGAATTTTCTGCCATTTTTGAAGACTTTTGCAATTGCCTCCATAGAGAAATTTTTTATATTTACCCCAAAACGATAAATAAAAAAACTGCCGCAGATTTGAAGCCTGCGGCAGTCTCAAATTTCAGATTCAACTGATCTTATTCAGATTAGTCGATGATCTTGGGACCTTTCTGGTCTGCGGGATTGATCCAGGAAGCATCAACACCCGTATGATCGCCTGTCCAACCTGCATCCTTGAGCCAGTATTTGCTGGTGGTACCGGTGGAGGGACGGACAGAACCATCGCCATACATGATGTTACCAAAATCGGTATGGTTAAGGGTGCTTCCATCACCGGTGTAACCGTCAGCTGCGATACCGGAAGAAGCTCCTGCTGCGGAGTCGATACCGGGGATGTAAGCATAGGAGATATGACCGACGAGGTTGCCAGCGGCATTTGCGATGTTCATTGTTGCGGGAGCGGTTCCCTTAGCTGTTGTGGAGGAGGGGCAAACGAAGACATTGTAGTCGGTCAGTTCGCCGCTTGCGATCAACAGCGCGAGGGAGCTGGTACCGGCAGATGCACCATTGGAAGCTCCGGAATGAATGGGGAGAAGGTTTTCGCTGATGGAGTAGCTCTTGAGAGCGGTTCCGATCTGCTTGAGGTTACCCTGGCAGTTAGCTCTACGGGCCTTTTCACGGGCAGAGTTCAGTGCGGGGAGGAGCATACCAGCGAGGATCGCGATGATGGCGATTACTACCAACAGTACGATAGGCGTAATTCTTTTTTTTTTACTTTTG
This sequence comes from Lentisphaeria bacterium, assembly GCA_017456495.1. Lineage (GTDB taxonomy): Bacteria > Verrucomicrobiota > Lentisphaeria > Victivallales > UBA1829 > SIG79. The sequence continues at coordinate 2,865 of JAFTJI010000107.1, read as the reverse complement.
AAACATATTCCTGTATATTGAAACCGTTCCAGAACTTATAAGATGCAATCAACAGGAGGAAAAATGAAAGCACTTATTTATGCAAGACAAAGCAGTGGAAAAGATGATGTTTCGGAATCAGTCGAGGCTCAAATCTCAAATTGCGTAGGTTTGGCTCAACAGAAAAATCTGGAAATCATAGGAATATACCGGGATTTGAACAACAGCGGAGAACTTTATCCCGAAGGTGCAGAAAAAATTGCTGAACTTGATGACGCATATCAAAGCTGGATGAAGGAACAGAGCGGAAAAAAAGGATTCCGTAAAGGGTTGGGCGAATTGTTGAAAAAACTGCCGGAGGCAAATATCCTTCTGGTCAATGAGATGACCCGTCTTTACCGCCCCGTCAATCACAGCTTTTTAGAGAATTATATTCATAATTTATTGAGAATAAATGGCATAACGATCTTCCAGTTCCAAGGGGAAGAAATTGACTTGCGGCGGTTTGATCAGCATTTGATCGTAGGAATGAAAAACAGCATCCTTTACGAAGATCTCAAGAAAAAACGGCAGAACAGCATCAATGCATTCCGGATCAAACGCGACAGCGGGAAATTATGCTGCGGTACGCGTATATTTGCGATTAATTATTGCGGAAAAGATAAACTTTCAGTAGATCAGGAAAAAGCTGAGATCGTCAGGGAGGTTTTTTCAGGGATCTTGTCTGGAAAACCCCTGAACTCCATCGTGCGCAGCTGCAATCAAAAAAACGGTTCTCTTATTATGTACCCGAGTTTGCTTTACAGCATTGCAGCACAACCTCTGTATGCCGGAATGCAATATAATACCGGAGGAGAACTGATCAAAAATATACAAATAACCGGACAGGAGCTTATCTCCGAAAACGATTGGTTCGCGGTTCAGGAAATTATGAAAAAAAAGAAAAAGAAACAGAAGAATAAAAAGTCTCACTGGCTGCCGATGTCCGGACGACTGATTTGCGGTGTCTGCGGCAGCCGGCTCGTTTGCCGGATCGATCACGGAAAAGTCTGCTACTCCTGTAACCGGCAGAAATTTGATCCGTCTCATGCCTCCTGCAATCAAAGCAGAATCCGTTTTGAGTCCGGAGCCTATGGAGAATATGCCCTTTATGATGCAGTTCTTCCTCTGCTGCTCATTGGTGTGTTCAGAAAATATTCTCCGGGAAACAGGCACTTGCTGACAGAAGATTTCTCACAGAAGATCATAAACTTTTTTCTCAACAGCCTCATCACAAAACAGGAATTGAAAGAAATTTATTTTCAAGCGGAACAGTCAGGATCGGGGAATGACATTTTTCTGTCGGAATACACCATCCGGAAAATCATTCTCTGTAAAATCCGGCAAATCGCTGACCGGAAAATTACCCATTCTTTTTTTGAGGAATTTCTTTATTGGTCTGAAATAAAGGCAGTTGTAAATCAGGGAAACGTTGAATTTCAAACCTCGGCAGGCAATATAGAAATCCCTCGGCTGTGGAATAATGGCAGGGTATGGATGCCGCATTGGACTTTAAGAATCCGGAAAACGATTGACTGTCTGCCCGGAGTAATCATCTGTTATCACACCGGAAAAAATAAAATTCTGGGAAATTTTGGAAGAATAAAGGTCTTGACGAATTAAAATCTGACAGAAATTCAGGCACAAAAGCACATTTTTTCATATTTTTTTGCATTTTTTTCAAAAAAAGGACTAGACAAAAGCAACTTTTCGTGCTATAATAAACTCAGGAATCGGGATTGAGTCCCAAAAATCAAACTTTCTAAGGAGAAAAAAATGAAAGCAACAAGAAAAAATCGTGAGTTCACGCTTATCGAGCTGTTGGTTGTTATCGCTATCATCGCGATCCTCGCTGGTATGCTCCTCCCCGCACTGAACTCTGCCCGTGAAAAAGCCCGTAGAGCTAACTGCCAGGGTAACCTCAAGCAGATCGGAACCGCTCTCAAGAGCTACTCCATCAGCGAAAACCTCCTCCCCATCTCCCATGACTCCGGAGAATCCCATGGTACCAGCTCCCTCGCTCTGTTGATCGCAAGCGGCGAACTGACCGACTACAATGTCTTCGTTTGCCCCTCCTCCACAACAGCTAAGGGAACCGCTCCCACAGAACTGAAGAGCGTCACCGCTACCGCTGGTGCTCTCATCGACCACGTCTCCTATGCTTACATCCCCGGTATCGACTCCGCTAACGGAGCTTCCTCCGGTATCGCAGCAGACGGTTATGAAACCACCACCACACTCAACCACACCGACTTCGGTAACATCATGTTCGGCGATGGTTCTGTCCGTCCCTCCACCGGTACCTCCAGCAAAGACTGGCGTGCAGATGCAGGCTGGACCGCAGTTGCTCCTGGTGTCAACAACACCTGGACTGCAAGAACTCCTGCCAGCCAGACCGGTCCTCAGATCATCGACTAATCTGAATAAGATCAGTTAAGTCTGAAAACTCACAAGCTGTTGCGAATGTAAAAGTTCGCAACAGCTTTTTTTATTAGCTCTGTTCCCAATAAAGGTTGTTACTTGAGGTGGGGAAAAAGCCCTTTTTAGGAAAGGTCCTTTTTCCCCTCCTCAAACTCCACCCCTTTTTTCCAAACCTTTTTGCGAGGCTGTTGCAAAACTTGAAGATAAACAGCCCTGTAAGGGCGACAGAACAAAGCCCGGGGTAAACAGACTGAAAGTCTGTGCAGCCCCGGGAATAGATGAAAAGAATAATATAAAGCCCTGTAAGGGCGACAGAATTAAGTTTGTTCAAGCGGAATTTTCTGACGCTCCTACAGAGCTTCAGGGATAATTGATGATTTATACCCAGGGCTGCGCGGTCCTTCAGACCGCTTACCCTGGGCTCTG
>JAFTJI010000106.1 GCA_017456495.1 Lentisphaeria bacterium | reverse complement strand
TCCCGCCCAACGGGCTGGTTTTCCCCGATAATTTCATCACCATCTTTGCCCCCATCGACGATAATGTGCTTGCGCCGCTGGATCATGTTTCCAATCAGGAAACGTATAACCATCTGAAAAAATGGTGTCAGATCTCCAAAAACGTTCTGATCTGGTATTATCCCAATCCGTACCAGTGCTATCTCGGTCCCTATTCCGCATTGCGCCGTGCCTGCTATGACTTCAAACTCATGAAAGAGCTGGGGATCAGAGGAACGATTTATGAGCATGACGTTTCCGCACGGACAAATTCCAACTTTGCCGATCTGGAATCATGGGTCCTGCTCCGGATGTTCAGCGGATATGAAAATTACGAAGCATTGATCTGGGAATACATGACCCTTGCCTACGGAAAAGCCGCCGGAGAGATGTACCTCTACTTCAATGAACTGGAACAGCTCCGGGAAAAAGCTGTCCGGGCAGGCTATGCCGGAAACTTCATCGTTTCACCGGAAGAAATGAAATATATGACTCCGGAAAATCTGGAACGCTGGAACACCCTGTTCGATGTGGCAGAAAAATCTGTCGGAAACGATTCTGCCGCATTGTTCCGGATCCGCCGGGTCCGGTATGAGCTGGATTTGATGATCCTGCGGAGATTCTTTGATTTTGAGAAAGATTCCGGCATCCGGAAAGGCGGAGTCAAAATCATCAGCAGCCGGGTGATCGATACCCTGAAGAAAATGAAAGCCGCCGGAATGAATGTCACCGAATTTGATGTTCAAATCCGGGAAGCTCGGGTTCTGGAAGAACTTGCGCTCACTCAGGGAAAATCAAAGTATCTTGATGCAGCTCCGGAAGATGTGCGGATCGTCTTTTATCCGTCTGGTGCAGCAGATAAAGATGCCCTCACCGGAATCGCGAAAACTCATGGCGGGCTCACCTTCCCCTACGGCATTTTTGCTCATGATTACATCATGGAAACCATTGGGAAAAAGATCAAAGCGAAGTGGACCCTTCTGCAGAAAGCAGAGCTCGAAGCAAAAGATATCGTGCCGGATCAGTACAAATATTACCGTCTGGGCGAAGTGAAACTCAGCGCGGCAACCCGCTTCTCTCTGACCGGAAATTCCTATCATTTCCGCAACGCCGGAATCTATGCCGTGCCGGAAAAGGATGGCAACCTCTGGGAAGTCTGGTTCTCCCTGAAATTCGAAGGTCCTGCCGTAAAAGGCAGCAAGGCAGCCGTCAACAAAGTCTTCTGCGATCACATCCTTATGATCCGGAAAAAAGCCCGGACGGAGCAGCTCCCGGCAGAGTTGAAACAGATCCCTGCTGACAAAATCTTCACTGTCTATCCCGCGCTTGCGGCATTCAATAAGAAAAACACTGTGGAAGATCCTCAAGCCAACCGGGGCAAAGCTGTCTGGGAAGATTTCAGTTCCGGAGAACTGTTCTTCGGCGCATACGACAATCAGACAAAAGCCAACAAGCGCTGTCTGACCCTGAAAGGCAGTTCGATCAAAACCACAGACGGCTATGCTTATTACAAGTTTGCTTCTCCGCTCAAAATCAGCAGAAATATGCTGATTTACGGAAACCGCTGGCTGATCAACATCAATGCCGGCGCAGCGATTCCGCAGGAAGATTCGTACATCGTTTATCTTTCACTCCGGTTTGATGCGGCGGCAAAAAGGGCGTATTGCGACAAGGCTCTTCTTGTTCCGGAATCTGCGTTCAGAGCAAAATAACTCTAAAAAATCCCGAAGATTTTACCTGAGATTGAAAAACCGTGGCAGGAGATTCCGGAATTAAGTCAAGGGAAGTCGACGACTCTGTTTTCTCTGCGTGCCTGATCAGCCAGGAAACCGACGAGATGTCCATTGATGGAATCATCCAGGCAGCTGCAGGAAATGGATGGAGTTTTTCCTTCCAGTTGATCCACAAAGTCCACCACGAGTTTTCGATCTCCGCCGCCGTGTCCGCCAAAGGCTCCGGTATTGTCAGAATAAGTGGAAAGATTGATCTCCTCGCTTGAGAATTCATGCCCCGGTCTCGAGTCGATTTTCCGGATAACAAAACTGCTGTCATCCATGATCCCTTCAATTTCGCCAAGAGTTCCGACAATATGAAGTTTCCGGCAGGGCCGCGCAGTTCCGGCAACGAGATTATGGACAGCAGTGGCCCCGTTTGCGAATTCGATCATGACTGATTGACGGTCTACAACATTGTTGTCCATTTTCCAGATACAGCGTGCATAAGGATTATCTTTCCGTTTCAGTTCACGTTCATAATCGTCCATGGAGGGTTCGTCAACTCCTTCCAGTCCGGTCCAAACATAAGAACCCCACCGTTTCGGATTGTTCAAATTGATTTGTCTATTGGAATAGATACAGCTTTTTTCCAATGGACAATCAATGAGACAATACTCTCCGGAACCGGCAGGAGCATTTTCTTTGCAGAAGAAATGACGCCCTCCGAAACTGGAGATCCGGAGAGGTTTTATCCCGCTCATAAACCAGCAGATCAAATCCAAATCATGGCAGCATTTTGCCATAAGCATTGTTGATTTACAGATATCTTCGCGTCTCCATTTTCCGCGAACATAACAATTTGCCATATGGTGATAACTTACATGTTCGGAGGTCTGAATATTTACAATAGTTCCGATTTCTCCATCGAAAATTTTTTGTTTGATTGCCGTGTAAAAATCGGCATA
>JAFTJI010000016.1 GCA_017456495.1 Lentisphaeria bacterium | reverse complement strand
AATGGCACGAACTCCGGAATGATCGGATTCGGTATTGTTTCTGCACTTGCCGGCGGATTGATTATCTGGAAAGGAGTTGCAATGGTCGGATTGTTCTCAATCCTCACCGGACTTGCTATTCTTTCTTATTACTCTGTCGTAGGCGGCTGGATTTTGCAGTATGTCTATCTTTCGTTTTCTCAGAATATTCAGTTTGCCTCTGTTGCAGAAGCAAAGACTGCGTTCGGGGATTTCATTTCCCAGCCGTGGAAAGTTGCAGCATTGCATCTTGGTTTCATGGTTCTTTGTGCTGCGATGCTCTGGGGCGGGATCCGGAACGGTGTGGAACGGTGGAGCAAGGTTCTCATGCCTGCGCTTCTGCTTCTGCTCATTGCGGTGATTATCCGCGGAGTCACCCTCCCCGGAGCCATCGAAGGGGTCAAATTCTTCCTTTATCCTGATTTCTCAAAACTTTCAACCGGAAGTGTTCTGGAAGCTCTCGGACACTCTTTCTACTCTTTGAGTCTCGGCATGGGGATCATGATCACCTACGGAAGTTATATGAAAAAGCAGGAAAACATTCTGCGGACTTCTGTTTTCATTATTATTCTTGATACATTTGCCGCGCTGATGGCAGGTCTTGCGATTTTCCCGGCAGTGTTTGCGATGAATTATGAACCTGCTGCCGGACCGAGTTTGATTTTCCAGGTTCTTCCTGTTGCATTCAACCATTTCCCCGGCGGCTTCGGCTGGTTCTGGGCAGGATTGTTCTTCACCATGCTTACCATTGCGGCATTCACAAGCGGAGCATCTCTTCTGGAAATGGGGGTCACGTTCCTTATGGACCAGTTGAAGTGGAGCCGAAAGAAAGCGATCGCAGTGCTGTTTGTCATCATCAGCTTGCTGGGAGTTCTTTCTGCTATTTCCGTTGCAGGATGGGAAAATCTCCCCTGGCTGAAGAAAGCCTTTGATTTCTGCTTCAGTCCGGATCATGTCAAAGGAAGTTTCTTTGATGTGCTGGATTACATCACCTCCAACTGGTGTCTGCCGATTTCCGGTATGATGACCGCGATCTTTGCCGGATGGCTTTGGAAGGCTCAAAATGCAGCAAATGAACTCCGCGAAGGAGATACAAATGGACTCATGGATGCAAACCTGCTTCTGCTGCTTTGCGGTTTCCGCAAGGATCCGTTCTACAAGCTTATGCTGAATAACGGTTTGACCTTTACCTTGTTGTGGGCATTGCTGACCAGATTCTTTGCCCCGATCGTTATCTTATTCGTCTTCCTTCACAGTCTCGGGATCAATCTGGGATTCTGAGGAACCGCTCCTGTATGCGGAACAGGCTGTTCCCAGCAGGAGCATCACTCCGGCAAGGTTGCTTCCGCCGTATGAGAAAAACGGCAGCGGCAAACCTGTCGGGGGAATGATCGTAGTATTCACGCCGATATGCAGGAATGCCTGTATGATCAGCATCAGCCCGGCACAGAAAATGTAAAGCCGGGCTTCTTTATTTTTTGTTTCCAGAGCCGCTTTCCGGAACAGGATAATCATCACACAGAAGCCGAGAAGGACAAGCGTTCCGCCGATCAATCCGGAGGCTTCTATGAGGGTGGCAAACACGGAATCGCTGTGTGACAGCGGCAGGTAAGCGTTTGCCCAGGTTACTTCATTGCCGTCGGCTCCGAACCAGCCGCCGTTCGCCATGGTGATCCGGAACTGATTGATATGCCAGGCTGCCCCCAGTTGGTCATCTGACGGAGCAAGAAACGCCTTGATCCGCCTCAGAGCATAGGGATGAATCATCACAAACAGGATCGTCGGCGGGATCCAGCCGAACATTGTGGAAAGAGTATAGCGTTTCCGGAATCCGGCACAAATCAGCAAAAGGGGAAAGACAGCGGCATAGATCGTTGCGCTGCCGAAATCAGGCTGGATCAGGATCAAACCGCAGAACAGAGCCGTCAGAAAAAGTGTCGCGGCATACCGTTTTCCCTCCCCCCATGATTCTTTGGAAGCAAGCAGGCAAAGAGAGAGCAGAAAGGCTGGTTTTGCCAATTCTGAGGGTTGGATCCGGATACTTGTAAATGGAATCTGAAGCCAGCCTCTCATGTTGTTGACTTCCTTGCCGAAAAATGCGGTCAGGATCAGGATGATCAGAAAACTCCCGGCAGCAGGCAAAGCGGCTTTTTTCAGATTCCGGAAAGGGATCTGAGCCGTTAGCAGAAAGAAGATGATCCCGATCGACAGCCAGAAAACCTGACGTCCGGCAAAATGCCAGGGATTTACCCCGTAAGCTCTGGCACAATAGATCGCAGCGCATCCGCCGAGCCCGATCACAAGCAACCCGATCACAAGATTTCCAAGAATAACTTTCCGATCCGTCATTGCTGATTCTCCTCTCCCGGTGAAAGTGTTACAGAACGCCCCGGAACCTGAGCCCGGATGATCTTCAATGAACCGGGAACACGCCTGCCGTAACGGTCATGCATTACAGCAAAAAGTCCATCCTGTCCCCGTAAAACGGTGTCATATTTCTGTTCCAGATGCTCGATTCCCGGGAGACGTTTTCTGCGTTCACGTGTCTCCACCCAAACTGCAGAAGGATATTTTTTGAAAATCGGATCCAGCAGGGCGAGTTCTTTTTCTGAAATCTCCGCGCCATTGTAAAGTTTTCTTCCGAATAATGCTTCCGCGGCATCTTTCACTTTATCTTTTTTCCAGAACAGAAAAAATTCCAGACGGGACGATGCCAGCACTGTGCCGTCTGAAGAATAAATGGAGCCGCGTAAAGCAGGAATGCGCCCCTGAAACCAGGCTGTTTCAAGGGCTTTCTGACGATAATATTTTTTCTGGATCACGGTAAAATAGACGACACTGCCGAAACAGAGAGCTGCCCATAGCAGAACTGCGGCAATGATCAATCCGCTTTGTTTGCGGAACCGTTGACCATCTGCATCATCCATTATTTGAGGATACCCGGCTGAAGTGTTTTCAACTCGGAACTGGATGCGGCATAAAGAAGAAACTCGGGAGATTCTTCAGCCAGTGCGCGAAGATCCTCCCCTTTTTCTGCAGCAGGGATATATTGAAGAGCAGCAGCTTTGACCTTGGCGGAATCAACGCTTTGAGCATCTGCACTGCGTCTCATCTTCGCGCCGCCGGCAAGCAACAGGAGAGCCGCCGCCGCAAAGAGGCAGATCAGATACTTTACCATTTTTCCTGTTTTTACCGTTGTCATTTTCAACCCTCTATTATCATTCTGAAGCGATTTCAAAAATCTTCTGAACATTCTTAAAAACTCAAATCAGCCTGCATTTCCTGATCGCGCTTGACCATGTCATGCTCTTCCATCCGTCTCCGTTCAGCCTCCCAGCGTTCCGGGGTCCAAAGTTCAACTCCGATTTCAACACCGACTACAACCATTTTCTGGCTGCCGGTCCCGAAACCGCCATGTTCTCTGAATGCCTGCGGCAGCGTGATCCGTCCCTGAGCAGTGATCCGCTCGGATTGTGACCATGCGCCGGATCTCCGCAGCATCTGACGTCCGACAAAACTTCCGGCTGCTCTGTTTTCCGTGAGCTCCCGTTCCTGACGGATCCTGAGATACGTCTCTTCCGGGTACACGGCAACAGCTCCCTCAGGCAGACAATGCAATACGACATCAACGCCCTTGGAAGTGAAATCCTCCAGAAACTTCGGGCTGAGTTTCACTCTGCCGTTGGAGTCCATGGAGCAATAATCTATTCCGCAGAAAGTAAGCATCCAAACAACCTGATTTTTTCCATTTGTTTCCAATATAATCCATTTTTTTCCAATTTCAAGTCGCAAACAAAATTTTTTTGAAAAAAAATTAACGGAACGCTGACCGCTGTACGGGAAAAATTTTTCCCGGTACCGGAGTATGCTTTTCCTGCAGATATTTCTTACAGAAAACTTGACTTTTTTGCAATCCGGCTGTATCTTATGAAATCATTTTTCATTATAATCGAGGTGATTTGAAAAGTCCGGAAAAATTTGACAGGAAAAAGATTGTTGATGAGCTGAAAATGGCAGGTTGAATACAGCTCTATTTGCAGATCATAACAGAAAATCTCTGACATTTTTGAAGACTTTTTGAAATGTCTCAATCGCGAGGAAAACCAAATGACAATTACAGCAGCTGTTCTCGTTTTTATCTCTGTATTCATGCACGCAACCTGGAACTTGCTTTCCAAGTCGACGCAGCCGTCTACGGCGTTTTATATTATTATGAACTTTATCGGGGGAATCATCTGGCTTCCGTTTTTCGTTATGAGTGCCGACACTTTCCGGGGGTTGCCGCCAGTGTTTTACTGGCTGCTCGCAGGGAGCTGCGTTGCGGAAGTCGTCTACATGTACGGCTTAGCTCACGGATATAAACATGGAGATATTTCCCTGATCTATCCGCTTGTGAGAGCGTTGCCGGTGGTGATGCTGGCAGTGATCACACTGGTTGCCGGGATCGGAAAATCCTTCGGGGTCCTGACACTGCTCGGAATGATCATCATTGCGCTGGGCTGCATTATCATGCCGTTTCCGTCGTTCAAAAAAATCTCATTCAAGGGGCTGAATGCCATTGCGCTTCTTTTTATTGCTCTCGGAGCGATCGGAACGACCGGATATACGTTATGCGACAGTCAGGCATTGAAGCAGATTGCTCCGGACGGCAATGTTTCCAACACCTGCACCCTTGGATATCTGTTTCTGATCCAGATGGGATTGAGTCTTGGAGAAGTTCCCCTGATCGTGTTTGATAAAGCGGAACGCGCCGCGATGAAGAAGCTGTGGAGCAAAGATATCATTTATCCGGTCATTGCAGGAATTTGCAGTTCCGGAGCTTACGCGCTGATTCTGTTTGCCATGCAGCACGTTTCCAATGTCAGTTATATTCAGGCGTTCCGTCAGTTGAGCTTGCCGATCGGTTTTCTTGCGGGGCTGATTTTTCTGCACGAGAAGAGTTCTGCAACAAAAATTGCCGGGTTGATTCTGATTCTTTCAGGGCTGCTGATCGTAACGTTCACGAAATAAGGTAAAAACATAAAAAAAACAAAACGCTCTCTTTCATTTCCGGCAAAGAGCGTTATATTATGCAGCAGGAGGCAAAGTCAAAGTGATGAAGAGCGTAACAACAGATGTCAGGAAGTGGATCACCGGAGAATTTTCCGGCTGGAAAACCGGAGAAGTTCTCTGGTTCTTATTCTGTATTTCCGCAACTGTTGCCACAGCATTGATCAAACGCGACACGTCAATAGGGATTGCGGCTGCAGTCACCGGGATTTGTTATACTCTGCTTGCGGGAAAAGGAAAACTGAGCTGTTATCTTTTCGGAATCGTGAACTCATTGCTCTACGGCTGGATTTCATATAAGGCGAAACTCTACGGGGAAGTTATGCTGAACTGGGGCTGGTACTTTCCCATGATGTTTGTGGGACTGTTCTTCTGGGGCAGAAATCTCGGCAGTTCTCAAATCATCAAAAAAACAGAGCTCGGGACCAGGGGAAAAATCATCTGCTATCTTCTTTCGCTGATCGGTATCGCTGTCTATGCCGTTATTCTGCACCGGATGAAAGATTCCCAGCCGGTCATTGACAGTGCAACGACGATTTTATCAGTAACAGCAATGATCCTGACCGTCAAACGCTGTGCGGATCAATGGATCATCTGGACGATTGTAAATATACTTTCTGTATGGATGTGGTTCCGGGAATTTCAGCTCAGCGGGGAATCGGCTGCACTGCTTGCCATGTGGGTGGTTACGCTGGCGAACGGGATCATCTTCTACATCCAATGGTATAAGGATATCAAAAAATGCAAAACGAATTGACCGTTATTCTGGCTGACGGGGATTTTCCCCGGGAAGAACAGCCGCTCGCCGTACTACGGAACGCCGCCAGAATCGTCTGCTGTGACGGTTCGGCAGCTTCTCTTGCCGGGTTCGGATTGGAACCAACCGTTGTGATTGGAGATCTTGACAGTCTTCCATCAGAGTTCAAAACCCGGTTTGCTGACAGATTGATCCATGTCCGGGAACAGGAAACAAACGATTTGACAAAAGCCTTCACCTACTGCCGGGAACAGGGCTGGGATAATATTGCGATTCTCGGAGCTACCGGAAAACGGGAAGATCATACACTGGGCAATCTTTCTCTGCTTGCAGATTACTCTGAACTCGTCCCGAGCCTGAAATTCATTACGAATTACGGAGTATTTTTCGTTGCGCAGAAGTCCGGAGATTTTCCGGCGATCCCGGGACAGCAGATCTCCATCATTGCATTGCAGACCGGAACGCCTGTGACCTCATCCGGATTGAAATATCCCATGGATAAACTGGTTCTGAAACGCTGGTGGCAGGCGACTCTCAATGAAGCTCTCTCCGATCAGTTCCATCTGGAATTTCCGGAAGGGACTCAGCTTCTGATTTTTCAAGAACATATAAAAGAATAAAAAATAAGGATTTCTAACCATGAAAAAACTCAGTATCTCCTTGATGACAGCGGCAATCGCGCTTCTTGCCGGCGGGTGTTTTTCTCATGACAGTGTGGTTGGCGTTCCGGGAAAAGAGATCATCCTCCCGGCAAAAGACGGAGAAAAATCTCTTCCGGCAGGGGAATTTATTGCGATTGGAGACCGTTGGGCTTCTGAACAGACGGAAGTCATTGTTCAGCGTGCAGGCGATAAAATCAGATTTGAAATTGTCTGTTGGGGAATTACAGCGGATCTTGAATGGTCCGATAAGAAAGCTGATGACGATATGACACTCTTTGGCGGTGAACATGTGGAGCTGCTCATCGCCCCCCGCGGGTTGAATGATGATGCCTGCTACTATCATTTTGCAATCAACCCCGCCGGATCCGTCTATCATGCGAAGAGACGTGATACTGAATGGGGACTCGGGATAGAGTCATTCTCAACTGCAATTGAGCCGGGCCGCTGGATCGCAACCTTTGAAATCCCTGTTATGGCAATGACTCTGGACAAAACCGGAGAAACCGGAGCAATGTGGAACATCAATATCTGCCGGACCATCAAGAAAAAAGGAAAAGATGCAGAACATACCAGCTGGACAGGCTCTTCCAATTTCCATGATATCGCAACCATGGGACAGCTGCATTTCAATAAAATGCCCCCGTCGGATCACTTCCGGCTCTATACTTGCAGTTTTGATAAATATGGGCTCCTTGATCTGTCAATCCGGAAAACCGGAAAAGAACATGCGTATCTGCAAGTCTATGACAACGGAAAATTTGTAACGAATCTGAAACTTCATGGAACAGATCCGCACATTGCAAAGCTGAAATTGAAAGACAATTATATTTCCCTGAAGGGAACCAGAAAAATTGAACTTTACCTGCTTGGTCCATACCGGGTGCCGATTCAGGAGCTCTCCACAAACATCGTCGTTTGTGAAAAAGATTTCTTGAGTCTTGATAAAATGGAATATATCAATACAGAAGAGATGACCTGTGATCTTCTTGTTGTTCCGGGAAAAATTGTTATCAGGGACGATAGCGGAGTGATCCGGGAACAGAAAGTCATGGAAAAAACTGCAAAAATTTCTCTGGCAGATTTGAAGCCGGGGCGTTATATTCTGGAATATATCAGCGACAAGATCCTGACAGCCGATGGAAAAACCTACGATGGGAAACGTTCCAGCCGAGTGTTTTATATCAGTGAAACGCCGGCAGAGCTCCCTGAACTCCCGGAAAAACGGATCATAACCGTCAAAGGGAATGATTTGCAGCTGAATCAGAAACCGTTCTATCTTCTCGGGATCAGCGGCGGTTCAAAAACCTATTTCCCCGTCAATGCCGGTTTCACCTTGCGGTATGGTCTCGGTTACCGGAAAAACGCATTGAACTACAGCGGAGTTCCCGGACGCCGTCTTGTCCGGAAGCCGCAAACAGGTTATGCTTTCAGTAAAAACTGGGAGGAAGTTGTTCTGAAACACCTGAAAAAAATCGGAAAAGCAAGAAAAGGAAACTGGAACATTCTTTGTTATGAAGCAAGTCTTGCGGTTCTCCACCCGGATGAAAAAGGTACATTGAAAGTGGATCCGGAAGGACACAAGATTTATCAAAAGATCTACAAGATGGCAAAGAAAGAGGCTCCGGATGAGATTTTCTCCATTCAGATCGACAATATGAACGTGATCAAAAATTATATTGACAGCTGCGATGTTCTGGAATATGCCTCCGGACGATCCAGTTACAGCAGAACAAATATGATTGAAAACCTTGGAGCAGACTTTGATCATGTCCGCAGAATTGCCGGAGAAAAGCCGCTTGTTCTCTGGCTCGGCGGAACGATCCCCACTCCGGATTGCAGAACAGCCGAAGAGATCCGCGCCGGTGTTTATTACACCATTCTCAAAGGCGGTGCCGGTAATATTATCCACATGGGACACGGCGGTATGCCCGAAAACAGAACCCGGTTCTGGTCCATGCTCTCCATGCTTTCCAGAGAAGTGGAAGCGTTCTATGCTGATTTGAAAACCTGGAAAGAACTTGAAATCAAGCTCCCGAAACAGCTGATCGGAAAAGCAGTCTCCGGACCGGAAGGTCAGCTTCTTCTGGTTGTTCTCAACACCACACCCGGGGAAGTTACGGCTGTCATCGAACTTCCGGGATTCGGAAAAGAAAAATTGACCTTCACACCGTTCGAGCCCCGGGTGATCCGAAAAGAAAAGCCGGTTGAAAAAGAAAAAACGGCTGATAAGAAATAATCTTTGAAGTTGCATTGCACAGGGCGTCCTTTATTCTTGGAGAACAGGGCACCCTTTTTTCATAACCGGAAAATTGTTAAAACTTGTTCAATTTCGCTTGAAAAAATTTTTTTCTGCATTAAGTTAATAATTGAGACTCGTAAAAGGTCTTACAGTTCTTTTTACCGTAAATTTCTGAGATTATCCTGAAGAACCGACCAAGTAATTAAAGATAAAACCTCGAAAATGTAACGGAATGCTCCGGTAGTGCTGTTGTCAAAACAGGTCTGCCGGGCGCTTCCTTGTGTTTTCGAGGTGGGTTCTTGGTCGGACCTTTCAGGATGATACTTGGAGGCGTTCGGTTTTTTTTGACCGTCCGCACAAAAAAATAACAGGAGGACGGACTATGAAAGGAGAATTCTATCGCAGCTATCTCTCATACGAGATGTATCCGGTAACGATCCATTGCGAAGGCATGGAATACAAGGGAGCGACTGTCCTTTCCGCCGGATTTGCTGCGTTCGGGTGTGATGTTCACCGGGTCAGCGCGTTTGTCACGCTGAAAAACGGCTCTCCGGAACTGGCGAAAGAACTGTTGGAAATCTTGAATCAGGATGGTAATTTTATCCGTTGTGAGAACGGAAAGAGTTTTATTTACAATCAGTGGATTTCCTGAAGCAGCAATTTATTATCTGTCAGGAATGCCGGAGCAAGAAAATAAAGATCAAGCTGTTCTGCATCAGCTTCTGTTTTGCCCGGAAGACAGATCAAATCCAGAAAACCGGAGCGTAACAGTCCGGTCAAGCGTTTTTCCGGACAGGGAATCAGCTGGACACGCCAGCCTTTGGACTCCATCTTTTTCTTAAATTCAAGAATCTCCTTCTGCTGATTTTTGACGATCCCCAGCCGCAAAAGGCGGGTTTGTTTCAAATCTCTCATCCTGCGTTCCTGCTTCATTTTCAGAAGTTCTGAATGATCCAGAAGACCGGACGTATAGCTGTTCCTGCTGAAACAGCCGCTCAGCAGGAATAGAAACAACAGAAGGATGATTCCGGGAACTCTCACGGATTGACCACCACGTTATCAATCAGGCGGGTCGTACCGTAAAAGACTGCCGCAGCAAAGAGAACCGGACGTTCCACAACAGTGACCGGTTCCAGTGTTTCAGCATCGACAGATTCAAAATAGTCAACTCTTCCGCCTGCTTCGGTGACAGATTTCTTTGCCTGTTCCAGAAGCGGTTCCGTCTCACGGCTGCCGTTCTTCACAGCATCCGCTATGGCAAAAATCGCCCTGGAAAGGGAAAGAGCCTGAACACGTTGTTCCGCGGAAAGATACTTGTTCCGGGAACTCTTTGCAAGACCATCTTCCTCACGGATGATGGGAGAGACAACGATTTTGACAGGTACGTTCAAATCACGGACCATCCGCTTGAGAACAGCCACCTGCTGGGCATCTTTCTGTCCGAACACAGCCAAATGGGGCATCGTTGCATTGAAGAGCTTTGTAACAACGCTTGCCACACCACGAAAGTGGATGGGACGGCTCTTTCCGCAAAGTCCTTTAGAGAGTTTTTCTTCGGTGACCCAGGTGGAGGAATCTGCAGGATACATTTCAGATGCTGCGGGTGCAAAAACAGCATCCACATTTTTCTGACGGCAGAGTTCCAGATCCCGTTCCAGATCCCGGGGGTACGCATCAAAATCTTCATTTGGACCAAACTGAGTGGGGTTCACAAAGTTGGTCAGAATGATCTTTGTCGCACCGTTTGCACGGGCGGTATCAATGAGGGATAAATGCCCTTCATGCAGGAATCCCATGGTGGGGACGACCGCAACAGTCTCCCCAGCCATACGCTGTTTATCGGACCACTCCTGCATTTCCTGAATGGAACGAACAACTATCATGCTATCTTATGCCTTTCTCTGTGCTGCGATATCTGCGGCAACAGCTTTTTCATAAGCATCGAAATCTGTGATCATGACCTGCGCGACACCAGTCTTGATGGCGGCTTCAGCCACGCGTGCTGCAACACGGGGAACGACACGGATATCAAAGGGTTTCGGGATCACATAGGTTGATTTGAACGGATTTTCGCCGTCAAAGACACCAGCTGCGGCATCTTCGGGATAAGCTGCTTTCAGATCGGCAAGGATATCTGCCGGAATGGGTTCACGGGCAATTTCAGCCAGAGCCATGGAAGCGGCATGTTTCATTGCTTCGTTGATATCTTTCGCGCGGACATCAAGCGCACCGCGGAAGATTCCGGGGAATCCGAGGACGTTGTTCACCTGGTTGGGGAAGTCGGAACGTCCGGTTCCGGCAACTGCGGCACCTGCGGCAATCGCTTCTGTCGGTGTGATTTCCGGAACGGGGTTTGCCATTGCAAAGACGATTGCATCTTTTGCCATGGTGCGGACCATATCCTGAGTCAGAGCTCCGCCGACAGAGACGCCCATGAAGACATCTGCACCGACGATTGCTTCTGCCAGAGTTTTTTCTTTCATGGGGCGAGCGAAGGCGCGTTTCTGATCGTTGAGATCAGTACGGTCCGCGCGGATGGTTCCCTTGGAGTCGCAAAGGGTGAAGTTTTCCCGTTTTGCACCTGCGGAGATGTAATATTCAGCACAAGCGATCCCGGCTGCTCCGGCACCGTTCATCACGAATTTACACTCTTCGATTTTCTTTCCGACAAGTGCGATCGCGTTGATGATACCGGCGAGAGAGATGATTGCTGTTCCGTGCTGGTCATCGTGGAACACGGGGATGCCCATCTGTTTTTTAAGAGTTGTTTCGACTTCAAAGCAAGCGGGTGCGCCGATATCTTCCAGGTTGATCCCGCCGAAAGTAGGTTCCAGAGTCTTGACAGCTTCGATCAGTTTCTTTGCATCGGTCTTGCCGTCTTCGCCCTTGCAGGAACCGAGGCAGAGGGGAATGGCGTTGATTCCGGCGAACTTTTTGAAGAGGACACATTTTCCTTCCATAACAGGAAGTCCTGCTTCGGGTCCGATGTTTCCGAGACCGAGAACTGCAGTACCGTCAGAGACGACAGCCACGGAGTTTGCGCGTCCGGTGTATTCCCAGACAGTTTCCGGTTTGTTGTGGATCTCCATGCAGGGCACTGCCACGCCGGGGGTGTAAGCCAGAGAGAGATCTTCCTGGGTCACACAGGGTTTGGATGCGATGACATTGATTTTTCCTTTGGGGGCACAGGAATGGTATTCCAGTGCTTTTTTTGCGAGTTCTTCCTTTGTCGCCATGGTATTTTCTCCTGAAAAGTTAAGTTTTTTCAAAAAAAGTTGCGGTTTTTTGCCGGAACCATTGGTAATTATTGAAAAATGCTTTAAATTACCACATGTTATAGAATTTTTCAAGTAGAAAGGAAAGAGAAGTATGAACATTCTTGTAGTTGGTAACGGCGGACGTGAACACGCAATCGCTTATTGGCTTTCAAAATCCATGCCTTCCGGATCAAAACTTTACTGTGTTCCGGGCAATCCCGGGATCTCTGTGATCGCGGAATGTGCCGGGATCAAGGCAGAACCGGAACCGGTTGCGGCATTCGCAAAAGAAAAACAGATCGACTTTGCAGTGATCGGACCGGAAGCACCTCTTTGTGCCGGTGTTTCCGATGCACTCCGTGAAATCGGCGTGGCTGTCTTCGGTCCCTCCAAAGAAGCAGCGCAGCTGGAAGGAAGCAAAGATTTCGCGAAACAGTTCATGGTCAAGTACGGCATCCCTACCGCAAAATACCAGACCTTCACAGAAGAAGCACCTGCACTGGATTATGTCAATGCAGAATACGATGCAAACCGCGCGGTCGTGGTCAAGGCTGATGGACTTGCAGCCGGAAAGGGTGTGATCGTTGCTGAAAACCGCCAGATGGCTTTGGATGCAGTCAAAGAATGCTTCGGCGGGGCATTCGGAAAAGCCGGGGCAAGAGTCGTTATCGAAGAATTGCTGGAAGGCGAAGAAGCCTCCATTCTCGCTTTGACCGATGGCAAAACGATTATTCCGCTTGCAAGTTCTCAGGATCATAAGAGACTTCTCGACGGCGACATGGGACCCAACACCGGCGGAATGGGTGCTTACTCCCCTGCCCCAGTCGTCACCGATGAACTCATGGCAACGGTCAAAGAATTGGTTCTCGACCGCTTCCTTACCGGTGTCAAGGCTGAAAATCTCTTCTACCGCGGCGTGATCTACGCAGGTATCATGGTCACAAAAGACGGTCCGAAAGTTCTGGAATTCAACGTCCGTTTCGGCGATCCGGAAACCCAGGCTGTTCTTTCCAGACTGGATTCCAGCCTCTGCGATGCACTTTACAAGACAGCTGTCGGTGAAGTGGATAAGATTGATCTTGTCTGGAGCAAAGACACCACGGTTTGCGTTGTTCTTGCCTCCGGCGGATATCCCGGAACCATCGACAAAGGTCATGTGATCACCGGTTTGGAAAATGCCTGGAAAGCCGGAGCTTACGTTTTCCATGCCGGAACCGCAGATGAAAGCGGGAAAGTGGTCAACTCCGGAGGCCGTGTTCTCGGTGTGACTGTCCGCGGACAGGGCATTGCCGATGCAATCAAAAAAGTCTATGAGATTGTCCCCATGATCAAGTTTGCCGGAATGCAGTACCGGAAAGATATTGCACACCGCGCACTGGAACGTTTGGATAAATAATCTGAAAGGTCAGACAATGAAGATATTCCACATTTTTCTCTGCTGCTGTGCTGTTCTTATTTTGACCGGATGCAGATCCGGAAAACAGGAAAAGCCCGCCGCCACGCAATTGCAGCGCGGGGTGCAGATTCCGGAAAAAGAGATTGCCGCGATCGGGGAAGCCTATTTCCGGCAGGCAATCAAAGCAATGGAAACCGGCGACCACGCAAAGTTTACAGAGCATTATGTAGAGGAATACAAGCAGAAAATTACTGTGGATATCTTCAATGAAATGTCTGCTAGCTTCCGCCGCGGTCACGGAAAAATGATTCAGCTCAAGTATCTCGGCTGTATCAATAAATATTCCGGACGAATCCTGCTTTGGAGTGCGATCTTTGAACGGACTCCGGCTGTCAATGAACAATTGAGAAGAGCCGGACAGGATCCTGCAAAAATCCCTGAAACAGAATCTCTGGTCCAGATGATGCTCGGCAAGACCGATAAAGGTTGGAAGATCATCCGGATGGGCGTACAATAAATCAATTTGAAAACAGGAGTTATGATGATGAAACATTTTCTGACAGGATTGTTGCTTGTTGCCGGAATTTTTGCTTCGGCGCAAACAAAAGTGATTGGAACAACAAAATCCGTTACAGCTCTGACGAAAGCTGTTTTATCATCAATTCCCGGTTATCAGACGGAAGTTCTGCTGGGTGATCTCGCCGGATGCCCTCATGATTATTCTCTGACCCCGGCGGATATGAAACGTCTTTCCGGAGCTAAGATCATTGTGATCAATGGCGGAGGTATGGAAGGTTTTCTGGAAGGCGTGATCAAACGTGCTTGCCCAAATGCCAAGATCGTTGATGCCTCCAAAGGGATCCTGCCTCAGCCCAAAGCCGGATGCACGAATCCCACGCACTGCAAACATAATCATTCCCATCACAACGAACACATTCTGGTTTCCCCAGCGATGACAGCCAGAGCGATCCATGCGATTGGTTCCCAGCTGCGCGCAATCAATGCAGACAATCCGAAGGTTGCAGAACAGATCAGCAAAAATGTTCTGCAATACTATCAGCAGCTGCAGAAACTTTCCCAAATGTATTCCAATTTTGCGCGGACGGTCCCTCAAGGTAAAAAACGCGTTCTGATCCAGCATTCTGTTTTTGAATATCTGCTCAAAGAGGCTGGTTTTGAAGTCAAGGGAACCATTTTCAACCATGATTCTCAGGAGCCTTCCGCATCTGATGCGGCAAAGTTGATCCGCCGGATCAGAAAGGAAAAAATCTTTGCGATCATTGCTGAGCCGGGTAAAAATTCAAAAATGACAGAGCGGATCGCCAGAGAAGCCGGGATCCCTATCATTTATCTGCAGGCAACACCGAAAAATGATTCTCCCGGAGAATTTTTCCGGATCATGGTCCGAAACCTGGCAATTCTGAAAAAGGCAATTAAATGAAACTCCCCGAAAATCATGACTGCAAATGTATGAACGCCGTTGTTTTCCGGGATGTCTCCGTCGGAAACAATGACGTTAAAATTCTGCAGAATGTCAATGCAGTGATCCCCCACGCCGGATGCACCGCGATCGTCGGTCCCAACGGAGCGGGAAAAACCACACTGGTTCTGGCACTTCTCAACGAAACAGATTATACCGGAACCATTGAATTCTGTTCCAACCGCCGTCCGCGGATCGGTTATGTCCCCCAGCATTTAGCCTTTGACCGGGGAATGCCGCTGACGGTTCTGGAATTTATTGCGGCGTTCCATCAGAAACTGCCTCTTTGCTTCGGGATCCGGAAAGAGTTGAAAAAAAGGCTCCATGAGCTCCTTGGAGAAACCGGATGTCTTCATCTGGAAAACCGACCGCTGGGTGCGCTTTCCGGAGGGGAACTTCAGCGGGTCATGCTCGCAGGAGCATTGTCTCAGGAACCGGAACTGCTGATTCTTGATGAACCGGCATCCGGGATCGACTTCAAAGGCGGAGAAGTATGCTGCGAATTGCTGGAACGGTTCCGAAAAACCTTCGGATTCACGCAGCTGATGGTTACCCATGACCTCAACACAGTGATGGCGCATGCGACCCATGTGATCTGTCTGAACAGAACTCTGATCGCCGAAGGGGAGCCGCACAAGGTTCTCTCTGATAAAGTATTGGCAAAAGCATTCGGTCCACACGTCGGATGCAGCTGCGGAAAGGATCACTCGAACAATGGCTGATAATGCAATGCTGGATTTAGATAAAATGCTGCTGGAAGAGAGTGCTGCCGGAACGGATGCCGCGATCGTCATGCCGGAACAACTCCCGCAAGGGGTCGAGACTGTCACAGCGGCGGCGGAAAATGTCATTTCAGAAACGCCCAGTCTGATTGAAAATCCGGTTATTGCGTTTCTCTGCGATCTTCTCGGACAACTTCCGTTTGAAACAATGGATTATGAGTTTATGCGGCTGGCACTTCTCGGTTTGCTGATCATCGCGCCGATGGCTGCGATTTGCGGAACTCAAGTCGTCAATTTCAATATGTCTTTCTTCTCGGATGCCATCGGACACTCTGCATTTGCCGGGGTTGCAACGGGGCTTGTTCTGGCGATCAGCCCGGATTATACCATGCCGGCTCTGGCGTTATGTGTCGGGCTTGGCATCATGGCGGTCAAGCACAGGAGCGGACTCTCTTCGGATACGGTTATCGGGGTGATGTTCTCGACTGTTGTTGCCGGAGGGCTTGCCATTGTGAGCAGGTATCCGAATGCCGTTTCCAATGCACAAATGTTCCTTTACGGAGATATTCTGACCATCAGCGAACGGGATATTCTTCTCATGATGGGGCTTGCAGTTGTTTTTATGCTCTTCCAGATTTTCTCGTTCAACAAGCTGATCTGTATTGAGCTGAACCCGCAGCTGGCAAAAGCGCACCGGATCAAAGTCGGGGTCTACCAATACTTCTTTGCAGCCCTGCTCTCTCTGGTTGTGATCTTTTCTGTGAAAGCGGTTGGAGTTCTTCTTGTGACAGCCATGCTGATCACTCCTGCTGCTGCAGCACGCAATCTGGCTTCATCCTATGGGAAAATGCTTTGGCTTTCTGTCATCATCGGAGTTTTTTCCGCGATTGCCGGATTGTTCCTTTCCGCACAGGATTGGATGCAGACCTCTACAGGAGCCACCATTGTGCTTTGTTCCTGCGTTATCTTCGCAATCAGCCTGATCTTCCGCAAGAAGAAACGCGCCTGATCTTATTTTTTGACCCGGGCGGAATAATTGATGATCCCCCGGAGGATCGCAGTTGCCACTTTATCCTGATAAACATCTGAAGAAAGACGGGTACACTCTGCCCAGTTGGAGACAAATCCGGTTTCGATCAGAACAGCCGGACAAGACACGTTTCGGATCACATAGAATCGGGCATGCTTTACACCGCGGTCAGGGGAATACGGAAGATTTTTGATAAGAGACCTCTGGATGCTGTATGCCAGAAGCGTATTATATTTGTTGAATGACTGTCCGGGATAAGCATTCTTTACAGGCTTTTTATCTGCAGTTGAAGGCACGTTCAACGGAGTAACAGCAAAGGTTTCCATTCCCCGTACGGTTCTGTTCGCCGCAGCATTGCAGTGAATGGAAATGAAAAGATCCGGTTTCGGGCGTGCACCTTTCCAGAGAGCAACACGCCGATCCAATGACGGAAATGTATCTCCGGCACGGGTCAGCCAGACAGTATATCCCAGCTTGATCAATTTCCGGCGCAGCTTCAGCGCGATCGCAAGAGTGATATCTTTTTCTTTTTTCTTGTTCACTCCGATGGCTCCGGTATCTTTTCCGCCGTGTCCGGCATCAATCATGATCGTCCGGACAGGACGCCCCTTGAGCGATCTCTGCCGGATCAGCGGATCCAGCAAAAAGAGAAAATCCTGTTCAGAAATATAATATGCATTTTTGTATTGAAACGGAAGAAAAAACCAGTGAAGTTTGACTCCGTTAAAGGAGCCCGCCCGGCTTTTTGTATTGAAAACAGCTTTGTAATATCTGGAATAAAGCATCAAAGTATTATCTTTGATATAAACTTTCATTCCGTAAAAGTTGGCAATATCATTCACCTTGACCCATTTCCGACCGGAATACCGGATGGATTGAATTGTTTTTTGGGGTGCAGCTTCTGTGGTACTGAAAGAGAAAAATACAGCTGAAAAAATCAGAAACAAAGCAAAAAAGCGCAAACGAATCATTTCAAAAATCCTTTCGGGAACATTGCTTGAACCGTTCTCCCGGGAGAGACAGCAGATAACAGAGAATCATAAACAAATTGTTTTGCATTGCATACAGCCTGTTCCGGAACCACACCGGATGCAAGAGAGGCTGCCAGAGCTGCACTGAACGTACAACCTGTACCATGCGTAGTCAAAGCCGGGATATCCAGCCGTTCAAAAGAGAGTGTGAAAGGGTCTTTTCCCGGTCCGGTCAGGATCAGATCCTCTGCCTGTGGTCCGTTGAAATGACCGCCTTTCAGGACGACTCCGCAGCCGAAACGTTCCGCACAAAGACGGATTGCCCGGTACCGGTCAGCATCCGTTTCGATCTTCATGCCGCAAATAATTTCAGCTTCTGGGATGTTCGGGGTGAGCCATGCCGCACGGGGAAATAATTTTTCCATCAGGATCGAACGGGCATCCTCCTTCAGCAGAGAATGACCGCTGGTCGAGACCATCACCGGATCAATGACGAGCGCACCCGTCCATCCATCCAGAGCATCGCTCACAGCAGAAATGATCTCTCCGGAATACAGCATCCCCGTCTTGATCGCTTTGATTTCAAAATCTTCCAGAACTTTCCGGATCTGCAATGCAACAAAATCCGGAGCAGCGGGAAAGATTCCGGCAACACCATGGGGATTCTGAGCGGTCAATGCTGTAATGACAGAACAGCCGTAGACACCGAACGCAGAAAAAGTACGCAAATCAGCCTGGATCCCTGCTCCGCCTCCGCTATCGCTCCCGGCTATGGTCAAAGCCGCCGGATACAGCGATTTGCCTGAAACATCATCGCTTGGATTTTCTGCAAATTTACTACTCACCTTTTCTCCTGTTCTCTTTTCTGACTACCCGGTAAAATAGCATATTCTGAAGAATATACAAGCAAAAGTTTTTTAAAATATAAAAAAAATACCCCGGTGCGGGATATCATCAACGGTGATATGACAGGAGCCGTACCGGGGACAGGTTTGCCGATGGCTTTTACTTTTTGGCGGAATCGCTTCCGTCTTTTTTGTCATCGTTGCAAGCGGTGTCGCCTCCGCCTTTTTTGCAGTCTTTGCAATCTGCGACAGTCTTTGCATGTGCCTTTTTCATATCTTTGCATTTCTGCTGCATCTGAGCGGGCACTTTTTTCAGATTTTTACGGCAGCAATCGCAGTCTGCTTTTGCTTCACAAACGCAAACATCTTCTTCCACACATTCGCATCCTTTGCAGCCATCGACATATGCGACTTCGTCAATGATAAGAACTGCATGAGGGTCCGGAGTTTGAGTCATGTTTGCTTCAGGAGTTGTTTTTTTTGCATTCTGAGCACTGGCTTTATCGCATCCGGTGAACAGGATCGCCAACGCCAGCAGCATTGCTGTAAGAATCATGTTTTTCATAAAACACCTTTTCCTTCTGACCGGTTCTGTTAAAACGTTCTGCTCCTGTCTGCATAACGGAAGAAGTTCCGGTCATTCCCCCTTCAATTTACTATAAAACAGCAGTTTTCTGAAAATGGCGATTCTGTTTTCCGGAAGAAATTCTATTCCGGCTTGTATTTATCAGTGCCTTTCCGGTTCAACAACTGCTGTTTTCATTTTTTCTGAACCTTTCCCCGAAAGATTATTTGAAAAAATCAGCTTTTTTGATTTGTAAATTGCAGACATTGCTGTATATTACGAAATATCTTGAGTAACCCCGTTGTGTAATGGTAGCACAACTGGTTTTGGTCCAGTTAGTTTGGGTTCGAATCCCGACGGGGTTACCATTTTTCTTCAAGATCTCCTCAAAAGCGCATTTTCTGATCTCCAACATTATTTTTTCTCTGTATTTCTCTGTTTTTTCACGCTTTTTTCATTGAAAAATGAAATTTTATGCTGTATATTACTGGTTAAATGAAAAATAAAACCTGAATATAACATTGGAGAAACAGAATCATGGAAACTCCGGAAGAAGTAAAGAAATCAAACTTTATCACAGAAATCATTGATGCCGACCTGGCAGTCGGTAAAAACGGCGGAAAAGTCGTCACCCGCTTTCCTCCCGAACCGAACGGCTATCTGCATATCGGACACGCAAAGTCCATTTGTCTGAACTATGGAACCGCTCAGCGTTACAACGGAACGTTCCATCTCCGTTTCGATGACACCAACCCCACAAAGGAAGATACTGAATACGTCGAATCTATTATGGAAGACGTCAAGTGGCTGGGTGCAGACTGGAAAGACAAAATGTTCTTCGCTTCCGATTACTTTGATAAGATGTATGAATGTGCCGAAGAACTCATCCGCAGAGATAAGGCTTACGTCTGCAACCTCACCGAAGAGGAATTCAAGGCTTACAAGGGAAATCTCACCGAACCCGGAAAGGAATCCCCAAACAGGAACCGTCCCGTGGAAGAAAGCCTTGATCTCTTCCGCCGCATGAAAGCCGGCGAATTTGAAGACGGTGCTTATGTTCTCCGCGCAAAGATCGACATGGCATCCCCCAATATGCACATGCGCGACCCTGCTATCTACCGCATCCGTCACGCATCCCATCACAGAACCGGCGACAAGTGGTGCATCTATCCCCTTTATGACTTCGCACACTGTCTGGAAGACTCTGTGGAAGGCATCACCCACTCCATCTGTACACTGGAATTTGAGATCCACCGTCCTCTTTACGACTGGTTCCTCGATGCGCTGGATATGCCCTGCCATCCGCAGCAGATCGAATTTGCACGGCTCAACCTGAACTACACCGTCATGAGCAAACGCAAACTGCTGGAACTGGTCAAAGAAAACCGTGTTTCCGGCTGGGATGACCCCCGTATGCCTACCGTTTCCGGTCTGCGCCGCCGCGGTGTCACCCCCGAAGCGATCCGTGATTTCTGCGACAGGATCGGTGTCACAAAGTTTGACGGTATGAGTGATATTGCTCTGCTGGAATACTGCATCCGCGAAGATTTGAACAAACGCGCAGCCCGCTTCATGGCAGTCATGGATCCCCTCAAGGTGATCATCGACAACTATCCGGAAGGACAGGTCGAGTACATGGATGCCATCAACAACCCGGAAGATCCCGAAGCCGGAACCCGTCAGGTTCCCTTCACCAGGGAACTCTGGATCGAAAAGAGCGATTTCATGGAAGTGCCTGTCAACAAGTTCCACCGTCTCGCCCCCGGAAAAGAAGTCCGCCTGCGTTACGCGTACTTCATCACCTGCACCTCTGTGGAAAAGGATGCTGACGGCAATGTGATCGCTGTTCACTGCACCTATGATCCCGCAACCAAAGGCGGAAATGCTCCCGACGGACGCAAGGTCAAAGGAACCATTCACTGGGTCTCTGCGGAGAAAGCTGTTGCCGCTGAAGCAAGACTCTATGACCGTCTGTTTCTGGTGGAAGATGTGGGAGCGATCCCCGAAGGCGAAGATTACCGCAATTACCTGAACCCGGAATCACTGAAGACAGTCACCTGTTACACCGAACCTGCCCTTGCAGCAGTTGAACCCGGCACAAAGGTTCAGTTTGAAAGAACCGGTTATTTCTGCGCGGATTCAAAGGAACATTCTGCAGGAAAACCTGTCTTTAACCGTACAGTACAGCTGAAAGATTCCTGGCAGAAGATCGCAGCAAAAAACTGATCCGGAGATTTTGGTATGACATATCGGAACGCACCTGAAATTTTATCGTTTCCAGTAGGATTGCTGGATGTGAACTGCTATCTGGTTTATCCGAAACAGAATGGAGTTCTCTACATCATCGACCCGGGCGGGAGTCCTGACAAGATCCTGAAGCAGGTGGAACGTTTTCAGGCGAGCAGCTGTCAAGTCATGCTGACTCACGCCCACGTGGATCATATTTCCGCGCTGGGCGAACTGAATAAGGTGCTGAATTTCGGTAAAGTCTACCTTCACCCCGACGACAAACCGCTTTATCTCAGTCCCGCCAATGCGCTGCTTCCCATCATGCCGGCTGCCAAAGATCTTCCGGAAACAGCATGGCCGCCGCCGGAAAACGGCGATTTCAAAGTCATTGAAACGCCGGGACATACCTTTGGCGGTGTTTGTTATTATTTCCCGGAATTGAACGGTGTCTTCACAGGAGACACTCTTTTTGCGGGATCCGTCGGCAGAACAGACCTGCCCGGTTCCGGCGAGCATGAGGATCTGATCGGTTCCATCCGGTGCAATCTCTTCCCCCTGCCCGATGAGACAAGAGTATTTCCCGGTCACGGTGAAGAATCGACGATTCAAATAGAAAAACAGTTCAATCAATTTTTAAGATGAAAGGAGAATTATCATGTACAGAGAAGGATTATCATTTGACCGCAACAGATCTGAAGTATCTGTAACATCAGTCATGGCAGGCGTTTACGGCTGGATGACGTTTGCGTTGGCAATCAGCGGAATTTGCGCTTATCTTGTCGGAACAACACCGAACTTGACGAAAAGTCTTCTGACCGGCGGAACTTATTGGGTTCTTATCATCGCAGAAGTCGTACTTGTTATGGTGATCAGTTCCATGATCAACAAGATGTCCGCAGCATTGGCAACTGCACTTTTTGTTGCATATTCTGCATTGAACGGAATCACTCTCGGATTTATATTCCTTGCTTACACAATGGAATCCATTGCGTTAACATTCTTTGTTACAGCCGGAACATTTGCAGTGATGGCAGTGATTGGAACGGTTACAAAAATCGACCTTTCAAAATTCGGTTCGATCATGCTGATGGCTCTGATCGGTCTGATCATTGCGTCTCTTGTCAATATGTTCATCCGGAGTTCCGCACTCTACTGGGTTTGTACCTATGCCGGAGTGTTGATCTTCACAGGTTTGACGGCTTATGATGTACAGACGATCAAACGGCTTTGCTATGAAACAGAAGGGGAAGGATTTGAAGTTAAGCGGAAAGTGGCGATTATCGGTGCTCTCTCCCTTTATCTTGACTTTGTCAACCTTATGCTCTACCTGCTCCGTATTTTCGGTGGAAGAAAAAACTGAGCCCGGAATTTTATCCAGAGAAAAGCTGTTGTAAATAGGATTTGCAACAGCTTTTTTTGTATCATGAATAACCGTCAGAAAATACAGAAAACTATGAAAAAAAAATTTGTATTTTATTCTTGATGATATATATTAAGCGGGAAGTGAACGTATTATAAATATTATGGAATTCAGTATTGATATATTTTCTGCGGGGTCCTTTATGCGGAGATATTTTTATCCGGATTCCATCAGACAAAAAGATAAAAAAAAATATATAAAACAAGGAAGAGACATGAAACTATTCAAAATTCTGTTGCTGGCAGGAATTGCTTTACCGTGGAGTTCCTTTTCTTATATGAAGGCGGGTCCCACAATAAAAGTTCCTGAAATTCCCAAAATTCCGAAAATTCCAGAAGTTCCGGCTGCCCCGGATACACCATCCAAAACGGAAATACCAAAGAGAGTACATGTACAGTCTATCCCTCAGAAAAATGTAAAGCCTGCGGAAAAACCGGAAAGCAGGAAACCGGATCAGATGGAATATATGATGCCATGCTTAACGGTCTTCAGTGGTACAGATGACGGAAATATCTCTTATCTCCCATTAAAGTTCATCCGGACGAAAGAGAAAAAGCCGTTACGGATCATGATTGCAGACGACACTCCGAATGGGAGCGGACGAACGATCCACAGCAGTGTATGGCTTGCAGCTGTTACAGTAGCAATGCAGCGGAATGACACCTTGCACGGTACAACGATTGTTGTTGAATTCTCCGGCTTGGTTGATGGACCCAGTGCCGGCGGAGTAACCTGTCTGACGATTCTTTCGGCACTTGACGGTCGTCCGCTTCCGGATGATTTTGCAATGACGGGAACGATTTTACCTGATGGAACAATCGGAGCTGTGGGCGGAATCGGTGCTAAAATGCGTGCAGCAGCTTACGCAGGGAAAAAGAGAATTTTCATTCCGGCATTTGAACGTTTCGATAATGATTCCAAGGGAAATGCAATTGATTTGCAGTCTCTCGCTGATATGTTGGGAGTTAAACTTTACCGGGTGGAAAATATTGCGGAGGCATACGCACTGCTGCACAGACTTCCATATACGGGAGACAGCTATGTCAATATCAGAGAAATCAGCCGTTTTCCTGATACCGCTGAAATATTCCTGAAAGACACTTTTGAAAAATATTATAAAAAAGCAAGAGCAGCGTTTGCTAAAAACAAACATCTGATCAACGAAAAGATCCTTTCCGGCTATCACCTTTCACCATATCCTGCCTATAGCTTATACACAGAGGGAAAACTTCTTCCGGCAACAATACAGATAATCCATACCTGGCAAGCATGGCAAGCATGGAACCAAGCAGATAAACTGCTGAATGACTTTATAAAAAATTATGACTTGTCATGGAAAAATGGAAAGTTCCTGAGAGAATATCACTACAGAAAATTATTGCTGGATTTAAGAGCTTATCGGGAACAACTCTACAAAGAGAAAGAGGATTCCTATTATCACGATCTCTATGCATATTATAAAAAGTACTTCAAAGATGAAAGATACAGCGGGTATTTTCCATATCGGTCTTATCTGACGGAAATAACTGCACAGTTTGCACAGGTTGATCTTCCGGCTGTTTTGACAGGATACAGATTGATGCTTGAGAAACGTCTGCCGGATAAAAATCAAATCAATACTGCGGACTATGAAACTCTGAACGAATACTATAATCTTGAAAAAAGGCTGCTGTACCTGCTGTGTCTTCAGAACCTTTCCCGTAAGGATATGTACGACTTTCTGGCAACTCTGGCTCGGGAATTTCCGAATTTAAAGGCAAATAAGCGCGCTATTGAAGTAGAGCAGCTGTTCTACTCATCAGCCATTGCTGCAAAATCATTTGTTCTTGACCATATATCCGGCAAACAGACAACCGCTTCCGGGAAAAAGAGTTTTCTAAAGGATATCCAGAAGAGTCCCCTCTTTTTCACTTATGTACAAATGAATAATTTAGCTTCTAGTGCACACCATAAACTTTCTGAAAGGCTTTTGAAACGGCTTGCTCATCCTGATTATCATTTGCAGACATCTCTGAAACTGCAGGTAATGAGTTTTGTAGAAGCATCAGCATTGATGATCGAATATGGTCCGGATAGAACAAACGATTTCGCACCGTACCTGCTTCGAAACGCAAGAAATGCCGCAATCAGAAACATCAGCGAATGTATCAAAGCAAATATTCCATGCGTATGGGCAATTTATGAGTTGGAAGTCGGAGACGCAACATCCGGAAAAGGGGAAGATAAATATGCAGCTCTTATGTCTTACTGGAGAGCTGCTCTTTATTCAAAAGCGTTACTTATGAGTTTCAAATAATATCCCGGAGAAGGTAAATGAAAAAATATAACCACATTTTGTTCAGTTCCATCTGCACCAGTTTCTTCCTGACAGCAGCAGTATTCGCAAGCCAGGGGAATAAAGCCGCAGGCAAAACAGTTGTACCCGCCGGTGA
Source organism: Lentisphaeria bacterium (assembly GCA_017456495.1). Classification (GTDB taxonomy): domain Bacteria; phylum Verrucomicrobiota; class Lentisphaeria; order Victivallales; family UBA1829; genus SIG79. Next base: position 8,424 of record JAFTJI010000016.1, on the reverse strand, counting down.
GCATGAAATGACTCTGGCGAAAAGTATGGTCGGGGATAGTCGCAATGTCAACGCGTTCAGAATTTTTCAGAAATATGCAGAACAGGGAAATGCAGAAGCGGAAGCATGGCTCGGAAAATGTTATTATGACGGCATTGGAACCAGTGTCAATTATCAGAAAGCATATCGGTATTTCTCAAGAGCTGCACGGAAAAATAACCCGCGGGGAATCAACGGTGTCGCTGTTTGCAAACATTATGGTCACGGTACAAGGATCGATCTGCGCACCGCTTTCAACTACTATAAAAAAGCGGCAGATATGAAATTTCCCCTGGCTGTCCTGAACCTTGCCAGGGTATATGCAGATCCGAATAGCGGAATCTATGATGAGAAAATATCTGAAGAGTATTTCAAAAAGGCAGTTGAGCTGAAAGCAAAAGATGCAGAGAATTATTATGCACTGTTCCTGATCGGAAAAAAACGTTACGATGAAGCATTTTCCCTGATCAAAGAAGATCCGAATGATCTTTTTGCACTGAGACTGCTCGTCCAGTGCTATGAAAATGGATTGGGAACAGAAGTTGATATCAAAAAAGCCATATCTTTAAGAGAACAGTCCCGTATGCTGCCGAATACCAGGATTTCAGACGGAGACAGTTTTTATGCTGCAGGAATAGAAGAAACTCTTGTGAATGGCAAAACTGATTTTGCTCGCCGCTGTTTTGAATTGGGAGCAAACTATGGAAACATGTACAGCATGTATGAATATGCCCTGATCCTCAAAGCCGCCGGTTCCGAAACGGAAGCTCTCAACTATATGCTCCGGGCTGCGGATGCAGGATATGATAAAGCTCAGTTCGAAGCAGGTCAAATGCTTTGTAAAAAGGAACCTGATAAAGCCGCAAAATATCTCACGCTCGCAACACTTTCCTCCCGAACCAGATATAACGCAGTAACATATCTGTCATTAGTATATCGCGATACGAAAAACCTGAAACAGCAGAATCACTGGAACCTCTTCGGGTATAGCATCGGAAATACCTTCTGCAGAAATGAAATGGCATTAAGCAAAATAACATCCAGGGATGACAGAGATTTTGTTTTGGGTGTCGCCTGGTTTGCACTGGCGTTGATCGAAAATAATGATTTCGGAAGTAGACAGTTCTATTCCTGTGTGGAGAAAAATTACGAACGTTTGCGGAAAATGGCTGATGCCGGTGATGGGAATGCCCTGTTCGTTCTCGGGGTCGTAGGATGCTTGAGTGACAAAAAACATCCCAATGTTAATATGGGGCTCAATTTGCTGAAAATGGCTGCGGAAAAAGGAAATGCTTATGCATGTTATGTCCTCGGAAATATTTATAACAACGGGATCCTGGCTTATAAAAATGTACCTCTCGCCATTGAATGGTACAGAAAAGGCGCAAAACTCAAATATGCACCAAGTGCCCGGAAAGCTGCAAACCTGATGATCAGCAATGAATATATTTCACAATATTCCCTGAAAGAAATCATCGAAACGTTTGATTTGTGCATCGCGTCCGGAGAGCTCTCCATGCTGTACACATACGGACTTGCTGCATTATACTCAAAAGATACCGTAAAGGCTGAAAAGTTGTTCCGTGATGCGGCAAAGGAAGGCGATGCAAGAGCTATGGTGGAGCTGTACAAACTCCTCCTGAATAAGAATAAGACAGAAGCGTTACGGTTCCTTGATATGGCTGCAAAACGTCAGGATGGCGAAGCAGAAATCATGCTGGGAGACGCAGAAGCTGCCATGAATAACCCGAGATTGGCATTCTCCTGGTATCTGAAAGCATACCATCACAGCAACTCCAATGCTGCTCTCGCAAAACTGGCAAAATGCTGGATGAACGGATACGGATGCAGCGTTAATTTAGATATGTTCTGGAACGCTGCCAATACCGCTTTCAAAAATGGATCCCCGTTGATTTGCCTGACACTTGGAGATATTTATATGGAAGGATCTATCGTGCCGAAAGATCTCAAAAAAGCAAAATTCTATTATGAAGAAGGCAAAAAACGCGGCAATCAGGATTGTACAATCAGACTGAAAAAATTAAAATGAGAAGAGGTAATTTCAAAAGTCCGGCAAAATTTGGCTGAAAAAGGATTGTTGATGAGCTGAAAATGGTAGGTTGAGCGTGGCTACTCACAGAGTAACCACCGAAAACGCCCCATTTTACAGATCGCAACAAGAGTTTTCTGACATTTTTGAAGACTTTTGAGATTACCTCAGAAGTAAAAATCTCTGCAAAGGGGCTGCTGCAAAACCTGAAGATAAACAGCCCTGTCAGGGCGGCAGAACAAAGCCCGGGGTAAAAGTCTGTACAGCCACGGGAATAGATGAAAAGAATAATATAAAGCACTGCAAGGGCGACAGAATTAAGGTTGTTCAAGCGGATGTTTCTTACGTTCCTACAGAACTTCAGGGATAATTGATGATTTATACCCAGGGCTGCGCGGTCTCAGACCGCTTACCCTGGGCATCTCCTTTGAGCAGACCGATAAATTCTCAGGTATGGGGTTATACAAACGGTTTTAATGCTCAAACAATAAAACAATGGTTCATTGCAGAATTTTCAGTTTTTGCAACCGAACCTTTTTTTTCATCCATTTCAGCTTAACAGCAAGCCGATCCGGAACATTCCTCCAACAATCAGAGGAATGGAAAAATTATCATCTAAATGCAGCTCTTCATTAAAAAGTTCTGCAAACATTGCAATAACAACACCTGCCAAACCGAATACCAAATGGATCCAGCTGAACTGAAGAATAAAAAAAGCTCCGGAAACAATCAGAAAATCAGTAATCAGAAACGCTGCACAACCTTCTAAAGATTTTCCATTGAACAGCTTGTGTCTGCCGAATTTCCGACCGATCAGAGCCGCCGCAGTATCTCCGAACATCATGCAAAGAAAAGAGATGATCGAATACGGCAACGGAAAAAGAAGAGAAGTAACTGCTGCTGATGCCAGATAAGGAGGACTGCCGCTGGGACGGAATTTACCATTGTCCTCGCGGAGCATATTCTTGAATAACGCCTCATAAAGCGGTGTAATGACAGGAACCTTCCTGTATCTGGCATACTCAACGATCAAATTCAAAGCCGCCAGAACCGCAAAAAAAATGAACGCAGGAACCTGTCCTGCGTACCACATCACAAAGACCATCCAGATAGAACTGAGATGGACCAGCTTTCTGAGCAGTTCCTGCTTGTAAGATATCTGCATAGCTGTCACTTTTTCTGCTTTGCACGGGTAATACAAATGGATACAGAATCCACCGTAGTGATTCCGAATACTTCACTCAGAACAGCGACAACATCTTCCTGAAGCTTTGAGACCAGATTTTGAAGGTTTTCAGCCTCGCTTGACGGAAGATAGTTGATATGCATAAAAATCTGGATTTTCTTATTCCGGGCAGGATAAATCTTCGTTTTCAGAAGAGTAACTTCCGGATATTCTTCCATTTTACTGGCAAGTAAATCAGAAATCGCAGCCGCGGATATGACATACTTTCCCTTTTCTCCGTTCAATTCCAGCTGACGGATCGGAAGTTTCCGGAAGAAAACCAATCTCACCAACAAAATAAGGATCACGAGAAAAAGAATTGTGGAAATTGCAACAAATGCTCCGCAGCGGAACCCGACTTCCCAATCGGTAGATCCGGAAAATTCAAAGTATTGCTTGAAGAGAAGAAGCAATTCTTTCAGCTTGCTCATTCAGCAGCCTCCTCTTCTTCAACCTGCTCAATATCCATAACGGTAACATCGACCTTGTCAACAATCATACCTGTCAATTCCTCAACCTGCGCCTTGATCGCACGCTGCACTGTGGAAGCAACATCAGGGATATAAACGCCATACTGCAGAACAAGCTGCACGGAGACAGAAACAGACTGCTCACCCATCTCAACAGTAATTGCACGGTCCTGCATCGTTTTGCTGCCGACAAATTCGGCAATATTGTCGACCAGACTGTTCCCGGCAAAACGGACTACGCCTTCCGTTCCAAGAACACTTTTCCGGACAATGGAAGAAACAACGCTTTCGTAAACTTTTACGGAACCGCCGGTTTTCTCTTTCGATGACAGATTCTGAACTTTTTTATTTACTGAGACTGACATGATCTTATACCCCTATGACTGTTGTTTCTATTCGTTTTCCTCATCAGCAGGCTCGTCGATTTCACGGATGATGATATCCACATTGGAAACCTGAAGACCGGTGATTTTCTTGATCTCAGACTCGATAGAGGACTGGAGATTAGCTGCCACTTCGGGAAGCTTGAAACCGAAATACAGGTTGACTGAAACCTCTACTGCTACGCTGGCTTTGCCCATTTGAACAGAAATTGCACGATCCTGAATGCGTTTGCTGCCCATGATCTCCGCAATGTTGTCAACAAGGGAGCTTCCCGAAATCCGGGAAACCCCTTCTGTTTCTGATGCAACTTTACGGACGATAGACGTGATCACGCTTTCGTGGATCTGAATATTTCCCTTGACATTTGCTGAAGAACCAGATGCTGCCATCCTTATTTTTCTCCCATCTCTTTTGCAAATTTTTCAAAAGCTCCGTTCTGCATTACGGTATCAATGAAGCCGGTATTGTAATTTCCGTCAATGAACTCTTTCGTATTCATGATGAACTGTTCAAACGGAATCGTTGTGGCAACACCGTCAACAATATACTCTTCCAATGCACGGCGCATCCGCTCAATCGCTTCCTGACGGGTCTTGCCATGAACGATCAACTTGCCGATCATACTGTCATAGTACGGAGGAATGGAGTAGCCATTGTAGACATGAGTATCGACACGGACTCCGAAACCGCCGGGGGTGTAGCAGAAATTGATTTTGCCCGGAGAGGGTGCAAAGTTGCGGTACGGATTTTCAGCATTGATACGGCATTCAATGGCATGTCCTTTGATGCCGACTTCATCCTGGGTATATTCCAGTTTTTCTCCGGCTGCAATGCGGATCTGCTCTTTGATGATATCAACGCCCGTAACCATTTCTGTAACAGGATGCTCCACCTGAACACGGGTATTCATTTCCATGAAATAGAACTCATTTTCAGGACCGAGCAGAAACTCGATGGTACCGGCACTTTCGTAGTTCACTGCCTTGGCGGCTTTAACTGCTGCTTCCCCCATCTGTTTCCGGAGTTCCGGAGTGATGGAAGCAGAGGGAGACTCTTCGATCAGCTTCTGATGTCTGCGCTGCATACTGCAGTCGCGTTCTCCAAGATAGAGAACATTTCCGAAAGAGTCAGCAAGGATCTGAACTTCGATATGTTTCGGATTTTCGATAAAGCGTTCAATATAAACAGCACCGTTTCCGAATGCTTTTTCTGCTTCCATTTTAGCGGAATGATATCCCTGAATAAGGCTGGCATCATCGCGGGCGATTCTCATACCGCGTCCACCGCCGCCGGCAGAAGCCTTGACGATGACAGGATATTTGATCTTACGGGCGATTTCCAGAGCTTCTTCTTCGGTCTCGATGATCCCTTCAGAACCGGGAGTGATGGGCACTCCGGCTTTCTTCATGGTGTCACGGGCGGTTGCTTTATCGCCCATGGCGCGCATCTGATCCGGCTTGGGACCAATGAATGTGATGCCGCATTTTCCGCAAACTTCAGCAAAGTGAGCATCTTCAGCCAGGAATCCGTAACCGGGATGGATCGCATCCACGTTGCAGATTTCAGCAACACTGATGATCTGCGGGATCAGCAGGTAACTCTGAGCTGAAGCGGCAGGTCCGATACAAACAGCCTGATCAGCCATTTTTACCGGCAAGCTGTCTTCATCCGCTTTGGAATATACCATCACTGTCTGAACACCCAGCTCCTTACAGGCACGGATGATCCGGAGGGCAATTTCGCCGCGGTTGGCAATTAAAACCTTGTTGAACATGGTTAGACTCCATTGAGCGCACCGCCGGAAAATCTCTCCCGGCGGTCAACGCGGAATTATTCAAGAACGAAAATGGGCTGGCCGTATTCGACAGGCTGACCGTTTTCGACGAGGATCTCTTTGATCACTCCGGACTTTTCTGCTTTGATCTCGTTCATCACCTTCATTGCTTCAATGATGCAGACCGTCGTATCTGCAGAAACGGTGTCCCCGACCTTCACGAATGCAGGTGCATCGGGAGAGGGTGAACGGTAGAAAGTACCCACAATAGGAGCGTCCACGGTTGTACGGTTTGCAGGGGCTGCAGCTGCAGCGGGGGCAGCAGGAGCTGCTGCGGGTGCGGCAGGGGCTGCGGGAGCAGCGGCAGGAACAGGTGCTGCTGCGGGAATAATGATCTGGCTGCCGGGAAGCTGTCCTCCGCGTTTCAGACAGAGGTGCATGTCTTCTGCTTCGATCTTGAATTCTGTCAAGTCGTTTTCTGACATCAGCTTGATGATAGTCTTGATCTCTTCGATTTTCATTCTTTGTTCCAATCTTGTTGTTATAAGTTGCTTTTGCGTGCTCTCTCAACGAGTGCCCGCATCGCGAGCTCGTAACCCATCGTTCCGAGACCGGCGATCTGTCCTATACATACCGGCGCAGTCATTGACTTGTGCCGGAACTCTTCTCTTTTATGAATGTTACTGATATGAACTTCCACCGCAGGAAGCCCTACCCCGTCAATCGCATCACGGATCGCTATACTCGTATGCGTATATGCCGCAGGATTGATCACGATCCCATCCGTTCCATCAACCGCCGCTTCAGCGATCCTGTCACAAATCGAACCCTCATGATTGCTTTGGAAAAAGGCACATTCCACACCAAGTTCCGCCGCAACTTCACGCAGCCGGTCTTCCAGCTGAGGCAATGTCGTACTCCCATACGTTCCGGGATCACGCCGCCCAAGCAGCTGAATATTCGGTCCATTGATGATCAGTAATTTCATCATAACTCCAGTAATATACTACACAAAGTGCGGAAACGCAAATTATCTTTGCAAAGTTCCGCACTTTTTTCTCAGATATCAAACAGCCAGCCGTGGCGGTCAGGCAGTTCTCCGGTCTGGATCCCTGTTACATTCTCATAAAGTTTTGTCAGGGTTTCACCGCAGGTTTCGCCGAAATCGTATGTCTTTTCGGGGAACACGATTTTTGAGATCGGGGTAACAACGACTGCTGTTCCGCATGCACCCACTTCCTTGACGTCCGCAAGTTCCGCCTTGTTCACCGGACGGCATTCAACAGTCAAACCGATGTCTTTGGCAATCTGCTGAAGTGTCATATTGGTGATACTGGGCAGAATAGAGCGGGACTTCGGTGTGATATATTTATTGTCTTTGGTGATTGCAAAGAAGTTGCTTGTTCCGAACTCGTCAATGTAGGTGTGAGTTTCCGGATCAAGGAACAGAGTAATGGGATAGTGCTGTTCTTTTGCTTTTTTGCTGGGAAGCAGGCTGGCTGCATAGTTGCCGCCAACCTTGATATGACCGGTTCCGCGGGGGGCTGCACGGTCAAAATCTGTGATAACAAGGGCTTCAACAGGGGTCAGACCGCCTTTGTAATAAGCTCCGACAGGGGTGACCAGAATGATGAAGTCAAACATCTTTGCGGGAGAAACTCCGATCTGTGCACCGGTTCCGATCAGAAGAGGACGGATGTAAAGAGAACCGCCTGTTCCATAGGGAGGAACATAATCCAGGTTGTCGCGGACGACCATTGAAATACATTTCAGATAGAGTTCTTCGGGAACCTGAGGCATCAGAATATAATCGGCGGTATTATTCATACGGCGGATATTTTCCCAGGGACGGAATACTTTAACACTGCCGTCTTTGCAGCGGAACGCCTTCAATCCTTCAAAGGCTTCCTGTCCGTAATGCAGACATGTTGCGGCAATAGACATCTTGATATAGGGTTCATTGATCAGTTCCGGTTCGGACCATCTTCCGTCCATCCAGGTCATCCGTACATGTGAACGGGTTGCCACGTAACCGAATCCCATATTTGCCCAATCAAGGTTTGCGGGTTTCATTCCAAGTCCATCATTCTCCGACATTTTAACAGAACCTCCATATTTTCTCTGTTCAATGATATCTTCTCAAAATATACCATACTATCACTGAAAAGTCAATTCCAATCAGAAAAAAAACATGTTTTTTTGAAGCAAGTTGGAGATTTACCTGCTTTGCCGGAAAAAAAGCAAAGAGAAAAGAACAAAAAAAACAGAAACGAACGGTGGATAACGGGAATCAACAGAGGGCTATTTTCCGTTTTCCCCAGATAATCTTTGGCGGGTGCGTTATTCTTTTCGGCTCTGCCGGATAGGCATAATAGGTCGTATAGGTCGTATAAGCCGTATAGTTTTTTGATGGGCACCCAGGCGAAAAAAAGCAGTGATCCTGGAACTCTCAGTAATCCCAGTACTCCCAGTTCCCCAGCTGATCTTTGGCGGGTGCTTGATT
>JAFTJI010000105.1 GCA_017456495.1 Lentisphaeria bacterium | reverse complement strand
TACCAATTCCCAACCGGAGTGTTTTCGGCGCAGCGACTCCAAATCCACATCGAATTGCATAAGCATCGCACGGATGATTTCTGATTTATTTTTGAAGTGACGGTAAAGAGCCGGTTCTGAAATGCCGATATATTCCGCCAGTGATTTAGTGGTCAATGCCTGTATGCCGTTGATCGAAACAAAGAGAAGATCTTGCAGAAAAATATTTGAATCTTCAGCCGCACCAATTTCGCAAGATCATTTCATGCCAAGCAGACGCTTGAAGTTGCCGCCCATGACAAGGGTGAGTTCCTCTTTTGTCAGGTTTTCCATCAATGCTCCATAAACATACATTCCTACACTGCAGACAGGCATGTCTGAACCGAACAGGATTTTTTCCGGACCGCAGACATCTACTCCGTAACGCAGCATGTTCCAACGGTAAAGACCGCATCCGGAAATATCCATATAGAGATTTTCATATTCAGAAACCCACTGGAAACGGATCTTTGCGCTGTCATCACCCCACGGCGGTCCGGGATGTGCAAGGACAACATTCAAACCAGGACAATTTTCCAGAACAGGAACAACTGTTTCACGGAATCCTCCATCCAGACTGGCTGTCATACCGAGTTTGCCCGCTTCTTTCAGAATTTCAATCATGCCGGGGGAGTTGTACTCTCCGGTTTTCATCAGATAAGGAACAAGTTCCCCGATCATACGGATCCCGTCTTCGTGATAAAGTTTTGTCATGTCAGCTATCGATTCTTCCGGAAAACTGCCATGCACCTGAATCCCGGGAATATAACACGGGTATTTGTCTCTGATCCGCAAAGCATCTTCATTCAATTTCCGGATCTCCGCATAATCTGTGACTTCATGGAGATAAACGGTACTTCCGGCAAAGTAATCGACTTTTGCCTTTTTCATCTCATAGACGAATTGTTCCAGAGTTTCGGGATGACCATACGGCGCACCGTCGCATTTGTCAAGAAACGGATGAGCATGAGCATCAATAATTTCAAAATCATCTGGTGAAAACATATTTTTTTCTCCTTTTTTACCACCGGTTTACAGAGCCGGTTGAAATGTTTGCATAACTGGTTGAGATATTGTTGAGTGATCCGGTATCCGGCTGTTCCAGTTCCGGGATCGACTTGGTCGTTCCGCATAGAAATTCCCGGATCCGCAGAATCGTTTCTTCCAAACGGGCGATCAATCCGCCGTTCCGAAGCTGAATACGATCCAACCCGAAGGGCTTGGAGCAGTTCAGGAATTGTTCTCTGAAACTCCGGTTGAACCTCTTTGCAAGTTCAATCAACTCAGGGATTTTTTCTTCTGCAATCACGTTCAGCAAAACAGGATTTTTTTCTGCATAAGCAGTTTTGAAATCCCGGCGAAACTCTATTTTTTTCTGCAGCAGAAGAAGAATATTGTTGAGATGACTGATATTCCCTGCTTCACATTCCGACAAATAAGGTGCTATAGAAGAACGGAGTTCCTCACATTTCCGGATCGCTGACGGAACGAAATTTTCGCCATCGCGTTTGACCATTTCATCGAAATAAATCCCCATGAGGGGATCATCCCAGATCATCAAAGCGGCATTGAACAGGAGATTGCAGAACTCTGCAGCAGCGGCAGCTCCGGTGTAATCAGCTCTGCAAATCGCTTCAAAACGTTTAGCAAAGAGTTGCTCATCAGCGCCATAGGAAAGTTCTGCAGCGTTCACGATCCCGAAGAGTGCAGAATCAAAATCGCAATATGCGCCATCATCGCCCCACATGGTGAAGAAAAGTTCCTGTACGCTCTCTTTCCGGCAGGCAGAAATACAGGGCGGAACAGTCTGAATGGAATGGGGATGATCATACCAGAGAGTCGACCAAGTCCAGAGACCGGATGCAACTACCGGCTCAAAGCCCTGCTCTCTGTGACGGCGGATCATATTTTCGTAAACTTCCTGCCGGGTATGGTAATAATCCCAATAGACAAGAGAGATATTTTCCGGAACTTGAGCCATAACCTCTTTGGAAAGCGGTTTTTCCCATTCGTAATATTGATGATCCGGGTTTCCAAACCGGAAATACATATCGGACCAGCTCATAGGGGAGAGCCCTTCTTTCTGGCAAATTTCATTCACCCGCCGCAAATGCTGGTTGAAGATCCAAAAAGGATTTCTGTACCCATTCAGATTCAAGTATTTCCCCCTGCCCAGATCCTGCGTTTCATCCATGCCGATGTGGATCCGGCGGGAGGTAAGATTTTCCGACCAGAACCGGATCATCTTTTCAATCAGCCGGTAAGTTTTTTCCTCACCGGCAAGAAGTTCCTGAGCAGTATCGGAAATATTCCGGTAAACTGTCTTCCAGCGTAACACCTGTTCCATGTGTCCGAGGGTTTGAATACAGCCGACAAGTTCGATCCCGAGTTTTTTTGCACAGGAATCCAGTTCCCGGATCTCTTCTGCGGAATACGCACCCCGGAATCTGCCGAAAAATGGCTCATCCGGAAGTTCATAAACATCTTCCGTATAAAGCATTACAACATTATAACCGGAAAGAGCCAAGCGGCGGAACCATTTTTTCAGGTGTTCCACTTTCATGACCATCCCACGGGAAACATCCAGCATGATCCCGAGCCGTTTGAACGGGGTACTTTCTGAACATTCTACCCCAGTCAAAGCGGAGGCGATCCCCCGTGCCGCCGCAGATAAGCGGGAATAACGGATTGTATAACCATTCCCATTATTCAAACATGAATATCTGCAGTCAGCAGACTCTATTTTTTCAAAACAGAGAGATTTTCCTGTTCCGTTAAGATTGAGTGGATACTCTTTCGACAACGACTGAACAAGGTTTTTCAGTTCATCTGTCAGAAAATCTTTCTTAATTGAGAATGGCATATTTGATCAATCCTGAAATTCCCAACGGCGGATTCTTGTTTTTGGAAGGCAGACAGGACAGGTTCCTTCAACGGGGATCTCTCCCAGCCATGCCTTTACGGCAGCCCGTTGTGCGACAGGACGCATACTCCAAACACACAGCAAATTATCAATGGCAGGCAATTCATGAAAAATGTAGGGGGAACCGAATGAGGTGAATATAACTTTTTCCGGTTTCTGTGCAAAGAATCCGCGCCAGAACGGAAGTGCAGCTTTTCCTGTCAACCGCAGCATGATCCCTGCATGAGCAACGGTTAGAATATTACAGAAAATCACATCGTAAGTATCCAGAGCCTCCATCAAAAGTTCATCGCTCGGATTCTTGACATGGGTCACATCGAACCCGCGTTTTTTGAGTTCAGAATCAACTTCTTCCAGATCTTCAAAGGGAAGAACAGAACCTTCACGAACCAGAGAGACGGTCAAGATTTTTTTGTTGGGGGACTTGACTGGAAGTCTGCCCGGTGCTTCCCGGAGCATCGTCACACTCTTTTCTGCCTCTTCATCAGCTATTGCTTTATGCTGTTTCAACTGTTCATCAGAAACCACAGCACCAAAGCAATCTTCAAAAAGATTCAAACGGGCTTTCATTTCCAAAATACGTTTTGCAGATTCTTCCACACGCAGCTCGCTGAGTCTGCCATCTTTCAACGCTTTTTTCAGAAGTTCAAAATCTTTGACAGGATCAGCAAAGAGATAGGAGTCAGAACCGCTTTCGATGTTCTGCCAAGCCTGATCATCAGCCTTGACTCTGGAGCAGATCCCTATCATTGCGGCTGCATCTGAGACAAGAACACCTTCAAAACCGAGTTCGTTCCGGAGAAGGTCAATCTGAAGTTTCCGGTTCAAAGTTGCCGGAAGAGCTTCGTCTGGAATTTCGTGAGTATAGGAAGGTAGAGCGATATGACCTGCCATAATACTCATCAATCCGGCATCAATCATTGTTTTCCACACTTTACCGTAGAGTTCCATCCACTGATCGAATGGCAATGTATTGACACTTGTCACCATATGCTGGTCACGGTCATCAACGCCATCCCCGGGGAAGTGTTTGCAACATGCCGCCATCATTCCGTTTTCCTGCAGCCCTTCCACCATACGGAGCAGATGGGGAATCACTTTATCCGGATCATCACCAAATGCACGGACATTGGTAATCGGATTATCCGGATTCAGGTTCAAGTCTGCCACAGGAGAAAAGGTCCAATGCACACCGTTCGGGCGGCATTCATGAGCTGTGATCCTTCCCATTTCGTAGGCATAATCAGTATTTCCGGTCGCCGCGACACCCATTGGATAGGTGAAATGAGAGGTGTCGGTCATCATAATTGCGCCGTGTTCCTGATCTCCGGATATCAGAAGAGGAATTTTGGCTGCTTTCTGGACAACTTTTGCAAAAGCTCTGGTCTCTTCCATGGTGTTGCAATGTTTTCCGCTGATAAAAAGACTTCCGAAGGGAATTTTCTGAAGAAGTTCTGCAATTTCTTCTGCAGAACCGCCACGGCGGGACGGATGAAGCAGAGATGCAACTTTTTCTTCCATTGTCATTGAACTGAAAGTTGCTTCTACCCACTGTTGTTGCTTTTTATTCAAAAACTTTGACATAAGATTTTCCTTTTACTTCCTCAAAAACACGACCCGATTTTCTTCTTTAGAGAGTTCTGCTGCTTCTGCAATGGAAGTAGAAATCATGCCTTGTTCCAGAGTGGATTTGTTTTCCCGTTCCCCGCGGACAGTGGCAAGAAAATCGTCCAGAAGTTTCGGATCAGCTCCGCCATGACCGCCATCGGTATCAGCAATTTCATAGGTCATACTGGATTTTTCCCAGCGGTCCGTGATCCGGATGCTCCGGTTGTGAAGACTGATCTGTGCTGTCGCCTTATCTCCGGCAATCGTATAGATCCGGTCAGACATTCCGCAGACAAAACATTCCATGTGGGAAACTCTGGCTCCGTTTTCATATTCCACCATAGCGAACCCATTGTCATGTGTGCTTAAATCGGACATATACATGCAGGAATCTTTGATGTAACCGTCATGCTTGACAGCTTCATCGCCCCATTCTTCAAATTCTTCCTGGAACCCGGCTTTGCAAACACCGTTTTTCAGATAATGACAATCCCGGCAGCGGGGCCCGACGGGGATTCCGTCTTCCAGTTCAAAGGGGATATTTTCCGGACGGAACACATTCATTCCGGAGAAGGCAGCGACTTTCACCGGCTTCGGGAAGTTCAGAAACCAGTTGAAAATATCGAAGTCGTGACTTCCTTTATGGTTCCACAGACCGCCGCTGTATGATTTCCTGCCGTTCCAGCGGGACATGTAGGTTCGTCCGCCGTCGTAAAATTCCCGGTTCTCCATGAGGAAAATTTTTCCGAGAACGCCTTCGTCGATCAGTTCTTTCATTTTTTTCAGAACCGGATGATGGCGCAAATTGAATCCCATCATAGCGACTTTTCCGCTCTTTTTCATGGCATCAATAATGTTCTGACACCCCTTTGCTGATGTTGCAAGGGGTTTGTCGATCAGGACATTTACGCCGTGATTCAGCACTGTAACGGCACAGGATTCATGCTCTGCATCCGGGGTTGTGATGATCGCACAATCCAGAGATTCCTTTTCCAGCATCTCGTTCAGATCGGTATAGGTCGGCGGATTATCATAAAGTTCCGCCGCCAGTCTCAAACGGACAGGGTTGGTGTCCATCAGAGCCGCGATCTTGCAATCTTTGCGGTTTTTGAGCATATTTCCGAAACATTTGACTCCGCGCGTTCCAACGCCGATAATTGCAACCTTGAGCATTATTTTTTCTCCTTTGTATTGTCAACATAATCATCTTCACTCTTTTCAACGGTTCCGTTATCGGCATCGTTACCGACTTTTTCGTTCAGCCGTTTGAACAGACGGTGCAGGTCGATACTTCCGCCGATGGCGAACCAGACAGTCGAAACCACAGCTACGCAGCCGGGAATAACCAGACCGGTGAAGAAGAATTTGATCCCCCACCACTCAAGAGGCCACTTGTAAATCGCGTTCCAGATAAGTACGCAGATAAAGTTCACTACCCAGGCATAGCAGAAGCTGTAACCGAACACGGAATAAGCGAGGATCTTGTCGCCTTTGGTATAATTCGGGTCGATTCCGGCAATCTTGAGGAAGAAATTCTTGAAGGACCATTCAAAACGCTGGAATGTAACGCCGTCGGCATATTTTCCGCGATGAAGCAGCTTATCCATGTTGTAACGCTTTTTACAGGTCAGCAATGAAACGATCACATAAAGAAGAACCGAAATCAAAACCGCCATAAAGCTCATTTCGACAGAGTTGATCGGAAACTTTCCGGGCGTAACATTCCACTCGATGATAGGATGGAACGGAGAGGATAGTGTGTGGAAGATCTTTGTAGTAACCTCAACAAGATCATGCCGTTCCAGGAACGGATAGATCTTCGCTGCCCACTGCTGCTGGCAGATAATCCCGCTTACAGCGATGGTTGAACCGGCGATCAGAGAAGTGAATGCCGCAGCAGTTGTCCCCTTGCTCCAATACAAACCGAAAGTCGTAACAGGGCCCGCACCGGCTGTCCAGATCGCACCGGTGATCGCAAAGAACATCAGCACAAAGTCCATTTGGGCGAAGAAGAACGAAAAGAGGAATGCAAAGACAACGACACCTGTGATCACCCAGCGGAGCAGACGCAAGTGCTGCTGCGGAGTCAACGGTTTTTTGAAGAACGGCAGAATGATATCCTGCGTGATGATACTTCCCCATGAATGCATGTATGTGGTATCAGTGGAAACCATAAGGAAGATCATAAGGGCACAGAGGATCCCAGTGATCCCGACCGGCAGGAGTTCCCGCAGAGTGATCGGCACAAGCATCTGTCCGTAGATCGTATTCAGCTGGGCTCCGGCTTTTTTGTCAACGCTGCTGACTGCTGTAACTGCCACCTGACGGTAATCATCCGGCTTGATGTTGTTCAAATCAATGTTTGAAGAAGAGAAATTCTTATCTGCGGCAAGCCGTTTTTTCAAACGCTCCGGAACAGCTTGCGTTTCGATCATCGTATTCAAATCCTGATTCACTTCAGCGAATTTCTTATCAGCCGCCATTTCAGCAACAGTCTGTTTTGTCAGATGATAATGAGAACTTTTTGCCTGAACTTTGAAATTTCCATGGTGCATCACCACAAATGCCGCGATCGCAAGCATGGTGATCATCATCATGGAAAATCCGGCACGCCATGTGCCGAACAAGCCAGCCATTTTCTGTTCGTGAGCATTGAGTGCAGAAACAGAATATCCCTGCGCACCGCCCCAGGTCACGCGGCTGAAAATCCCCTGGAAAATTCCGGCAAAAACATAGAACAGATTGAAGTCACGGAGTTTTCCGACGTCAAACGGGTTCAGCATACTTCTGCCGCTGCCGGGTTCATGGACATAGGAAAGTGTCGGAGTGACTTCTGTCCACCAGTTGAAACGGTAAAGTACATAAAACACAAGGATCGCGTAAAACGGATAAGAGAGGATCCCCTGAATACAGTCTGTGACCATGATCGTGATCTGTCCGCCAAGCAGCGCAAGCCACAATGCGACACCAAGGAAAATAACCATCAGCATCGCAAAGGTGGAAAATCTCCAATCGCCCAGATAAAAATAGGGCGGGATCTCAAGAAAATACATCATTGCACGGGCACTGACTGCGGGGAAAATCGCGTAATTCATCACCCCGGACAAAGATTGCAGAATTGCGGCAAGGACACGGAATTTCCGGCTGTACCGCATTTCAAGGAACTGCCCCATAGTCAATGCTCTGGTTTCACGGAAACGGTAAACACAATATCCCGTCAAGCCGTACATAATGGCGATCGGAGTTCCGATGGAAGCCCAGTATCCCACAGCAAAACCGCTCCGGTAATACATTTCCCACAT
>JAFTJI010000104.1 GCA_017456495.1 Lentisphaeria bacterium | reverse complement strand
GATGCACGGCTTGCAGACGGTTCCGCAGACGCAATGAAAATCATCAGTGATGTTTGGAAACAATTCAGCAAAGCTCTTCCTGACCGTTTGGAACGGTGTGCTGACTTTCTGTTTATCTATCCGGAATGCTACCGGAGCGGATATGAAAAAAGCAGGTTCAGTTATCCGGGAAAATCCACAAACTTTTACGGTTCCCTGCTTGGAGCGTTCCGTCTTCTTCTGGACACTGGATGTTCTTTTCAGACCGTTCCGGAATTTGCATTGGAACGCAATTTGAGTAAAGAAAAATTTGTGATCGTTTCCGGAGTGGATGCTCTTTCTGAAAAAAGCAATGCTCTGCTGGAAGAGTTTGTCCGCAAAGGCGGGAAAGTGCTGTTCAGCGGAAAATTGCCGATTCTGAAAGACGGCTCACTTCCTGAATATTACGGTATCAAATCTGCCGGAGAGTCTTACCATACCTGCATTTATCTTCCGGGAAAAGTCAAAGGCGGCAGAACTCTTGTCCGCGGAAAACTCCTGGATTTGACACTTTCAGGAGCCAAAATACTTCTGAAAGGATATCCGCAGGACTATGCGGAAGAATTGAAAGAGACACCATACCAATATTATAACGCTTCATCCAAAAAGATTTGTGATATTCCGCTTCTGACAGTCAACCGTTACGGAAAAGGTTCGGTTTATTTCCTGAACTGCGGTTTGCTGGAAGATTATGCAGATTCCGCCCTGCCCGCACAAATGCAGTGGAGCAAGGATTTGCTGAAAAAACTGGCACCGTCACAAAAATTCCGTCTGGATGGAAAAAGCGGAAATGTGGAACTGGTTCCATACAGTGATAAAAACGGGGAATCGGTCTGCGTTCTGCTCAACCATGGCGGACGGGAAAATTCTCTGCGGACATTATTTGTCACGGAACAGATCACCGATCCGCAGCCGGCATATCAGGTTGAACTTCTGATCCGCAGCAAAGAGCAGGTTGAAGTATTCTGCGGTAAAACCAGACTGACAGTGCGCCGGAAAGGAAAGTATATTGCAGTTCCCGTAACAATGGACTCCACCTGGAAATTTATCAGAGTAAAAAAAATGCGGGATAAGTGATCCTATCCCGCAATAGAATTTTCTTTGGTTATGCTTTCCGTTTTGTCAGTGCGACATTCCCGGTTTGAGAATCCTCTTTCTTCTCGACCAGAAGTTCTTTGTAGTTTTCCGCAACTTTGTGAACGGCTTCGATATAGCGGTCGAGAAGTTCCGGATAAAAGTGTTTGAACGGAGGTTCACCCAGCAATCTGGAGTTGATTGTTGAGGCAACGGGCAATTCTCCGGTAAGCTTTTCCGGATCGGTTCCCGGAGGGAGATAAAGAGAAGCTGTCGGGGAACCATGACCGAAAATATCCACGCTGTAATAAACGGAAGATTTGTGCAGCGGGAAGTTGCAGCATGCAGTAAAACCGGGAGCTTCTTTGTCCAATGCTTTGGAAAACGTGATATTGTCCACGCCGTCGAAAGCCTCCGGATCATAACCGAAACGGCTTGCATACCAGCCGGATTTATCACTGCCGGGATCTTCAGGATAAATCATCCGGATGCCTTTCACATCTTTGACACCGTTCCAGAAGTATTTCATTGCCTTGTCAATAACGGCGATTTCATCTTCATACTTTTTCAACTGTTCTAAGCCGATTGCGGCGGAGACCTGATGCATCCGGAATTTGTGTCCGCCGAACGGAATGACATTTGTCGCTTTGAACTCTTCCGGAGAGTAAACCTGACTGATCCGGTCATAGTGACCGAACCGGACAGCTCTGCGGTAGATTTCCAAGTCATTGGTAAGGAGCATTCCGCCCTCCCCGATGGCAAAGGATTTCCCGCTCATGAGAGACATCCCTGCGACATCTCCGAAGGTTCCGAGCATTTTCCCCTTATAGTGTCCGCCCTGAGCGTGGGAGACATCTTCGATCACCTTGATTCCATGCTTTCGGGCAATTGCCATGATTGCATCCATATCAGCAGGGTGCGCCATGTAATGAACAACGATTACCGCTTTTGTCCGGGGGGTGATATGGGCTTCAAAGCTGGCGGGATCGATCTGAAGATCTTTTTCGTTGATATCGCAAAAGACAACAGTTGCACCCAGTCCCATTGCGGCAGTACAGCTTGCCCAATAGGTAATGGAAGGACAGATCACTTCATCACCGGGACCGAGCACAACGCCATACATGGCAGCGAGAAGAGAAGCAGTTCCGTTGCAGTGAGTCAGAGCATATTTGCAGCCGTGCCATTCCGCAAATTTCTCTTCAAACTTACGGGAGATATCCGTTCCGGACATATTACCGGTTTCCAGCACATCTGCCTGAGCTTTCCGCATGGCATCATTAACGATCGGCCAGTGAAACAGATTTTCCGGCAACTCCTCTTTTTGAATGACCGGTGTTCCGCCGTACAAAGCAAGTTTTCCCATTTTTTCAGTCCCTTTTTATGTTTGAATATTAACCCATTGGTTTAATTGAATATAGCGCAACTATAAATTTTTTCAAGTCTCAAAATGCAAAAAAAATATTTTTTTACATAATAAAACTTGATTTTTGAAGAAGAAGCATTATTATATCATATAAAACCAATGGGTTATAATCAAAAAAAGGAGAATAGAATGTTTGTTGATATTCATGCACACGCTTACCGCAGACAGCCTGTTTACGGAATGGTAAAACGCCGCTGGGCAATGCCGGAAACACTGCTCAGTTTTTACGATAAATACAACGTGGAAAAAGGCGTGCTCCTTCCTGTCGTCAGTCCGGAATGCAATGCGATTCAAAGCAACGAAGATATTCTGGAAGCAGCAGAACGCTATCCCGGAAGATTTATTCCGTTCTGCAACGTGGATCCCCGGGCGATCAACAACACCCCGCACGCGCCTTTGGAACTGCATTTGGAACAGTACAAAGACGCCGGCTGCAAAGGGCTCGGTGAAGTCATGGCAAATTACTCTTTTTATGATCCCATGATGCAGAATCTTTTCCGGGCGGCAGAAAAAGTCGGACTTCCGGTGACGATCCATGTTACGCACCGCATCGGCGGCTGTTACGGGATCTATGATGAACCGGGTTTGCCGGGGCTTGCGGAAACACTGGGTGCTCATCCGAATCTGAAAATCTTCGGACACAGTGCCGCGTTCTGGGCAGAAATCAGCGAACTTGATCTTGTTGTTGACCGTGCCGGTTATCCCAAAGGAAAAGTCAAAGAAGGTGCGGTTCCGAAACTGATGAGAAGATATCCGAATCTGATTGGAGATCTTTCTGCCAACTCCGGTGCAAACGCTTTGATTCGGGATCCGGAATATGCTGTTCAATTCATCAATGAGTTCCAGGATCGTCTCTGCTTCGGCATGGATATCTGTCTGGAACCCTTTGAAAATAATATCAAGCTGATTCCCTTCCTGCTGGAACTCCGGGACACCGGAAAAATCTCAGAAGAGGTCTTCCGGAAAGTTGCTCATGACAACGCGCTCAGGATTCTGGGAGTCTCTTAAAAAATGGGCAGAACTTCCGATATCAAAATCATTAATGAACTGCGGAAAAAAATCCGTTCCGGCGGGTTCGACCAAGTAACATTTCTGCCCTCTGAACGGAAATTGGCGGAAGAGTACCAAGTCGGACGCGGCATCATACGCGGTGCTTTGAAAGTTTTGAGTGCGGAGGGTGTTTTGTATAACGTTCCCGGACGCGGGTTCCGGGTTAAGAAAATCACGAAACGGCGTTTGAAACGGATCATTCTGCGCCTGCCTATTCAGATGTCAGCAAGAGCTTATGAAGCGATCGGACTGGTTGCCGGGATCTGTGCCGGAGCAAATGATATTTTTGCAGAGGTGATCCTCTCCACGCCTCCGGCAAAATTAAATCTTGCTGAACTCAAAGAGCGGTACAATGCCAACGATATTCAGGGGATCATCTTTCTGGAAAGTTCGCCGGATCTTCCGTTTGACGATGTCGTGAAAGCCGGGATCCCCTTTGTGATCGCAAACCTTGAAGAGGAAAAAATGTATCCGGGGGTCTGTATGGATTACCGTGGGATCGGAAGAACTGCGGGAATGGAACTGGTTCAGCGCGGATACCGGAATATTGCGGTATATTCCGGTTCACCGGAGCATTACTTTTACAGAGAGATCCTTGCCGGATTCCGGGGAGCTCTGGCAGAAGAAAATATCCCGTTTGATGACGCTGAAATTATCATTGGAAACTGGAACGATCCACCGCCGCAAATTCTGCGGAATTTACTATCAAAGTCCAAAAAGCAAAGACCGGATGCGGTTTTTACTTTGCGTGATTACCGGGCGGCTCAAGTATTTTCTGTCTGCGAAGAACTCTCATTGAATATTCCGGAAGATCTTGGTTTGATCAGTTTTGACGGCATCACCTGGCCCGGAGCTGAAAAAGCAGGGCTTTCCACAATATCCGAAGAAGTCTCCGAAATCGGACGGCAGGCAGTCTCTCTGCTTCAAAAGCAATTTGAATCAGGCTATGATCCGGTCAAACTCATGATCTCCGGAACGCTGCAATCCGGAAACAGTCTGCGGGAAAAGAATAACAGCACAAAGGTTGTTTATAAACAATAAGGCACGGTTCCCAATCAGGGTTGATTCGTAATCGGGGAGACAAAAGAAAAAATTTTAAGGAAATTTTTTCTCTTTTCTCCCTATCCCCCTCTTTTCTCTTTTCAAACCTTTTTGCGGCATTCCAGTTTTTGAGCAAAAACTGAAATGCCATCTATATTCCTTTATAATTTATAAATCTTTTTATGATGGCATATTAATTTTTTGGTTCACAAAAAATTGATATGCCGCAAAAAGGTTTGAAACCTCCTTCGCGCAAGGCTACGGAGGACGTAAAAGGTGCTGGGGCTTGGGGAAGCGGAAAAGACTTTCCTTAAAAGTTTTTTCCGCTTCCCCATAATCCCACCGTATCAAAGCATAAATACTCAGTCCAGCCAATCTGTATGAAAAAATTCACCCGGCTTGTCGATCCGTTCGTAGGTGTGCGCACCGAAACAATCGCGCTGGGCTTGAATCAGGTTTGCCGGAAGAACAGCTGTCCGCATGGAATCATAATAAGACAGCTGCGATGATAAAACCGGGATGGGGATCCCTGCCCCGATCGCAGCAGAAACGACCTTCCGCCATGAACCGATACAAGAGCATAATTTTTCCGAAAAGACTGGCTGGAAAATCAGATTTTCTTCGTTCGGATTCTCTGCAAAAGAGTCCATGATCTCATTCAGGAACGCTGCCCGGATAATACATCCGCCGCGCCAGAGAGAGGCGATTTCCCCGGGTTTCAGCTCCCATTCCAACTGATCATTGGCGGCTGAAAACATAGAGAATCCCTGGGAATATGCACAGATTTTTGAGGCATATAGAGCCTTTTCCACATCGTCTGCGGTAATTCCGGAGAGAGTCCCAAGCTCCCCTGCCCCGAGTATCTCTGAGCCGCGCAGCCGCTGTTCTTTCAAACCGGAAAGCATGCGGACAAAGACAGATTCAGTGATCCCCGTTGCCGGTACGCCCAGTTCCAACGCGGCAAAAGAAGTCCAGAGTCCAGTCCCTTTCTGACCGGCTTTATCAAGGATCAAATCAACCAGAGGACGACCGGTTTCGGGATCTTTTTTCTCTAAAATCCGGGCGGTGATCTCAATCAGATAACTTTCCAGAACGCCGCTGTTCCACTTCCGGAAAATGGAGGGAACATCACTGACTTCAGGAATATTTTTCAGGATCATCCACGCTTCTGCAATCAGTTGCATATCAGCATATTCGATCCCGTTATGAACCATTTTTACAAAATGTCCGGCGGCTGGAAAACCAAGCGGTTTACAGCAGGGAGTTCCATCGGGAGCCTTTGCCGCGATCGCAAGCAGGATATTTTTGAGTTGTTTCCAAACCTCCGGAGAAGTTCCGGGCATGAGAGAAGGCCCATTCAAAGCCCCCTCTTCACCGCCGGAAACGCCCATTCCGACAAAATGGATCCCGGAGTTTTCCAGTTCATCTGCACGGCGGGCAGTATCGGTATAAAGACTGTTTCCGCCATCAATAAGAATATCGCCGCG
Source organism: Lentisphaeria bacterium (assembly GCA_017456495.1). Classification (GTDB taxonomy): domain Bacteria; phylum Verrucomicrobiota; class Lentisphaeria; order Victivallales; family UBA1829; genus SIG79. Next base: position 19,644 of record JAFTJI010000104.1, on the reverse strand, counting down.
GGAGAGATGGGGCAGCAGATTCCCGATCACGGTATCCACAGCCTCACCGGCTTTGACCATGATCAGAATTTTTCGCGGCACGGAAAGAGCTTTGCAGAATTTTGCCGGATCTGCACAGGGAATCAGATTGGAATCCTTTCCGGCATACGCATCGGAAAACATCCGCAAACGTTCTGCGCTGCGGGTATAAACCGCCGTTTGGAAACCACGTCCGGCAATATTCCGGGCAAGATTTCCACCCATGACCGATAAACCGTAAACTCCGATATCTGCTTTCATACCGCACCTCCCTGTTATGTCTGCAACATTAGACAGCGTTCAGGCGAGATATTCCTTCACGGCATCAAACAAAGCGTCCATTTCTTCCGGCAGACCGACTGTGATGCGAACATATTTTCCAGTAACTGCGCCGGGGAAGTAGCGGACAATTATATTTTTTGTCCGGAGGAAGCGGAAGAACCGTTCGCCATCTCCATCCGGGGGCATTGCAAAAACAAAGTTGGTTTCAGAAGGAACCGTTTTGAATCCGGCTTCCTGAAGTCCTTTTGCCAGAGCTTCACGGGAATCTTTGACTGCCTGAACAGTTTTTGCAAGGTAATCATGATCCCGGAACACTGCCAGAGCAACCGCCTGAGTCAGCATGGAAATATTGTAGGAATCTTTTGCTTTCATCAACTGGGCGATAAGTTCAGGCTGGGCAATGGCATAACCGAACCGCAATCCGGCAAGAGACCGGCTCTTGGAAAAGGTTCTGGAGATGATCACATTCGGGTATTTCTTTACAAACTCTGCACAGTTGTTTTCAGAAAAATCAGCATACGCTTCATCAATAAAAACTGCGCCGTCAAAGTTTTCGCAAAGACGTTCCATGCGTTCCATGGGATAAAGATTTCCAGTGGGGGCGTTGGGACGGGCAAGCATAATGATGGAAGCACCCTTTGCCTGTTCTTCAAAGTCATCGGGCAGCTCAAAGCCGTCAAGAAGCGGGATCCGGATGCAGGGAGCATCCTGCAGAGAAGCCAGAGAGACATAAAGGGAATAGGTGGGATCCGGACACGCCAGCGCATGATCGGGGTCAATAAAGCAGCGGGAAACGATGGTCAGGATGTCATCAGAACCGTTGGCACAGATGATCATATCCGGGGACACGCCATGATAGGCGGCGATCTCTTCCCGCAAAGCCTGACCAACCGGATCAGGATAACGGTTCAGTCTCTGCCAGTCAAAGTTTTCCAGTGCCTTTTTTGCTTCGGGTGACGGCGGATAAGGGTTTTCGTTTGTATTGAGTTTGATGATACGGGAAAGTCCCTTGGGTTGTTCGCCGGGGACATATCCGCTCATACCATTGATATTTTTGCGTACTTCAGGGATCTTCATAATCAGCTCTTTCTGTTCAAATCGCGACGGATGGAAGCACTTCTGCCGTGAGCATCAAGCCCTTCCATCGAAGCAAATTTTTCGATAGCGGAGACCTCTTTCATCAAAGCCTCTTCGGTATATTCCAGAATACTGCTGCGGCGCATGAAGTCACCGGCTGTAATTCCGTGGAAGAATTTTGCAGTTCCGGCAGTGGGGAGAACATGACTGGGTCCGGCAGTGAAATCGCCAGCCGGTTCGGGAGTCCATTTTCCGAGGAAAATCGCGCCTGCGGCATTCAGATATTTCAACTGTTCTTTCGGCTTGGCAGTCATAACTTCCAAGTGTTCTGCAGCAAATCCGTTTGCGATCACACAAGCCTCTTTCATATCGGTACATTCGATAAAGAACATACCATTATTCATGACTTTGCGAAACGTTTCGATCCGGGGAAGTGACAAAGCCTGACGTTCCACTTCTGCCTGGATCTTATCCAGCATTTCGGGGCTGTCAGAGACGATCACAGCCTGTTCCAGACCGCTGCCGTGTTCTGCCTGGGAAAGCATATCTGCCGCGGCAAATTCCGGACATGTTTCTTTATCTGCGATAATCATGATCTCACTGGGTCCGGCGACCATATCAATAGCACAGGAACCGTAAACCAATTTCTTGGCAGCTGCAACATAGGCGTTTCCGGGACCGACGATTTTTTCAACCTTTTTCACAGTCGCCGTTCCGTAAGCCATAGCGGCAACAGCATAAGCACCGCCCATCTTCCAGACTTCAGTCGCACCGGCGGCTTTCAACGCATAAAGTGTTGCGGGATTGACTTTCCCGTTTCTCATGGGAGGAGTTGCTGCAACGATCTCTTTCACCCCTGCAGCTTTTGCAATGGCAACGGTATGACAAACTGTGGAAACCAGCGGAGCTGTTCCGCCGGGAATATAGCAGCCAACACGTTCCATGGGGGAGAATTTTTCTCCGAGAACGACACCCGGACGGGGGGAAAACAGATGATCCTGCGGCTTGCAAGCCTCAGCAAAAACTGTAATATTTTCCAAAGCCATTTTGATTGCGCGGACTGCTTCGGCATCAATCTGAGCTTCTGCTTCAGCAAACTCAGCTTCTGTCACGAGAAAATCTGACGGGGAAAATTCCACACCGTCAAATTTTTTCAGGAACTCACAAATTGCCGCATCCCCTTCATTACGGACACGATCCACGATCACAGAAACATTTTTTTCGATCTCAGCAGGACAAAGCGGACGTTCATAAAGAGAACGCAGAGCCTCTGCGCGGTCAATATCATTCAGCCGGATTCTTTTCATAGTTCAAAACTCCCGATTTTAGTTCAAGGAAACAATATACCATAAATTTCGGCAGTTTCAAGCCTGTTTCCGGTTTTGGAGGTAAGTTTCTATCATTTCCAGATAAGAATCCGGCACAGAAAGACATCCGCCGCCGGTGCCGAGCCTGGTGAAAGGACGTGTTGTCCCGTGAAAATCACTTCCACCGGACCGCAAAAGATTATTTGCATCAGCCAACTCTTCCAGCAAAGCTGTCTGATTCCTGTTGTAAGTCGTATAAAAAGTTTCGATTCCATCCAATCCGGCAGGAACAAGACCTTTCAGCATTTTTTTCACATAAGCACGTTCCCCGGAGTGCTGTCCGCTGACCGGATGCGCCCAAATCGCAACCCCGCCGGCTTCATGGATCAGAGGACATACAACATCCGGACGTTTCAGGGACCGGGCAATATAGCCGCGCTTTCCCCGCTTCAGCAAAGCATCAAACACATCCTGAACGGTTTCAAAATAGCCTTTCTCCACAAGAACTTGCGCAATATGAGGTCTGCCGATACTCTCACCGCCGGCAACAACAGAAACTTCCTCTTCCGTGATCTGATAACCTAAATTCTGCAAACGGTGAATCATCAAACGGTTCCGCAATGCCCGTTCTTCCCGCATTTTTTCCAGAAATTCAACAAGCGGCGGATATGCCGGATCTATGAAAAGTCCGACAATATGGATCTCTTTGGAACGGTCCCAGGTAGAAATTTCCACTCCGGGAACAACTTTAATGCCGCTGTTTTTCCCTGCTTCAAGAAATTCCTGAAGCCCGCTGACAGTGTCATGATCCGTCAAAGCAATGGCAGAGAGTCCGGTTTCTTTCGCCATCTCAACGAGTCTGGATGGCGATTCAGTACCGTCTGATGCGGTACTGTGAACGTGCAAATCAATCATTTATGTTCACAGCACACACGAAAAGCATGTGCAAGTCCTTTCAAAGTAAAATCTGCTCCATAAACCTCCGCTTCGGGGAACAAGGGAGCAAAAAAAGCTGAGTCGCCTCCGCAAAAAACAAGACGGAGATCCGGCTGCAAAACCCGGAACTGTCCGAGAATTTCCCGAACCGCACCGACAGCACCAGTATCCGTTCCGATCCGCATCGCTTCAACAGTGTTTTTTCCGGGAACTGACAGCAATTGATCCGATAACGGAATCAGCGGCAGTTTTGCGGTATAGTCATTCAGAGACTTGCGCAAAAGCTGGCGTCCGGGCAGAATCGCCCCCCCCCGCAGTTTGCGGTCGGAATCAACATATTCAAATGTTATGGCTGTCCCGAAATCAATACAGAGAGCCGGTGTTTTTCCTGTTGAAATCAATGCAGCAGAATTGGCGATCCGGTCAGCACCGACAGTCTCAGGAGTTCCCATTTCTGACAATGACAGGACCGGAGAACAGCTCTTCCAGTTCAACACAAAAGCACCTTTTGAGCTGAAATGGCTTTCCCAAGCCGGAACGACTGAAACGACTGCCATATCCTTGTCAGAAAAAACTTCCGGATCAAACCCGGGCGTATCAAACGCCCGGTAATCCGAAAGAGTTCCATCCGGCAGCAGCTCTGCTGTCAAGACATGTGTATTGCCTATATTGAACAAACGGCAAGACATTTTGTCCTCTTTTCCCTTTTACAGGGAATCAGCCGCCGAGGTTTTCGATGATGGAGACAAGCGGTGCGAACAGAGCGATAACGATACCCCCGACGATCACAGCCAAGCCGACGATCATCAACGGTTCGATCATTGAAGTCAAAGCACCCACAGCGTTGTCAACTTCTTCATCATATGTATTTGCCACAGTCTCAAGCATTTCAGGCAGACGCCCGGTCTCTTCACCGACTTCGATCATACTGATAACCATTGCAGGGAAAACCTTTGTTGCATCCAGCGGAGCAGCCATCGTTTCCCCTTCTTTCACAGCATCATGCACTTTCTGGATCGCATCGGAAATCAGCTGGTTACCGGCAGTTTCCTTCACAATATTCAGAGATTGCAGCACCGGCACACCGGATCCCATCAGAGTCCCCAGCGTTCGGGAGAATTTGGAAATTGCAGAACGGGACACGATCGGTCCGAACAGCGGAACGTTGTAACAGAAATAATCCCAGCCGTATTTCCCGAGCTTTGTTTTGATAGCCAGTTTGAACCCGATGACCAATGCAACGATTCCGCCGATCATAACAAAAATATGATTCTGCATAAAGTTTGAAACAGCCATAACAGCTTCCGTAATAGCAGGAAGCGGCTTACCATTCAGCAGTTCTTTAAAGATCTTTTCGAACTTAGGAACGATGAAGACCATCAAACCGGCACCGATCAAACCTGCGATGGACAAAACCACGATAGGATAAACCATTGCAGACTTCACTTTACCGGCAATTTTTGCAGCCTTTTCCATAAACATAGCCAATCGGTCAAGAATCAATTCCAATTTACCGGAAGCCTCACCGGCGCGCACCATGTTCAGGTACAACTTATCAAAAGATTTCGGATGCTGGGAAAGAGCTTCCGAGAAAGTTGCACCGCCTTCTACACCGGTTGCGACTTCCCCGAGAATCTTTTTGATTGCAGGATCATTCGACTGGCGTTCCAGAGTACGCAATGCACGGATCAAAGGAAGACCGGCATTCAGAAGAATAGCCAGCTGACGGGTCACGATCGTCAACTGTTTCGGTTTGATCACCATAGGACCAAGCGAAATATTCATGTTCATTTTGCTGGCTTTTTTTGCTTTTCCGCCACTGCCTGCAGCACCGGCTCTCTTCGCGCCGTTTGCACCATGGGCAAGTTTGATAGAGGTCGGGAACATTCCCTGTTCCTTCAGAATAGCCGTAACTTCTGCCTCATTTGCGGCTTCTGTGATCCCTTTCCGTTCTTTTCCGGAAGAGTCCATCGCCGAATATTGATAACTGGGCATAATATTATCCTCTTTCTATAGTTTTATAACGATTTACTATTCGTTTTCTTCGTTCTCAGCTTCCAATTCCAGCTTCTGCTTCATCCCTTCTTCATCCTGAACTTTCATCATCATTTCAGAATAGTCGATTTTACCTTCTTTATAAAGGGAGAGCAAATGGCTGTCAAGAGTATTCATTCCGTACTTCGCACCGGTCTGGATATCGGAAGTAATACGGAATGTTTTATTGTCACGGATCAGAGACTGAATGGAAGGTGTTGCAACCATGATCTCGAAAGCCGCGACACGACCTTTTTTATCGCAACGGGGCATCAGCACCTGAGAGATAACAGCCACAAGAGAGGATGCCAACTGTGTACGGATCTGCTCCTGCTGATCTGTCGGGAATGCGTCAACCATACGGTCAACAGTTCGTGCAGCCCCGGTGGTGTGAAGGGTTCCGAACACAAGGTGCCCGGTTTCTGCGGCGGACACAGCTGCACCGATCGTTTCCACGTCTCGCATTTCCCCCACCAGAATGATATCAGGGTCCTGACGCAGCGCACGGCGGAGAGCTTCAGCAAAGCTCGGGACATCACGCCCGATTTCACGCTGGATCACAACACTTTTATTATGCTGGTGATAAAATTCTATAGGGTCCTCAATCGTAATCACGTGGCAGGCGCGTTCCTGATTGATAACATGGATCATTGATGCCAGAGTGGTACTTTTACCGGAACCGGTCGGTCCTGTCACCAGGATCAATCCTCTGGGCTTCCAAAGTAATTCTTTCACTTTCGGAGGAAGACCAAGCTGTTCCATTGTCAAAAGGGTGGTAGGAATCTGACGGAGAACCATTCCGAGAACACCTTTTTGTTTGAATGCACTCACACGGAAACGAGCCTGATCGCCAAACGCAAAACCAAAGTCAGCACCGCCATTCTTTTCAATTTCAGCAAACTGGCTGTCCGTAGCAATCGAACGGACAAGGCGCACCGTATCTTCAGGCTCCAAAGGTGGACTGTCAAGCGGGGTCATCTCACCATGAAGGCGCACAACGGGAGCAATTCCGACCTCCAAATGAAGGTCACTCACTCCTTCGTCGACAACAAGCTGGAGTAAATCCACCATTTCTACATCATTCGCCATATCCAAACTCCTGTATCGTTTTCGTTCTTTTCAATCAATTATGTGTACCGCAGCACTTCTTCCATGGTCGTTTCACCATTCAGAATCGCTTTGATACCATCTTCGCGCATTGTTGACATTCCCAGTTCACGGGCTTTTTCACGAATCACAACCGTCGGAGCATTCTGAAGAACAAGCTCCGAGATCTGCGGACTCATCAGCAGCAATTCGGTCAACGCTTTTCTGCCTTTATAACCGGAATTGTTGCAATGCGGACAGCCTTTTCCATAATAGAATTTATTGTTTCCGATGTCTTCCCGTTTCAAACCAAGCATTTCAAGGTCTTTATCCTCCGGAACAAATGCGGTTTTGCATTTCGGGCAAACACGCCGGATCAGACGCTGTGCAAGAACCCCGATTACAGCACTTGCGATAAGGAATGGCTCGACCCCCATATCAACGAATCGGGTCACAGCACCGGCGGCATCATTGGTATGCAATGTTGAGAACACCAAGTGTCCGGTCAGAGCTGCCTGAATTGCCATTTCCCCGGATTCCAGGTCACGGATTTCCCCCAGCATGATAACATCGGGGTCCTGACGGAGGAATGCACGCAAAGCTCTCGCAAAGGTCATGCCCACAGCATCGTTGATCGGAAGCTGAATGATTCCTTCCAGGTCATATTCCACAGGGTCCTCAGCTGTCAGGATCTTGATCTCAACTTTATTGATCTCTTTCAGCGCAGAGTACAGTGTCGTTGTTTTCCCGGAACCGGTGGGACCTGTAATAACAAAAATACCATTGGGCATTGCAATCAATTCACGGATCTTTTCCAGGTTGGCATCTGCAATCCCGAGCACATCAAGGTCAAGGTTCACAACGGAACGGTCAAGGACTCGGAGAACCACCGATTCCCCGAACTGAGTCGGAAGTGTCGACACACGCAAGTCGATGGGTTTTCCGGCAATTTTCAGCTGAATACGTCCATCCTGAGGCTTACGGCGTTCTGCAATGTTCAATTCACTGATAATTTTAACACGGCTGATCACAGGGATCGCAAGGTTTTTCGGAGGAGGTGCAAGTTCATACAGTGCACCGTCAACACGGTAGCGGATCTTGAACTCATTTTCAAACGGCTCAAAGTGGATATCGGAAGCCTTGTCTTTGATTGCCTGATACATGATAGCGTCCACAAATCGGACGATAGGAGCTTCATTTGCGGCTTCTTCCAGGTCCTTCACATCTTCTGTATCATCGAAACCGACAGTTGTCAGCATTGCCTGAGCAGATTCCAGACTTACCTGATAATGTTTTTCCAGAGCATCGTCGATCTGTTTGATCGGAGCGACAAGGATACCGATATCATGTTTTACAAGGAACCGGAGTTCGTCTGCGATTTGATAATTGAACGGGTTCCGTGCTGCCACGAACAGCGTTGTTCCGTCGAAAGAAACCGGAACGACACCGAGCATGTGGGCAGTTTCACCATCGACCATAGCAAGAACTTCCGGAGAAAGTTCAATAGCATTCAGCTCAACGACCTCCGTTCCGAGCCCCTGCGCGATCAGTTCATTCAAATCCTGCTCTGAAATGAATCCATAGTCCAGAACGACCTCATAAAGAGATCTTCCGGTCCGGAGATGTTCATCAATTGCATCATTGATCACCTCTTCGCTGCAAACTGCTGCGCTGAGGATAATATCTTTCAGAGTCTGTGTTTCCAAATCAAGCTGATAGGAGTCTGCAGCTGCCGGCAACAGGGAATCAGCCGGCACAAGAGCATTTCCGGTTTCAACTGCAGCATTCATATTTTCTTCACTCATTGTCAGTTCCCCTTATTCCTTGTCACCCATTGTTGTCGACACGACTTCAGCCAAAGTTGTCGTACCGTTCGCAGCTTTTCTCAAAGCATCTTCGCGCAGTGTACGCATCCCGGACTTACGGGCAGCTTCGCGGATCACAGCGGCTTCACTCTTGCGGAAGATCAGTTCCTGAATATTTTCACTCAAAAGAAAGATTTCATAGATACCGCACCGTCCTTTGTAACCGCTGCCGCCGCAAACAGAACAGCCCCTGCCCTGCATCAATGTCGCAGATGCAAGGAAATTGTCATCCAGCCCCAGACTGCGGATTTCCCGCTCGGTTGCCTCTACAGGTTCGGCACAATTCTTACAAACACGGCGGACAAGCCGCTGAGCCATTGCCGCACGAACAGATGAAGCCACCATGAAGGGCTGAACACCCATATCGATCAAACGGGTGATCGCACTGGGAGCATCATTGGTATGCAGGGTTGAGAACACCAAGTGTCCGGTCAGAGATGCCTGAATCGCAATTTCTGCAGTTTCCAAGTCTCGGATTTCACCGACCATGATGATGTTCGGTGCCTGTCGAAGCATAGCTTTCAACGCCGCCGCAAATGTCATCTTCGCAGCCGGGTTCACCTGAACCTGATTGATACCGGCAAGCATATATTCCACCGGGTCTTCCACCGTAATGATCTTTCGGGTCGGCTTGTTGATCGTGTTCAAAAACGCATAAAGAGAGGTGGTTTTTCCGGAACCTGTCGGTCCAGTCACCAGGAAGATACCGTCAGGATAGTTGATGATACGGTTGATCTTCTGCTGGTCATCCTGATAGAAACCGAGTTTCGGAATATCAAGCTGAATACTTGCTTTATCCAGAATACGCATAACGATACTTTCGCCGTGTGTTGTCGGAATGGAAGAAACACGCAAGTCAATATCTTTTCCGCCCATCTTAACCTGAATACGACCGTCAAGAGGTATGCGTTTTTCGGTAATATCCATCTTTGCCATGATCTTGAAACGGCTTGTCAAGTTCATCTGCAGATACTTGGGCGGAGCCTCAACTTCACGAAGCACGCCGTCGATCCGGTAACGGATCCGGTAACGCTTTTCCATCGGCTCCAAATGAATATCTGATGCACGGAGTTTGAATGCTTCAATAATGATCATCGAAGCCAGACGGATGATCGGAGCATCATTATCATCATCAGGATCACCGCCGTCCTCAGCGGCGTTAACATGTTCCATCTGCTCAATCCCATCTGTATTCACACCGGTCAGGAATGAATCAACGGAATCAGCAAGTGAAGAGAAGCGGCTCTTGATTGCATTTTCAACCTGAGATTTGGAGGCAAGAACGACCTGGATATCTCTCTTTAAAGAATAACTGAGAGAGTCAATGGCTTCCAGGTTTGCCGGATCGCACACAGCAACCACCAGAGTTTCATCATCCCATTTGATCGGGACGACGTGGTTTTGCTTGATAAAATCATGAGGAATGACATCAATCATCTCATCCGGGATATAGTACTGGGAAAGATCAAATGCCTCAAGTCCGTACTGTTCAGCCAGCAACTGAGTCAACGCCTGTTCGTCAAGCAGCTCCAGCTTGATCAGGGCATCAATCACATCCAGCTGTCCATCTTCTTCAGAGACTTTTTGCCAGGCAGCATCAAGCTGCTCTTCTGTCACAAGCCCAGCCTCTTTCAGAAGCTCTACTATGTAATCGCTGTTTTCCATAAAAAACGTTCCTGTCCTGTAAAAAATAAATATACATTGGTATTAGAACACATAAATGCTCTTTTTTCAAGTACACTTTTATATTTTTTTGCAAATATTTCAATAAAACAGACTGCTTTCCGGCAGAGTTGACAGTAAAAAACAAAGAAAAAGGGGGACCTGCGCCCCCCTTTGACCATTTATTATACGGTCAGAGATACTCAGCCGCGGCAGAAGCCAGCGGACTGCGTTCACTCTTCTGAAGCGTAATATGACCATGCAGCGGCAAAGATTTCAACCGCTCGGCAGCATACGACAAACCATTGCTGGAAGAATCCAGATACGCATTGTCGATCTGGTTCGGGTCACCGGTCAGAACAACCTTTGTCCCCTCCCCTGCCCGGCTCACGATCGTCTTCACTTCATGGGGTGTCAGGTTTTGAGCTTCATCCACGATCAGATATTGCTGCGGGATACTTCTTCCCCGGATATACGTCAACGCCTCCAGTTCAAGTTTTCGCGCCCGTTTCAGTTCTTCGACCTGCTTCCGGCTGCTGTGAGACTCTTTCTTTTCACTCCGCAGCAGAAAATCCAGATTATCATAAATAGGCTGCATCCAGATATCCAGCTTATCATCTTTGGATCCGGGTAAAAATCCCAAATCATTTCCCATGGGAATGATCGGACGGGAAACCAGAAGTTTATCATAAATCCCGCGATGAAGCACATTTTCCAAACCGGCAGCCAACGCCAGCAGTGTCTTCCCGGAACCGGCTCTTCCAACCAGAGTAATGATCTGGATCTCAGGATCCATCAGCATCGCCAGAGCCATACGCTGTTCTCTGCTCCGGGGTGAAATATTCCAAACCCGATCCGTACTCTCCGGCAAGGGAACAATCCGGTCATTTTTCACCCAGCCGAAAGCTGTTTTCTTCGGATTTGCACCATCCTGCAGGATCACAAATTCGTTCGGATAAAAATTTCCTTCCGGCAAAGCCATCCCGCCGGACTGATAAAACGAGTTCAGCTCTTCACTGGCGACTGAAAGCTCAGCCACGCCGGTGTACAACTCATCGAAATTTACTTTCTCAAACTCAAAATCAGCAACTTGCAAACCGAGAGCATCTGCCTTTAATCGCAAGTTGATATCTTTGGAAACAAGAATAACATTCGGGTCATTCCGACGGAGCATATACGCCACGCGCAGGATCCTGTTATCCGGGACAGACATATCCATTCCGTCGACGACCTCACCGACTCCGGTAACGATCTGAATGTATCCGCATTTTTCCGGATCGCCCGAGTTATCCAAAGGAACACCGTTATAAAGAGAGCCTTTCTTGCGGAGTTCGTCCAGCCTGCGTATCACATGACGGGCATTTCTTCCGAGTTCATCCTGATGTTTCTTGAATTTATCCAATTCTTCGATAACAGCCATAGGAAGAACCACAGTGTTGTCCTGAAAGTTCTCAATAGACTTTGCGCTGTGCAAAAGGACGTTTGTGTCTAAAACGAAAGTTTTTTTCATAAGGACCTCCTTTCGATTTTGGCTTCTCCGATATATATAAAACTGATTTTGTAAAAAATCAAATCAAATTTTCAGATATTTTTCAATCTTTTTTTTGCAAAGAATTCATTTTTTGACTTGACAAATGCAAAACATGGTGTAAATTAAGAGATATCCGAGCCAGCTTAGCTCAGTGGTAGAGCTACGGTTTTGTAAACCGTCGGTCGTCGGTTCAAATCCGACAGCTGGCTCCATTTTTTTTGCCTTTTTTTCTGATATATCCACTCAAAAATACTTCTTTTGGAGTTGCTTCCATTTTCTTCACGAATCTTTTATTTTCTCATAGTTGGAGTGCCGATTGTGGAAAAAATGTGAAAACAAAAATTCCGGTTTTCTTGTTCAAATACAACTGAGATTTCTTGATATAATACCATCGCAGATATCCCTAATTTTTCAATTCGTTAATACCAGACCAAGTATAAATACTCATCATGGATTTTCAGCATGGTTATTTTTTTCTGACACTTGCCCGCTCTTTAAATTTGAACGGAATAATAAGATTACCGGTAATCTTCTCTCCGTGAATCAATCGCTGAAGAATAGAAACACTTTCATGTGCAATATTTTTATAATCCTGATGCAATGCCGTTAATGGAGGAATCATGTATTGACCTTCATTGTCGGCTTCCAATCCCAATACAGAAATGTCGTCAGGAATGCGCAACCCTTTCTGATTCAGGAAGAAATAGACCTTTTGAGCAATTCCTTCATTGGCACAGAAAAATGCATCAGCTTTCAATTCCAATGCTGTTTCAATGCTGTTTTGAATGGATTGATGTTCCGAACTGCGGGAAATAAATGATTCAAAAGGAAGATCATGTTTTTTACAAAATTGTATAAAGGCATTCTCTCTCTGGCTGTTACCCAGATTTACCATAGAGGAACCCAGCATAAAAAATATTCTGCGGCATCCTGCCTGATAAAGATAATTCATCCCCTCAGTGATTCCGGCAAAATCATCGGAAATAACACTGATGATTTTTTCAATTTGATTTCCCAGCGTATTTACAGAAACGCAGGGTAAAACATGGGCTTTTGGAAAACTTTTTTCAAAGCCGGGGATCCATGTTGTAGAAAGAACACCATCGTATTCATATTCATTAAGATAATCCACATCGGCTTCCGTCAGGATAAATGTATGAAATCCGGCTTCATGCAATTCCTGATAAATAGCATTCAGAATCGTTTCCAGATAATATTGCATAGTCATGTTTGGGAGGATAACTGCAATATTTCCTGTATTATGATTCGGCAGAGAATACTTATGCCGTGCAGCATAGTGAACGATTTTTTTCTGCAGATCCAACCGTACATTAGGATTTCCTTTGAGAGCCCGAAGGACTGTAGTGGAGGAAATTCCAAGATCCGAAGCAATTGATCTCAGGGTAACTTTTTTCTTCATACATTATCCTTTCCCATGACTTTTCGCAAATATACATCGTTTAAAAGAAAAAAGCAATCTTTCAAAGATGGATTTTCGTGTAACATTTGGCACAAATTCCTGTTGAATTTGAAACATCAGCCCCCCTTTGCCGGTCAGCTGGACTTTGATTTTCATGTCTCTGAATGTATATTACAGTCGAGGTAATTTCAAAAGTCCGGCAAAATTTGGCTGAAAAAAGATTGTTGATGAGTTGGAAATGGTAGTTTGAGCGTGGCTACCATCCTCCTTCGCTGAAGCTATGGAGGATAAACCGAAAACGCTCTATTTGCAGATCGCAACAAGAATTTTCTGCCATTTTTGAAGACTTTTGAAATTGCCTCAGTCATGTAAAAGACAGGAATTTGCAATGGAAACAAATCTTCAGAACGGAAAACTTCAAATCGGCTGCAACTATTGGGCAAGTCATGCCGGAACAGAAATGTGGAAAGAGTGGCGTCCGGACATTATAGAAAAAGATTTTGCCTTACTGGAAAAACACGGTCTAACATTGGTTCGGGTATTTCCTCTGTGGCAGGACTTTCAACCGGTATATTTGCTGCGCGGGTGTGCAGGACGCCCCAAAGAATATGCATGGGCTGATGGTACACCGCTTCCGATGCAATCCGATGGTTTGCTTCCCGAAATGCTTGACAGATTCCGTATTCTGGCTGACCTTGCGCAGAAATATCACTTAAAATTGGTCGTTGCTCTCCTGACTGGATGGATGAGCGGACGTTTGATGGTTCCACCTGTTCTGGAAGGTCTCAATCTCCTGACAGATTCTGAAGCATTGCGTTGGGAGGGGCGTTTTATCCGGGGTTTTATCAACGCACTGAAAGATCATCCGGCAATTATTGCATGGGAACCCGGCAATGAATGCAACTGTCTTTCTTCATTAAATTCCTCTACGGGCAATGTCGATTCTGCACACTGGCTTGATTTTATTGCAGCATCAATCCGCAATTATGATCCAACCAGACCAGTATGGAGCGGAATGCATGGCGGATCTTTTGAACAGAATGGAACTTGGAATCTTTTTGATCAAGGGGAATATTATGATGCATTGACAACCCATCCATATCCGGCGTTCACTCCGTACTGCGGACGCAGTGCATTAAACACCATGCCTGCAATATTTCACAGTACAGCGGAAACCCTGTTTTACCGCGGCATTTCCGGAAAACCTGCGTTCATCGAAGAGATCGGTTCGTTCGGTCCGGTAATGCTTTCCGAGGAACGCCGCTGCGGTTATATTCAAGCAACTCTGGCTTCCGCATGGGCGCATAATTGTCTTGGTTATCTCTGGTGGTGCGGTTTTCATCAAACACATTTGACCCATGCTCCATACCGGTGGATCGCAATGGAGCGTGAACTCGGTTTGTTTGATATGGATGGAACGCCACTGCCCGGGGCAAAGGTTTTTTCTGATTGGAAAAGAAGAGTTGATGCTTTGCCTTTTACGGAACTTCCGCCGAGAAAAGTTCATGCCGTTGTTCTGCTCACACCCGGTCAGGATCAATGGCAAATCGCGTACGGAACGTTCATTCTTACAAAACAGGCAGGGATAGAGGTGGAATTTTCTTCTCCATATGCTCCTTTGCCGGATGCTGAACTTTATCTTATGCCATCGGTACAAGGTCATCTCGGAATGCCGAGAGATTCCTATTATCAGCTGATGGAAAAAGTGAGAAACGGTGCTTTCCTTTATGTTTCTGATGCAGGGAACAGCTGTTTGCAGCCGTTCAGCGAACTGTTCGGATGCGAAGTCGATTACACTTCAAATTGCCGGGATGCCCAGACATTCTCATGTGATGGAGAAGTCTATTCACTCATTCGTCCCTTTACAAGAAAGTTGCTTTCCGGAACATCAGAAGTCCTTGCAGTCGAAGAAGATGGAACTCCAATGCTTACCAGTTATAAATATGGAAAAGGAAAAACTGTTTTCCTGAATGCGGCTCCTGAACTTTCTGCGGTAGATGAATCTGTGCCGCATTCTTATCTGCTCTATCGGAAAATTGCAGTCCTTGCCGGATTGGATCTTCCGGAAAAAGCTCCGGAAATCGGAAGAACAGAACATCCCTGGACAAATGGCAGAAAGATTGTCGTTGAGATCAATTACAGTGACAAAGAATCTTCCGGATTGGCAGCGAATGATTTCCGTGTAACCATCAGATAAAAAGCTTTTTTTCAGGCGGGGCATTTCCCTGCCTTTTTTCATGGTTTCAATTTCAATATCCGGTAAACTGAGGAGTCCTTTGTCCCGAAAATACCTGGCGTCAGCTCCAGATATCCCTTCATGCTGTTTGTTCCATCATTATCGGAGATCACGAAAGAAATCGCCATATCTGAATCAGAAGCAGGTGTAATTCCAAAATGCTTCCAGGGAATCGCGGCTTCATACAATGTTTTTCCATTTTTATGTACGATAAAACATGTTCCAAAATTCTTTTTTGTCTGAAAATCGTACAACTCGGAACCATAATCGGTTAGTGCGAGAACAAAATCTTTTTCTTCACCTGTAACGCCCCCGCGTCGATTCCGTTGTCCCAAAAGAGCGATCTGAATACAATCCCCTTTCCACAGAGAATCACCTGAGCCGGGTTGGTAATGGATATTATCAGTTACTTCAGCAGAGAAATAAAGACAGTTTTTATCGTATCCCAGCCGAACGATTGCAGAGCAATCCTGTTTTCCTGAAAAAACGGCAGCAGAGATCTTCCCGTTTTCGGTCGGTGTCAATACTATTTCCGGACAGCTTTTGAACTCATTCAGAATGCCATCAATGTTCGGTTTTGAATTGAAAAACGTTGCTTTGCATTTCAATGGTGCAGGTATTACCTGATAAACCAACCGTTCCGAAAGAATGTTTTTTCCGTTTCGCAGGAGAGTCAAACGGCCGGAAAATTGTTTTCTGTTTGTAATATCAGGAGCTGTCGCCGGAATTCTTATACGAGATAATCCGGGGGGTGCAACCAGTTCCATGGAGCTTCCTTTGGGAAGCTTCCAGCTTTTATGCAGAACAAGTTTTACCTGAATAGGAACCGGCTTATCTGTATTATTCTTCAGGTTGACCGTCAGAGGAATGGGAGAACCGCTCTCGACGATTTTCTCATTTTCAATCAACAATTCCAATTCAGGGATGACTCTTGGAGTCAACTCCAAAGTGAGTTTTTTTGTTCCAACCTGCACGATTACCGGATTACTCACAATTTGCCTGATTTCTGTTTCTCCGGCAGCCGGAATATTCAAAGACGTTCCATTAACAGTTATGGAACGGGGCTGTTTTGTTATATTCCGGACTTTCCAATGTATTTGATGTTTGGCTGATTCTGTTTTCGACAAAGAACCGATTTGCTCTTCAACAATAATTCCGTATTGCAAAAGACTGGCAAAGAAAGCATACTTCGGATTATCTGCTTGTTTCTGAAAAGGCACAAGTTCAACATAACGAATTTCGTATGGTTTCAGTGTAAGACAGAGTGAAAAATTGTCTCCGTGAGCGACATTATCAGCAATACCATCGACCTTTATGGTATGTTTTCCGGCGGGGCATTTGATTTCTTCCCTGACTGTTTGAGTCAATCCGGTTGCGTTGGCTAAAAGAAAAAGAAGGTTCCCTTTTTGATTTTTCCAGATAGCAGTCTGGGTTGCCGGAGTCTGAATCTTACGGACTGTTCCGCTTGGTCCGGTATAGTGCAAAGTATCTTCCTGAACTGGAATTTTCTGCAATGGCAAATCTCCAAGATATTCTCCGAAAGTCAAATACGTGAGCAGTTTCAGCCGCAGTTTTCCAACGGTTCCCAAATATTCAGCAAATTGTTTTTTGCTGATCAGCCATGCCTGACTCCATCCGGGCTGGATTCCCCAGAGCAACGCTCTCTGCTGTATTACAGCGAAAGAACGGAACGAATCATTTTTAGAAGCAGGACTTCCAAAATAGGTTGTATATCCGGAATAGATCGCCGGAAGCAGCGGAACATCTTCTGTTTCTACCGGGATCCAGCAGAGATTACCGGTAATATTATCATAATGAATTTCCTGAGCACATTCACTGAACAATGCTGCCTGATTTTTTGTTTCGGTTTTCAAACTGCCTAAAAGTTTTGCATAACCGTCTCTCCAATAGGATCCGGGACCCGGGGCGTGCTGATGAGTTTTTTCGTAGCACCAGGCAGGAATAACTGCAGAGATTTGATCAATATACAAACCATGCAAATTTGCGTTCCGGATCAAGTTCCCTGCATAATCTGTCAAATATTTCTGATAGAAATCTGTTCCGGGGCACATCACACTGAAGGGGCGTTTCGGAGTCCCCCACTTTTCGATTGCCCGGGATCCATTGCGCTGTAAAACAGCAAACTTTTTTGCGGAAGAATAGGATTTTAATTTCTGATCCCAAAGATGTCCATTGATATAGGGAACAATAAAATTCCCGCGTTTCTGCATTGCTTTTACAGCTTTTTCAAATCCCGGCTGAGGGTTCAACTCCGGATAGTGAGTATCATATGTCTCTTTATGCCATACATACCAATGCAGAGAGATTGGCATTCCGCAAGCAGCTTCTGCCCGCTTTACCATATTGTCCATGGTTTCCGGTGCCATCCAGCCCATGCAGAACCATGGTCCGGCATGAAAAAATTCCCGGGGAAGATCCGTTCTGGAATGAAGCGGACCTTTTTTCATCCATGGAGCAGTACGGATTGCCCATGCCCGATACTCTTTTGCCGCGGAAAGATAATTTCCATCCAGAACTGCAAATTCTATATCGAACGGCAGAGAGCTGCTGTTCAACGGAACAACTGTTTCGATTGAGTAGCTTTGATCCGGCAAAAGAGAAAATGTTTTGACCAGTCCGGCAGGATCACGCGGAAAAACAGCCAGAGTCTTCCCGCCGATTGTGAAAGATGCAAGCTGCACAAATCCGGTGAAACTGGGATAAATATTGGTTTGAGCGGTTTTGTTTTTCTTGTACAGCCGTCCTCCATAATTTCCGATCGGAAACATCACATCCGCTTCCCCGGGCTGAACGACTTGTGTCAAGACAGGGAATTTTACTTTTTGAACATGCAGAGGAGTCCGTTTCTTCCATGAAATCTGCCAGAACTCTTTGCCTGGTTCTTTCCCGCTTGTGATCGTGACAGTAACGCTCAGCTGATCCGCTTTTCCATTGACCGGGATCCTGTCAAAAAAAAGAATTTGTCTGGAGCCGGCTTTCTTATAATTCCGGACAGCGGCATCATCACCGGATACCCGGCAAATCTCTTTCCCCTGATCATTGCAGAATGTTATCTGCCAAATTGAATTGCTGCGACTTCCCCGGCAGAAATTCTCTGCGATTCCGTTGCATTGCAATGTATTTGCATCTATCTTCGTAAATGAATCGGCAAATAACGGAACAATCGGCAGACAAAGAATAAATACAGCAATTATTTTGGGAAGTCGCATTTCCGGTCACTCCTTACTTTTTGATATCAGCTTCATAAGCTGCCCGGATCGCATCTGCATCCAGAGCGTCATTGAAACACTTGATCTCATCAATAATGATTCCGCTGTCAGGATCATCATTCAAGCTGGGAAATGAACGGAGGATAAAGAATGAACTCCACCCGCGGGGAGCTGCCGCTTCTTTTGCATAGGTCGCGGGAAGATCGGCATCCTCCTGCAATTCACCATCTTTATAAATGCTGAACAACTTTCCGTCCCAGGTAACATCCACTTTGAAGAATGTTCCGGCTTTGATCTCTGATGCCGCAATCTTGACAGCTGTGTTTTCCCGTGTTGCAGAAATCTCATTCCGCGCAATAAATTCACCATTCCCATTGATAAAGAATGTATAGATCAAAACAGATTTTTCTCCGACGTTCGGAGTATAAATGTGAATAAATCTCTGATTTTTCCCATTTTTTACAACAGGAGCTTTGCACCAGAAAGAAATTGTTCCTTTGGGTAACGTAAAATTCTTTTGCGCAACATATGTGATTTGAAGAGGCGGCTTGCTTCCATTCCGGAGACCTTTTCCTTTGATTCCATCAGGAAGATTCTGCTTTGGATCCAAACGGACAGGTTTTCCAATAAAGCCGCCTTTCGCTATCGTTGGTTTTACATTATTGTTATTGAAATCAAGCTGAAAAGTCTGTTCTGCGCCCATCATGACCAGAGGAATGAGAGCCATTGTGAAAAGCATCTTTTTTTTCATCGCAATATCCTTTCTTGTTTGAAATCTGTGCTGTTAATGACGCAACTTCAAAGCCGTTTGAATTTATCGAGGTAATTTCAAAAGTCTTCAAAAATGTCAGAAAATTCTTGTTGCGATCTGTAAAATGGGGCGTTTTCGGTGGTTACTCTGTGAGTAGCCACGCTCAACCTACCATTTTCAGCTCATCAACAATCCTTTTTCAGCCAAAT
>JAFTJI010000103.1 GCA_017456495.1 Lentisphaeria bacterium | reverse complement strand
CAGAAAATTCTTGTTGCGATCTGCAAATGGAGCGTTTTCGGTGGTTACCCTGTGGGTAGCCACGCTCAAACTACCATTTCCAACTCATCAACAATCTTTTTTCAGCCAAATTTTGCCGGACTTTTGAAATTACCTCATTAAGATGGCATATTAATTTTTTGTCCACAAAAAATTGATATGCCGCAAAAAGGTTTGAAAAAGGGTGATGGGGTTTGGGGAAGCGGGAAAAAACTTTCCTGAAAAGTTTTTTCCCGCTTCCCCAATCACAAATACACTCTTTGCAGAATTTATGCAAAAAGGAGAGGTTCGGCGGCTTTGAGCCATGCACGGGAGATGAGCTGATGTCCGGAATAAGTCGGATGGATCCCGTCCCAGATCCAGTAATTGCGGGGAGCTTTTTCGAAAGCTGCTTCAAATTCGCAAACCAGCGGCACAAAAACGGTCTTGCGTTCTGCTGCGATTTTGCGGACGATCTGCTGATAAGCCCGGATCCGTTTTGACTGAGCTTCCCAGGTTGAATCATCCTGCTGATTTCTGTAACGGAACGGCTCCATAAGAATGACTTTTGCGTTCGGGACATCATCCAGAAGCATGTTCATGACATCTTCATAACGCTTGGGTGTAATGCCCTGAGTAGAGTCATTGACACCGATCATCAGGCTCAGAACATCGGGGTTGAGGGCGACAGTTTCCTTATGCCATCTGCCCAGCAGTTTCGTTGTATAATCACCGCTTTCGCCCCGGTTGAAAAATTCAAATTTCTGCGGATATTCAGCACCGAGAAAACTTCCGATGTTGAACACATATCCGTGTCCGAGAATGTGGTTCGGGTCCTCTGTTCTTCCACGATTGCCGTCTGTGATAGAATCTCCTTGAAAAAGAATACGCATAATAGGTTCTCCGTTATTTATTTTTTTTTGATACCGAATGTTTTGCCATCGGAAAATATGATCAGTTCCGGATATTCCCAGCTGCGGAAGAATGGGATTTTCCGTTTCCGGATCATCTTTTCCACCCGGATCCCTCTGGGATCACCGGAAAGCCATTCCGGCATAGTAACGATTGCAATTTGGGGGGCGGTTTTGTTCAGAAAACGGTCAGATGTACTTCCGGCTCCGGCATGGTGTCCGACTTTCAGAACATCACATTTGATTTGATGTTTTCCGGCAAGGATCAACGCTTCCTGCTGGAATCCGCAGTCGCCTGTGAAGAGTGCGGAAAACTCTCCGTAGGTCAAACGGTAAACGATAGAGTGACTGTTCAGAATATACTTTTTCCCGGGGTTGGCTGTACCGACGATTTTTGCTTTTACGCCTTTTCCGAAAATGATTTCATCGCCGATCTTCACCTCAACGAACGGGATCCCGTTCAGTTTTGCCGCCTGACGGATCACATCCTGATACCGGACCGCAAATCTTTCCGGACTGTCTTTTGCTGAAAGCGTGGAGCAGAGGATCTTTTTAACTTTGAAGTTTGCATCGTTCAGCAGCATCAGGACACCGCCCACATGATCGGAGTGAAAATGAGTCAGGATCAGATATTCGATCTCTCTGACACCATGTTTTTCCAGAGCGGGGATCAGAACAGTTTCAACGGTCCGCGGAACTCCGGTGTCTGTGAGAATAAACTTTCCCTCCGGCGTTTTCATCAGATAGATATCTCCGATTTGATTCGGATTGTCGATCTGAAAGATCTGCAAAGTTCCCGCCGGAACCGTTGTGTGCTTTCCCGTAAACTCTGCTGCGGAAAGTGTCAGAAAAAAAGCAATACTGAAAAAGAGTGAAAGAAAACGCATCGCTTACTCCTCCCATGCAATGAAACCGAACTTCTTCGGCTGGAAATTACCGCCTGATTTGATCGGACACCAAGTGTAGGAACCTGGCTTTTTTCCTTTGATCACACGATATCGGAAGACATTTGTCAAGAAAGGATCAGACGGTTTTTTATCAAAACCGAAATCTTTCCAGGGAATCGTCAGAGTGATTTCCCAGGATTTTTCGTTCCGGTCCACTTTACAGCTTCCGGAGGTGTTCCATGCGGGGTTGTGAACCGGAGAAAGACCGTTATATTCCGTATCGTACAGCACTCCGCCGGAGGTGATGATAAATTGAATGCATTTTCCCGGTTTTTCCGGTTCCGGAACAATAAAAATCTCAAAACAGTCATCGCGCCATGCTTTGGCATAATCCCGTTTTGTTCCGGTGATTTTCCGTGCTGCCATTTCCGGTTCTTCCGCAACAACACGGAATACAACGGCACCTTTTTCCGGGGTGAGATCCACTTTGAACTTTGCCTCCAGCGGTGACGGCTTTCCGGAACGGAAATTCAGCCGATGCCATTTTCCATCTCCTGCGATGACCGTCGGAACTTCTTTCTGAAGTGTTTGGGCAATTCTTTTTTTGCATTCCTGAAAAAATTTCAGTTCTTTCCGGATAACATCAACTTCTTTTTGGGAATAAACTTTCCGGTTCAATCCTTTTTTCAGGATCTGTTCCGGTTTCTGCAAAGAATCTGTATGATAAAAATCAAGAGCTGCCGCCTGTCTGTTTTCCAATTTTGCGTGAAAAAATGTATTGAGAGATCTCCGTTCGATCACGCGGAAATATTCCAACAGAATCTTTGCAGTTTTTCCTGCTTTTCTGTTCAGAAACTGCTGCCGTTCTTTCAGAATATCAAACTCCGCGCCGGAAAAGATCTTTTCTGCCGCATAACGGTTATACTCTGTAATGATGGATTTATCGTTGGAAAAATGCAATTTTGGTACAGTTCCAGCCGGAAGATTTTTTTTGATATAGAGCATCAGACGGTCTGCGGGTATCGGCAAACCGCCCTGGATGTACGGCGCAATGTTAAAAACAGCCTTTTCAGCGGGCAATTTTTCCATTGTTGCGACCTGAAGGATATTGATAGATGGCTCTTGCGGAGCTGTCCGGCAGGCGCATAAAAAAAGCAGTCCCCCCATAAAGACAGAAAAAAGAATTTTCTCAGCTGACATGATCCCGTTCCATTTTAGATTTCACATGTTGTAAATATAGTACGAAACGGGAAAATATCAAGCTGATATATTTCTTTTTTACCTTATTTCCCCTTCCAATCTTTATCTGGAATAAAGCCTCTCAAAATGATATTTTTCGGAAACGGCAATCAAAAGCCCGGTCGCAGATTCTGCCCTGAATGTATGTTTTGTTGAAATCATAAGGGAGCCGGATTCCGGTCATCTCTGAAAGACTGCAAGTGCTCATGGACAGTTTTCCATTTGCAATTTCAAAGAATTTGAACTCAAAAGGCATCTCCCGGAGGGCTGAAACTGTGACCGCTTTGATTCCGGATTTTTTTACAGATAAATTCAGATGATTATGTCCGCAGAGAATCAGGGAAATATTTTTTTCTTTGGCAAGCCGGAAAATATCCTTTTCAAAAGTCATGGGCGGGGCATGAAAAATCTGTTTCAGTCCGGATTGTTTTACCGGGACACCGCAAGCCGGAGAATGGGTGATCAGAATCCGGGGAAGATCCTGCGGTCCATCTTCCAGAACAGCATATTGTTTTTGCTGGAAATTGGAATCAAGAGAAACTCCATCCCAGAACGCAGGCTTTTCATTCCAGTTGCTTGTCAGAAAATCAAAGCGGATCCCGTCGCGGATCAGATAATAATCTGTTGTCCCGCAGGGAAACAGTTCCGGCAATTCTTCCGTCATCCATTTTGCAGATTCCGGAAACATGAGATCATGATTTCCCGGAACCGCAAATGTCGGGCAGGGCAGGGTGCGGAATATTTCTGCTGCAATGCGCATCTGTTCACGTGATCCATTATCGATAATATCCCCCGCATGGCAGATAAAATCCACCCCGCGCTGCCGGATCAAAGTTCCGAGAGCCTTGAAAAGCGGCTCCGGATCATCAAGCGGTGTCTGGGGATGATATCCCGGACAGGGATTTCCAATATGGGTATCCGAAATCAGCAGAAAGCGCATTTTTATAGCTCCTGACAATGAAAATACCCCATTTCTGCCGGATTGTAAAATGCCAGACCAAGGTGCGTGATCACAGGACCTTCATAAACACCCGGCCAGGAATAGAGTTTTTGATAATTGTCTTTCAAGCGGACAAGGTTGAAACGGCAATTTTCTGTTCCGAAACCGGGAACGATCGCCGACGGGATCGCAAGATCCGCTTTCCAGCCATCCGCTGTATGCGCAACCTCAACGGTAGTCCCTTTCGGAACAATGAAAACTCTTCCGGTATGATCCAGATGTCCGTGGATCGGGAATGTTTCTCCATCGTCATCAAAGGCAAAAAACAGCTCATCCAATACCTTTGCAACGCCGGAACACTCAACATGGATTTTGACTTGATCCTCTTTGACTATGGCGGACCAGGTCATGTTTTCCATTTTGACCGGCGAACCATCGGCGCGGTAAGAGACCTGAATTTTCGGATAGTTCAAGTCCCCGGAAGCAAGCCGTTCCAAATCTGCTTTGACTTTCGGCATGGTATCAAGTCCGGCACGGATCGTTTTTTCACTGTATTTATGATCGCCCGCTTCCGGATTATACCCGAGAATGGGATCCAGTCTGATGAGTTCGATCATCCGTTCCCGGGCGGCGGTTTCTTCTTCTACAATGGCGCGCATCCGGGCAATATTTTCCGGGATATTTTCGCCTCGTTTGAAAATATTTCTGCGTGCCTGATAAAATTCCATGATCCGTGCAGCTGTGGCAAACTGTATTCCAAGAGCTTCTGCCCGGATGATTTCCCGCTTGAGATCATCTCTGCCGTCGATATTGATTTCGTTCAGCAGATCTACGCCCTGCCGCCATTCGCCGGAGAGCTTTTTCAACAGGATCACAACTTCGTCCAGCGTGTGATTGTTCAGACACTCGCAGATATTATCGCCGCTGATGATCCCGTCGTTCATTCCCCAGGTGCTTCTTAACGTCGTATAGGACGGATACGCATAGAGGGGCCAGTTGACGCCATCAGCGATGGGGCCGAAATACTGGATCATGTTGGCATAAGGATAGTTCATGCTGTAAGCATCGGAGAAGATTTTCCATGCTTTCATGACGTTCGGCGCGGCTTCTCTATTCCAGAGTGTGACCGCAAGATCATGAAGAAACTCTTCTTCGGAAACCTGACTGCAATCAGTAAACGCCAGCCGTCCGGCAGTAAAATTCATCATGCCGGGCGTTCCGCCTGTTCCCCAGACCTGCATTACATCTGTTGTGCCGAGCGATTGAAGATTGTTGTATTTCCGGTAAGTCAATGCCGGAACCGGAACATAGGGGATCGAACCGACTTCATGAGAGGTTCCGACCTGGATTTTCGCACTGAGTCTTCGCTTGTACTTTCTGGTATGTCCGGAAAATGCCTTATATGCCGGAGACGGTTCCGCAATACACTGCCAGTAATCCCCGATCTCCCGTGGCTTGCCCAGCTGAACCGGGGAACTACCGGATTCCGCATTATACTGGAAAATAATATCTTCAGGAGATTTTCTGACAGCTTCTTCATGAAAAGAGGATAGTTCTTTGTGGAACGGCAGATAGAACCATGCGATCAGCTCCGCAGCCGGTGCCGCAGACTTTATCCCTTTGCTGACCGCTTCAAAGAGTTTTGCAAAGATCTCTCCGGGCGTCAGACCGCACTTGTCCTTGCAGGGAATCCCGCCCATCGGCAGGAGCGACGGACAAATCGCCGCACCTTCGCCCTCTACGATCATGAGGTAACCGCCAAGCCCTTTCACTTCACTGAACAGCTGATGGAACGAGTCATAAAGATACTGATATCCGGAATAGACCGGACAGAGCATGGGGTGTCCATAGAGGAGGGGACCTTTCATATCCGGATTGCTTGCCAGAGGTTCAGCATCGTGTGCCACGGATTCCGGGATCACGCTGTAGGGAAAAACCTTGATCCCGTAACGTTTGCAGCGGTCGACGATTTGCTGTAGTTTTGCATACTTCCGCTGCTTTTCCGTCTCATTTTCCGGATGCCACTTTGTCAGGGTGAAATCTTTCAGTCCGGGTGCATTGAACCAGACGGCGTTGATTCCTTCCGAGGCAAAACGGTCCAGGAACGGTTCCGGATAGAAATCCGTATCGGGATCCAGTTCATGCTTCATTTTTGTCTGATTCAGCGGCATGAACCGGTAACGGCTGATTCTTGTTTTGAACTTCGGAGTGAACAGCTTTTTCAGAACCGGGAACTGGTCCGGAGTGAACTCTCTGAGATATTCGGCGAGTTTGTAAATCCCGCGCCGGATCCCTTCGGTGTCATTGGCTGTGATTTCACATTTTCCGGGAGAGAGAGAAATCTCATACTCTTCAAAAACAGAGGTTTTTCCCTGTTTTGTCAGAACGGAAAAAACGGGAGTTTTCAGGCGTTTCAGGAAAGCGTAAGCTGTATCCAGCAAGCCCTCCGGATCTGGAAATTGAGCAGAGATTTCAATGTTTCCTGCAACCGATCCATGCCCGGCAAGAGGAAGCTCCTGCCAGGTATGAAGTTCTTCAGTAAAGCTGTTCATCATTTTTCTGTCTTATTTTGCAAATGTTTTATTGACAAGGATTTCTGTTTCTTTGTCATAGGTGTTGTCGCGTTTGCCCCAACCATGACCGTAGGTGATGCAGTTGATGATCTTCTTGTCACCTTTCAGGTTGTTGAATGCTGCATAGACAGATGCCGGTTCGCACATGGTGTCATAGAAACCGACAGAGACAACAGCGGGACATTTCACGAAGGCAGCAAAGTTTGCCGCATCGAAATACTGTGCGTCAACAGCAAAGGTCTTGGCTGTTTTGGGATGATCCATGACCTGGGGCCATCCGGGACGGCGTCCGGCTGCGCGTGCATTGTGGTCACAAAGCGCGGGGACATCCGCAGAAACGCACTGGATCTTCTGGTTCAGAGCAGCCATGATGATCGCAGAACCGCCGCCCTGACTGCGCCCGATGGCTGCAAGATGTTTGCCATCCCACTGGGGGATCTCTTTCATTGCATAATCCATCACGCGCATCATTCCGAGGATGGATTTGTAATAGTAATAGGTATTGCGCTGCTGTGCGCCCATGTAGAAATACCAGGTGGGTCTGTTGAATTTATTGTAAGCATCCTGAGAGGGGAATGTCCGGTCGAAAACTGCAATGGTCACGCGGATCGCATTGCTGAAGTCTGACGGATAAGAAAAGACAGCGTTGCCAGCGGGGGGAACGGTAAAGATCATGGGATATTTGCCGGGCTTCTTGGGAACAATGATGGTCGCATAGGTCTTTGTTCCGCCGAAGTTGTCGCAAATGAGCTGATAGCGGTTATGATTCCCATTGGCGTTGACAAGTTTCTTCTGGAAATTTGCCGGAACT
The DNA here is from genome assembly GCA_017456495.1 of Lentisphaeria bacterium. Classification (GTDB taxonomy): domain Bacteria; phylum Verrucomicrobiota; class Lentisphaeria; order Victivallales; family UBA1829; genus SIG79. Next base: position 11,387 of record JAFTJI010000103.1, on the reverse strand, counting down.
TCTTTGTTGAGCTTGGCAAATTCTCCATGCCAGTAGTCCAGAAGGTCTGCGGGTGCAGGTTTACCGGTCTTGATCCGGTCCACGCTGAACCCGGCTGCACCGATCTGTGCGCCCCAAACATTGCTGACGATTTTCTTGCCATTATAAACAATATCGGCAGTGACGACCACGAATCCGGGGACATCCATCTTTTCTTCCACGATTGAGGATTTGCTCAGATCGAGAGAACGCTTTCCGGCATAAATTCCGTTTTTATAAATATAGATGGTCGCATTTCCTGCTTTGAGATCTTTTCCGTCTTTCAGTGCTTTCACTGTGAATTTTACGGTGTCACCGACATTGTAAAGAGCATCCGGTTTATCAGGCAGGGCAACAGCAGTGTATTTCGGTTCAGCCTGTCCGACTACTTTGAACTCAATTCCGGAAAAGGAGAGTTCCGCACCGGGCATGATGGTAATGCGGGGACGCAGGATTTTTGTGTTTTTACCTTCCACAGGAACTACTACTGTAACAGACGGAGCATTCCCGGGGTTCAGGACCCCGTCTTTCTGGGCACAGCAGCCGAAGCCGCTGACATAAGCGTAATATCCGAGCTTGATTTCGCCTTTTGCCTTGACATTTTTCAGAGTGATCTGAAGCTTCTGTCCAAGCTGTGCCGGAATGGGCGGAGAGGTTCTGAAGATGATCCATTTTCCTCTGTCAATTCCTTTCAGAGTTACGGCCTTGCCGTCATCCTGCCAGGCTGCAGCATCTGATTTGTTATATCCGGTCGTGGGGGACCAGTTTTTCAGGACTTTTGCAGCCTGAACGGAAACGGCACACATGAGCAATGCCGCAACGAACAATTTTGTTAAAAGTTTCATCGTGCTTTACCTTTATTTGATTTCAGCTTTGATATCGGTGACCGTGATTTCAGAATCGGGTGTGACCCGGAATCTGGGACGGACGATCTTGACGGTAGAAGCAAGAGGAAATTCCAGTTTGAACTCAGTCGGTTTATCGGTGAGAGTCAAGAGTTTATCTTCCTGTTTTACCAGACTGTATCCGCTGCGGTAGCCGTAATATCCGGCATAAACTTTTCCTTTTCCTTTTGCGGTGACTGTTATGCAGATGGTTTTTCCCTGCTCAGATTTGATTCCTGTGGTATCGAACGCCATCCAAGTCATGCCGGGGATGCCTTTCAGGATCAGCTGATTCTTTGCTTTGACAAAGCTGCCCGGATGTTTTTTCTTCACATCACTGTTCGCAGGAGCAAAGTTCCCGTTGATGGTTTCGGCAAAAAGGGCGGTTCCGGCAACTTGATGCGGCAGTGAACGGGATGTTTGAACGTTGATGGTTCCGGCAAAAAGGGCGGTTCCGGCAACAAGACCGGCAAAGATAAAAGCTAATTTTTTGTTCATGAGTACATTTCTCCTTGGTTTGGGCAACTTCAAAAGTCTCCAAAAATGTCAGAAAATTCTTTGCAAAATAGAGCATTTTCAGCTCATCAACAATCTTTTTTCAGCCAAATTTTGCCGGACTTTTGAAAATACCCCGTTAAACATGAAAACAGAGAACTTTACAACCGTTTTTCATGTTTGTCAAGTCTTTTTAACTATTTTTCCACAACAACAGCTCTGTCGATCCAGACTCTGTTGATTTTTGCTTTGCTTTTCGGGCTGTAACCCGGACCCTCAAATTTCAGGGAGATCCAGATTTCGTACTTCTTATCCGGAGCCTCTCCGGGGATAAAAAGAGAGTCCAGATTGATCCCTGACCGCCAGCTGCTCATGGTCCAGAGATAATTCTGGGAGCTGATGGGGGCTTCTCCGACTCGGTACAGAGCATAACGGTCCGGAACGATTTCATGTTTCTGAATTTTCCGGGTCAGCAGGAATTTTTTCCCGACCATATCGTAGAACCCGCAGGTGAAGGGCAGTTCAAAAGGCTTTTTATCATCATAAATCGCCTGTCCGAACGCTGCATCCGGGGCTTTTACGAAACCGCAGCGGTTGATCTGTTTTGCAAAGACCTGCCGGATTTTTGAGGGATCGACTTTATCCAGCGGTGCCGGGAGCGGTTTCGGTTCGACAGATGCAAGAATCACCAGATTTTCCAGTGAGCCGAGAACGCCTTTCGCCCACTGTTTCCGGAGTGCGGTGAACTTTGCCGGAACACGGCGGGTAACGGAATCATTCACGGCATCCCGGATCCTTTTTTCCATTTCCGGAACAGACGGGAACAGTGCCGGAGCTTTTTTCCGCAGATCCCGGTAGTTGTATTTCAAAGAAGCCAGATCCAGCGCGATCCTCACATCACGGATCCGTTTTTGAACGTCCGGGGAACCGGCTGTCTTTTTCAGCATGTTATCAAACATTTTCTGCCAGCGGATCAAATTCTGCGCTTCAAAAAGTTCCGGATAATCACCGCTGTTCCACAGACGGTAAACGGGGATCTCTGCGGTCAGATGGTCAAGATCATTGATATAAGAAATCATATCGTCTGCAGCTGCACCGTAATAATAGTCGCAGAACTCTTTCATCAATGCTCTGTAATCCGCGTTGGGATCCTGATACATTTTCAGAAACAGCCAGGTCATGAGATCTGAGAAGTTCAATCCGGCAAAAACGCCCACATCGTGTTCATAATAACTTCCGGTCGCTCCGGCTTCAAACATGAGTTTGGTATCGCGCATGGAACGCTCCACGCAGCCGGAGGGAAGAACTCCGCCGTAAACCACCGGATAATACCACAGCAGGATCTTATCTGTGATCTTCGCCCATGCTCTCAGATTCTTGAGCGTGCCGATGTTGTTTTTGTGATCCAGCATCTTGGAAAAATCATCGTCGATGGGGGCAAACACGCAAACGAAATTGTCCGGCATCCGTTTTCCGGCACCCAGCTGCGGCGGAACTTCTGCCTGCTGTTTCCGGTAAGACAGAGTGGAAATCAGCAGTTCCGGATATTTCTTTCTGACAATCCCGCAGAGTTCGATGATATAATCAAGCATCGGTCCGGCTGTACACTGATATTTTGCCTCCAACGCTTTGCAGCCCTGACAGTAACAGAATTTTCCGGGCCAGTCCTGGGCCGAGATGGAGTACATCCCTTTTCCGCCGGAGAGTTCCGCATATTCCAGAAAACGCCGTGTGAACTCTTTCCTCAAGCCCGGATCAGAAAAACAGAGCTGCATATTCATGGTCCGTTTTCCGTTTTTATCAAGAGAGAAATATTCCGGATGATCCTTGAAATAATAATTCTCAGTCTTGAATTTCAGCCCTTTCGGATAACGCCCTTTGGCTGGCGGAATGTAGTAAAACAGCGTATGACACTGGGGACCATTTTCGTAAATCTTCGCCTTGCTGCCCGGATAGCCCGGATTTTTCAGCGCATTGTTGATGTTGAGCCGGTTCCGCAGGAAAAACATGGAGGAGTACGGATATTTATAGTAAGAACTTCCGATCAGCGCGCGGTTGATGTATGCAGGTTTCTGACGGTAATCTTTGAAATCGACTTTTAATGTTTTGTGCGCCGGAACTTTTTCATGACCGTAGGGCGAGAACCAGCGGATACCAAGCTGATTTTCCAGAAAGGCATAGACTGCATAAAGAACTCCCCATTCGTCGCCGCCGGAGAGAATAAGATCTTTTCCGCTGATTCGAACAGATGATTCTTCCGGTTTCAGGGAAGAGTCCCGCTTCAAAATGATTTTACCAACCGGATTTTTCCCGGTTTGACGGAAATCTGCTCCGGTACTTTTTTTCAGATAAGCCTGCAGTTCTCTGTATGCAAGCTGTTCCATGGCAGTTGCGTTCTGTACCGGAACCAGTACAAAATCAGTTTTGCCGTTTTCCGAAAGTATCAGCGGCGCAGCGGAAAGGATTCCCGAAAGAAAAATTCCTGCAAGAGATAAATGTAACTTCGTTTTCATGATGATCATGGTCTGTAATTGTTTTTGTCGATATCAAGCTGAGCTTTTGAGCGGGAAGAAACGCTTCCGTCAGCAAAAAGTACATTGACCGTTTGATTGTGAATATCGTTGGCGTATGCAGACGGAGCAAAATCATAAAGATTCCATGCAAAATGAACGATTTGATTTGTTGTATTGTCTTTCAGCGCATTCATGTCGACCAGGGCGGCACAGCCGGAAGAATTTTTGATTTTCCCGACCTTCTTCGGAACATAGCGTTTCGCAATATTATCATTGCTTTTCCAGGTGTTCCACTTGTTATAATTTCCCATGGCATCGGAATATCCGTAAGAACTGCGGGTTGTTGTTTGCCATGTATGCTTCATGGGATTCCGGTCGGAGGGACAAAGAAAATATTTTTCCTTGTTTTCCGGTGTCGACGCACTGCCGGGAATATAAGGATTGAGCAGCGCATGCCAGCTGTCCTGAATAGATTGCGTTCCGCTGACAACCCTTGCAACCGGAAGGATAAAATCGTTATTATCCCCTGAGTAAAACTGACTCATCATACCGATTTGTTTCTGTTTGGAAAGACAATCCGATTTTCTTCCGCTTTCCCGTGCATTGTTCAACGCCGGGAGCAGCATCCCTGCAAGAATTGCGATGATTGCAATCACAACAAGCAGTTCGATCAGCGTGAAATCTTTTTGTTTGAAATTTTTCATCATTTACCACAACTTGTTTTATATTGTTCCAGGTTCAGTCAATCAATTTTCCGTTCAATAGAAAATTCGGCTTCATCGATCTCCAGATCTGTTTCACCGACAATTGTGGGTGCAATTCTGATCTGAGTAATATTTTTTCCGGTTACTTTCAGCGGAATTGTCCAAGTATATTTTTTCCATTCTTTGGCATCGATCATCATTTTTGCACCGTTCCATCCGCCGACATTTTTATTTGCGGCATTATACCCATAGAGCAGAATTTGCAGATTCCCTTTTCCCTTGCACCAGAAAGAAACAGTAAGAGTATCTTTCCCTTCTTTTACTTGAATGGGTTTTGAATTATAGAGATAAATTCTCTGTCCTTCCGAACACTTCAGTTTTGCTGCTTTTCCTTTATAGCCATTGGGAACGGATGTGAATGATCCCCCACCGTTGAATCGTTTGCTGTATGGATTATAAGTCCAATCCCGGATAGCACCTTTAGCAGTTGTCTTTTCAAAACCGTTATTATTCAGAATTTCGAGTTGGATTGTTTCTGCCGCTGCCGTGAATAAAATCGCAGTTGCCGCAAGTAAGGAGATTTTTTTCATGTTTCAAATCCTTTCTCAGTGAAAAATATTGATTGCAATAACATCGTGGGGCGGAATGATCACAGAAACATTGGAAGGATCTGCAAGTTTTCTTCTTGAATTGCAGATGATTCCTTTCTGTCCCGGTTTCAGTTTCAAGTTGCGGATCGTGACCTGTTTCGGCTGATCTGTTTCATTGAATGCAAGTACAAGCCGGTTGTCTCCCAAAGTCAGGACAAGCAGATCCGGGTAAGCAATTTGTTTGGAGTCTGCAAGTTTGTCATTCCGTTTTCCCTGATAGAAGTAATCTTCATACTCAGCCGCCAGTCTGGTTGCTTCGCCGATATAATAGTTGATGCCGGAAACGAGCGTGTAAGGCGCTCCAAGATCCACCCCGCCGTGAACAGAGGCGAACATCCTGATCATCTGATTTTTCCATGTATGCGGCTCCAGAATCCCGCTGTCAGAAAGAACCCAGCCTTTTTTCCATGATTCTTTCACATTGTAACCGCTTGTGAAATAGGTGAACCTCTGTCCGATAAAACGGTCTTTCTTTACCGTTGTACGGAAAAATTCCATACTGTCATCAATGAATTTCTGCCATTTCGCGTTGGCACTCGGATTCCCGGGACAGCCCACAAACAGCTGATCCAGAGAACCTGCTGCATTCTTCCAATATGCTTTGTTGGCTGTTTGACAGTAGAAGATATCCGAAAGTCCCATGGAAAGAATAACATCTCTGATCAAACCATGGATTTTTGCACTCTGATGGTAGCGGAAATCAATAAATTGATCCTTGTATTTCAGGTAAATTTCATCATCAGAAAGATTTTCTGCACCGGGAATATTTTTATATGTGCCGAACTCTTTTTTGCAGTTCTGACAGAAACAGTATGCGCCATCGCCATTCCCTTTCATCAGACCGCGTCTGCCTTTTTCCGGGAAGACAAACTGTTCCCAGTTCATGAAAATTCCATCGCAGGGATAGGACTGTTTGATAAGCATTTCAAAATCCGCTTTTACAGCCGCAAGAAACTCTTTTTTCCCATCTCCCAGCACTTTGGATGGACAGTACATTTTGATTCTTCCGTTTGTGGCTCTGCCGAGTTCCCAGGTGTCACCATTGAATCCCCTGCATTCAAATCCGGGTTTCCGGAGCAGCTTTTCCAATTCGCCCGGAATGGTTGCACCCCAGACCGGATAATTGTTGGAGTTCAAAATCACATTGGCTCCAAGTTTCCGGCAGATTTTTGCAATCTCTGCAAAGTACGGCTTTTTGCACCCGATAATGAATTGATTTCCTCCGGCTTTTACTGCGGCGGCGTAAATCTCTTCCGCTTCCCGGAGGGTTGCTGTTGTTCCGGCTCCATGCAGGTAGGGGGCTGAAGTGTAAAATTGAATCTTCAATTTCTTTAATTTTCCTCCGTTGATCGGCGGAATGATTTTTGCCGGAAGAACGGATTCTATTTCGCTTACATTCCCATTTGCTCTCCGGGCAAGATAAATGTTGAATTTATCCCCCGGTTTTCCAAATGAGATGTGCTTGACCGGAATGTAGTTGTAATATGCAGTTCCAGCCGGGATTTTCCTGACATCATAACTCAAAATATATCTGATGTAAGGTTTGCCGTCACGGATGATCTTTTCCCGTCTGATTGATTTCGGACTCCAATTTCCCCATGATGGGGCTTTTACCGGATTGAGAATTTCCATACCTTCCGGCAAGTCAATTCTCTGTTCATAATTCTTCCAGGTATGCTTGAATGGGGAGTAAATATGAAACAGCATAACCTCCAATGCTCCTTGCGGGAATTCCCAGGTCCTGACCTGCGGCCAGAGCGTCGACATAGCTCCAAAAGGCGTTTCATTCCAGATGATAAGCTGACGGAATGTTGTTCTTCCTTTCTGTGCGGAAATCCAGCCGTCTTTCTTCTCCGCAACTTTCCAGCTTGAGTCATTCCACTCAGGTTTCAGAATCGCCGGACTTGTTCCGGGATAATATTTCCAGTTCCCGGAAAGATCTTTTCCCATGATCCGGAATCGGGGAGCCGCTCCTGTTGATTCCGTTTCTACAGTAATCACACTGATCCCTTCACGGATCACCGCAGAACCATTTTTGACAGGAACACCATTTACTTTTACAATTGCATTGCAATCTATTGTTTCAATAGAGATATCTAATTTTCTGCTGATGATCTGAGCAAGATATTTCTGTTTGATCCAGCGTTTATAATAGGCTTTCTGCTTGTTTTTATCATGTTTCAGCGTGAAAAGGACACGGCGGATCTCTTTTCTGAGATTTTCCAGTTTTTTGAACTCATCCGTATGTCCATATTTTGAAATTTCAGCCGGAGTCGGATTCGATTTTGCCACTTTTGCAAGTTCATTGAAAAAGAACGAATCATATTCAGCGTTCAAGTCCGTATCTTCTGTGGCAGAACCATTCATCCGGCTGAAACTCATGTTTGCAAAGCATTCTTTGCTTCCATAGCCTCTGCTTCCAACTGCCGGCCAGCTGCTCAAACGGTCTGCATCACTGCCGGTCATGACAGTTCTTCCGATCAGGAATTTGCCTCCGTTGATACATTTTTTCCACGGGTCAAGGACCTCAAAGGGAATTTCGGCTTCTATACTCCAGAAGTTTTTTCCAATATATGCCTTTGCTTTTCCGACTTTTTCCGCATCTGTCGTATTCAGATCTTTTTCCCGTTTTGCCCAGATAACGCCTTTTGCGTTAATGACGATCTGCATGTAATTATCTGTTCCGGCGGGCAAAAAGAAAAATTCAATTGCATCATCGTTCCACAAGCCGTCACGGGTATTATCATGAGCTATAATTTTTCCCGGAAGCGGCTCCCCGCAATAAATTCCAAGATAAAGTTTCCCATCTTTATGACCGATCCGGAATTTTGTCTCCCGATCTGGAACATAAATATTGCTTTTGAATTTGAAAAATCCCCTTTTTTCAGCCATATATTCCCAGGCAGGATCGTCAAGTTTTCCATCAATCACAGGGGACCTGAACATCTTATACGCCGTATAGTTTTGGGCAAAACAGGAAAGCGTTATGAGAAAAACGAAAGTTAGGAATACATTTTTTTTCATAGGAAATGTCCTTCCTTAAAATGGAGACTTCGGGTTCAGATCCAGATTCTGATTCCATGGCAGACAGTTCTGTTGTGTCGCCCCGCCTCCGGCATAATATGCATAACCGTAATAATATGCTTTCAACATTCTGACATTTCCGGCGACGGCTGCCATACCGGAGCGTCCCTGATCGTTTGCCCAATTTGCGCTCCACCAACTGGTTTCATGTCCACCATCATTGGAAGTGTTGACCGGATGACGTAATGCAATATCCGAACGGGAAGACACATTGTAGCAGCCGGATGAAGAAAAATATCTCTCTCCCAACAGAAGCTGTCCTGTCGGTTGCGGAATCTTGTTGATCTTTTTATTGGAAAGAAAGAAATGCAGCCCGTAAGAGAGACGGGTTGAAAAATAATCGTTCAATTGCTGTTTGGAATTCGGACAGCGGAAGAAATTAGCACTTCCGGAGGGAATTTGGACTATGCCGCTTTCCATTTTTCCGCCACCGGAAATATAAGGATAGGTGATATTCACCCAAGTTCCTTTTGTGACGGAATCATAGACCAGAGGAAGATAATCATCATTTTCCCCGGCATACATTATGCAGCCGAGAGCCAATTGTTTCAAGTTGTTGGTGCAGCTCGTTTCCTGTGCTTTGGCTCTCGAGTTGTTCAGTGCCGGGAGCAGCATTCCTGCCAGAATAGCGATGATCGCGATCACAACCAGCAATTCAATCAGCGTGAAATTTTTTTGTTTGAAATGTTTCATCTTCTCTTCCTTTCTCTATAATTCTATGATATGTATTGCAGTTGATATGATTTCATGATTCCTTCAGAGGTCAGTTCTATGACCGCAAAAGGATTCTTTCCTTCGCAGAGAGCAGGGACGATCACCACCGGAAACGGCGGGCAGAACGACGGCTGAAAACCGGAATGTTCATGTCCGCTGATGGATAAAATCACATTCCCGCATGATTCAAAAATTTCTTCCGCATTGTCATAATTATAATAACATTTGATGGTGTCCCGTTTGTAAAGCGGAACATGCTGAAAGAGAATTGCAGGTTTTTCTGCACTGAGTTTTTTTATCCGTGTCAAATCTCCGGAACTGCGGCGGGCATTGTAACCATCCGTCTGAAGATCATCCGGAAATGCAAGAAAACGGAATCCGGCAATATCAACAAACTCCGGCGGTCTCTGAAAATACTGATAAAATAACGCCGGTTCCGGATCGTGATTGCCCGGAATGATGATTTGCGGACAATGAACTGTCTGAAAAATTTCAGCAAGCTCTTTCAGCAGTTCTGTATCATTGGAATCGTTGACAAGATCCCCGCCGACCAGCAGAATATCAGGCTTGGTCTCCTCATTCAACCGCTTTGCCGCTGCGGAAAGCAACTCCTTTGCTCTCTCACCCATGCGGTCAGGACACGCAAGATTTTTTTCTTTTGCGTAGTGCAGATCTGTTATAACCGCGATTTTCATTGAGATTCCTCTTGTTTCATCCGCAGATATCCTTGAGAAAACATGACAATATCAGCGATTGCATCTTCAACGGGTTTGCTGCGTAAGGCAATGTTATTCAGCTCCGTATTGATAATGTTGCCGCAGATATAATATTCATCGTTGTTCAGAAAATCAGCTTTTCCTTTTTTCTCCGGAGAAATGACCAGTTGATAGGGGAGATCTTTGTATTCTTCATCAAGCAGCGGAAGCATCCCGAATTCTGTATATTTCTTTCTGATTTCCGGTTTCTGCAGAAATCTTGCCAGATGCAGACATTCTACGGGAGATTTTGTCTCTTTTCTGACCGCAAGCATCATCGGGATTCTGAGAATGGTATCGCCAACGGAATACATCATAGCTCCACCGAATTTGAATGCAGGCTTTATCTCCCGGAGTCTGATCCAGTCAGTGTTCCAGCCAAGATAAAACGGACTTTTCCCTTCCGTAAAAAGATTGTAACTGATCGCTGCGTTGTTGCTGGGTTCCGGCGGAGGATAATTTTTCCGGAAGTCTGTAACGGAGTGAATGACTTCACTGTATTTTTTCAGAAAAGCTTTTTCAGAAATCCCTTTGGCAAGATCGGAATACATTTCATAGACATAATTACCCAGTCCCGTTCTGCAGGTCTGGGCGGTTCCGGGCATGATATATTCCGGATGTTTTGCAGTTTCCCGCAGAACAGATTCCAGATATTCTGTCTGTTCCTTGAAGTTCCGGTATGACGGAGCGGGAAAACCGAGCTTTTTCAGAATATTCTCATTGTAGATCAGAATGTGGGTGGAGTAATAGACCGGAATGCTGAACTCATCCGGCATCAGTTCCGGATAAGCCGGGATCGACGGAAAATATTTTTTGATGTTCAAGAAACTGTCATCAGAAAAATCGGTAAAACTCTGACTGTATTCATAAATATCGCCTTGTGGAAGCTTTTTTCCGGATTCTCCGTAAAGCGTTGTAATGATTCCCGGTGATTTATAATTGTAATATTCGCTCAGCACTTCATTCCACAGATCACGCTGACTGTCCATTGAGTTCCTGGAAGAATAAATGAGTTCCGCAGAGGTTTTGTCTGCAAAATCATTTTTCGGCTGGGCAGCAGTCTCTTTTTTAACGAACACGCCGAACTTCGGGATGGAATAGAGGATCCCCTCTTTTTTCAGGATGGAAACTGCTTTCCGGATATGATAGACATCGGAGATGTAAAGTTTCATCATCTGCGCTTCTGACGGCAGTTTGTTATCGGGCGCATAAGCTCCGATCTGGATATTTCTCAGAATGATATTCAGAAGACGCTTTGTTTCACTATCGTTTTTCTTGTCCTGCAACATTTATTTTTACCTCAAAAAGTGTCTTAAAATGTTTCATGCAACATTATTATACAGCAAAAAAACTGTTTTGTCAAGAGTACGTCAAAAAAAACTTTTAAACTTCTTGAAAAATCAGCCGGAAGTGCTATGTTTTACGATGTTTAATGAGGTAATTTCAAAAGTCCGGCAAAATTTGGCTGAAAAAAGATTGTTGATGAGTTGGAAATGGTAGTTTGAGCGTGGCTACCCACAGGGTAACCACCGAAAACGCTCCATTTGCAGATCGCAACAAGAATTTTCTG
>JAFTJI010000102.1 GCA_017456495.1 Lentisphaeria bacterium | reverse complement strand
CTATCCTCATTCTGATTTTTCTACTCTTTGCAATACTTAATGCACAAAGATTTGTTTGTAGGACTTAATGCACTTTTTCTTTTTGTAAGACTTAACGCACTAAATAATTTTTGCCCTGTGCATTTACTTTTTCAATTGACACTCTGTAATTTTCCCGTTACTTTTTTATAAAACAACTTGACTTTTCCAGTTTGACGATGTAGGTTTTCCAGGATATCTCAAAACTGTTCAAAAAAGGAAAGGATCCGTTGATGTTGTACGGAAATGCTGTTCAAAATTATTATGTCGATGAAGTCCGGAAAGTTTACGCGGCAAGAAAAGCCCGTCTGGCTGGAATCAAAACGAAAAAAGATGCCGAAGCATATGTTCAGGAAGTTCGCGCGAAAATCCTGAAGGCATTTGATCTTCCGACAGAAAAATGTCCGTTGGATCCGATCATTACCGGGGAACGTAAATTACCGGGGATGACTCTCCGCAATGTCGTTTACTACAGCCGTCCGGAATATCCCGTGACCGGTATGCTTTTTATTCCGGACAAAGCAAAAAATGTCCCCGGCGTTCTGTTCCTTTGCGGTCATTCAGAAATTGGAAAAGCTGACAGCGTTTATCAGACTTGTGCCATGAACCTTGCCAAACAGGGATTTGTGGTGCTGGCAATCGACCCGGTCAATCAGGGGGAACGGCATCAATTTTCTGCCGCATTGACGAAAAAATATTCTCTGCATTGCTGTAATGCTCATAATATGCAGGGGAAACAGCTTCATCTGTGCGGTGAATATTTCGGAGCATGGCGCGCATGGGATGCCATCCGCGGAATCGACTATCTTCTGACTATTCCTGAAGTCGATCACAGCCGTATTGGAGTTACAGGAAATTCCGGCGGCGGAACAATGACCACCTTTGTCAATGCTCTTGAAGACCGTCTGACTATGGCAGCCCCCAGCTGTTATATTACGACCTGGCAGCATGAAGTCGAAAATGAGTTGCCAGCAGATATCGAACAGATGCCGCCGGATATGTTCCGGTATGGTTTGGATATGGCAGACTTTGTGATTGCGCGCGCACCCCGTCCGACGTTGATCATGGGGCAGAAGAACGATTTCTTTGACCCGCGCGGAACTGTAGAGGCGTACGAAGATGCCAAAGCGATTTATTCTCTGCTTGGTGCGGAGGACAACGTCAAAGTCTTTGTCGGTCCCGACAGTCACGGATATAAAACTGCAAACCGTCTGCAGATGTACGCCTTTTTCAATCTGCATGGCTTGGGCAAGAAGAAATCTCCGAAAGAAGATGAAAACCTGAAACCTCTTCCGGCAGAAGAGACTTGGGCGGCTCCGAAAGGTGTTGTGAAAAACCTGAAAGTCAACAAGCCGCTTTTCACTTATATCAACGAACTGGCAGATGATTTGATTGCAAAACGGAAAAAACGTTCAAAGAAGGAAATGCGGGAAATTTTGGCGGAAATTCTTCAGCTCGGAAAAATCGAAGTGCCGTATTACCGTGTTCTGCGTCTCCGTTACAGCGAAAAACGGAAATATACTGCAACATGCCGTTATGCTCTGGAAACGGAACCGGGCGAAGTCATGAGTATGCTGAAACTCCATTGTCAGGATGCCCTGTTCCATATCCCGGCAGCGGAAAAAGCAATTCTCTACATTCCTCATCTGGATGCGGAATCCGAGGTTGAAAAAGTCAAAACCAAAGCGGATGAACTGCTGTTCTCGTTGGATGTTCGCGGGGTTGGCGAACTTGTCCCGACCGGGTGCGATCAGTGGAGCCGGAAATTCTTTCAGCAGTACTGTTATGACTATCATTACAACTCTCTGGGTTATATGTTCCACCGTCCGTATCTTGGCGGAAAGGTGCGGGATATCCTTTGTGCCCTGGAACTGCTGAAAGAGCGGGGCGTGAAAAACATCACCTTGCTTGCAGAAGGGCAGGGGACAGTTCCGGCATTGCTGGCGGCGGTTCTTACTGACATCCCCGTTGCGGTCAAACTGCAGCGTGGACCGGAATCCTGGGAATCCATGCTCCGGAAAGAAGCGACTCTCTGGCCGCTCTCCTGTATGCTCCCCGGAATTCTCGGGGTTACAGATTTACCGGAACTCCGGAAGATGGTGAAGAATCTTACCTTTACCGTTACTGCAGAACCTTCTGAACCGGAGAATCTGTTCGGGTAAAATATCGGAGCGGAGACATTCATGCTGGAATGTAAAACTTTTACAGCTTCCAACAGCGGACCTGTTACGAATTTTCCGCTGCATGTCTTCTGGCGTGAGCCGCAGGAGGATACGCTGGAGCATCAGCATGCTTATGTGGAATTGGTTCTGATCCTGCAGGGACAGTCTGTACATCATTACAACAAGACATCGCACCCGGTCATGCGGGGGGATGTTCTTGTTGTTGCGCCCGGGACAGCCCACTCTTACCGGAACAGTTCGGAAGATTTTGCGATTGTGAATATAGTATTTCTTCCTGACCGTCTTCCGATCCCGCTGATAGATGTTCCGCTTCTTCCCGGGTTCAATGCTGTTTTTCACGGCAGGGATTCGGATGGCGGGAAATGTCCCTTTGTACATCTTCCGGAAGAAGATTTTCTTGAAATGAAGAAACTTGTGGTTCAGCTTCATCACGATGATGAGACCCGTCCTTCAGGTTATCGTTTTTCCATGCTTGGGACTTTTATGATGATGCTGAGCAGGTTGGCGAGGATCTATTCCCATGAGCAGGGACGGAACCCGCAGATATTCCTGCATATCAACGGAGTGATTTCCTACTTGAACCGCCATTTCAAGGAGCCATGCCCTTTATCAAAACTCTGTCAGGTCGCCGGTATGTCCAGGGCAACGCTTCAGCGGAACTTTCTGGCTGCTACCGGAACTTCTCCCCGGCAGTATCAGCTGCAGCTCCGGATCGCTGAAGCAATGACACTGCTCCGCTCTTCGGATAAAACGATTGATGATATTGCTGCCGAGCTCGGGTTCGGAAACAGAAATTACTTCAGTCGGCAATTCCACAAAATCACAGGCAGAACACCGGTTCAAATCAAGAAAAATACTGAGCAATTTTAGCGACGTGTTCACCCGTCCGGATACGAACCGGAACGTGAAAAATTCAGCAGCATAAAAATTATGGAGATGGTTTTTTCAAAAATCTATTGATTCAGAACAACCATCTCCATAGAAAAATACTTTTACTATCGAGGTAATTTCAAAAGTCTTCAAAAATGTCAGAAAATTCTTGTTGCGATCTGTAAAATGGGGCGTTTTCGGCTTATCCTCCATAGCTTCAGCGAAGGAGGATGGCAGCCACGCTCAACCTGCCATTTCCAACTCATCAACAATCTTTTTTCAGCCAAATTTTGCCGGACTTTTGAAATTACCTCTTTTTGTAAAAAAAACTCTGATTTCCATGCCAATCAATAAAAAAGACTTGAAAATCAGAAAATTCCGGCTATTGTATAAAAAACTGAAATTGGCTGAAATCAAAAAATGGATCATCTTTTTTATTATCAGGATTCAGAAATCCCATTTACCATCCCGGAAGTGAACAGATCTGTTTTCCGTCTGCTCCGGCTGGCTGTACTGAAACAAAGGATCGTCAGGATCTCTTATACGGACTCCTGCGGGGAGGATTCTTCCCGGGAAATCTTTCCTGAAGTGATCTTTTGTTCCGGAGATAATGATTGCTGGTATATTGCGGCATATTGCTATTTGCGTGAAGAGCCGCGGACATTCTGTATTGACAGGATTCAGAGAGTGGAGCTGACCAGGAGACGTGATACTTCGTATGGGATTGCCGGGGATTTCCGGGAAAACGGTATTCCATGGCAACGCGAATATACCCCGGAATATGAGGAACCTCCGCCGCAGGAAATCACGGAGGAGGAGAAAATCAGACGAGCCACATTTGAGCTTATATACAGCATTGAACACTTGAATTCAGAGCGGATAAAAAACGCTTTGAAAAATGGCGCGGATATCAACAGCTCTCTGCATGGGCATACTCCGCTGGTTACTGCGATAGCTTCCGGCAATCAGAATATCATAGACTTTCTGATCAGGAATGGTGCAGATCCTTTGAAAAAATCACAGGATGGAATGACCCCGCTCATCAAGGCTGCCTGCAGTCCGCATCTCTCCATACTAAAAGATTTTTTGAAAAAATATTCCTGTGATCCCAATGCTGCTGACTGCCGCCGGATGACGGCTCTTGCATGGGCTGTCTGCGATCAGAAATTTGATAATGCCGAATATCTTCTGTCAGAACATTTTGATCCGGATACAAGGGATAATGAAGGCAGAACACCCCTGCATTATGCTGCTGAATCCGGGAATATCAAATTACTGGAATTGCTTTTAGAACATCAGGCAGATATCCAGGTGAAAAATCATGATTCGGAAACCCCGCTTCTTACAGCGATAAAAATGAATCATGATGATTGTGCCATAAAACTTCTACATAGGGGCGCAAATGTAAATATTGCAGATAAAAAAGGGAATTCTCCGCTTCATTGTCTGATGATGAGATATCATCCGTACTACGGGAGGTCTCTTGAAATCAGAATCGGCTCAAATCCTTTTTTTTCAACTGTCGAAGAAGTTTGCCGGTACGGTGCAAATATTAATTCTGTAAACAATTCAGGGATGACACCCCTGATGCTTGCCCGGGAAGAATCTTTTCGGTTTCTTTTGAAAAAAGGTGCATGTGCCGCAGCGGCTGATATCAACCAGAAGACAGTTGCAATGTATCACGCAAACTCACTCAACGAGTTGGAAATGTTGGAAAAATATGGAGCGGATCTTCACTCCGTCGATGCGTTCGGATGTACTCTGATCCATTATGCGAAGATCTCTTTTGAACACATTAAAGCGTTGATTGAGAAATATCATTTCCCTGTCGATGGAAAAGATTCTCAGGGGAATACTCTTTTACACGATGCCGCAAAGGCTATGGATCTTGATACCATCAAGTACCTGCTGGAACTCGGTGCAGAAGAAACCGAGAACAGGAACGGTATCACGCCGTTGGAAATCTTTCTCAGCGGAGAGCGGGGAAAAGGAGATTCTCTATGGGATTATGTTGATGATCCCCGCATGTTCTGCGAAAGGCATGAACTTATATGAAAACAAGGCAATTTCAAAAAAAAATTGAAATTGCCTGTTTCCGGTCAGACTTTATTTGATATCGATCTGGTAATCAGAGATCTTGATTTCAGAACCTTTTGGGACAATAAGCAGAGGTCTGATCTGTTTCACATTGGGATCTGTGATCTGGAACATGATCCCGTTCTGCTTCATCTCCGGAGTCAGATTGACCGTTTTTGAAACAACTTTGAATCCGCCGTAACCGTAATCCGTGTAGCTGAAGAATCCGAACCCGGCAGTTCCTTTTCCGGATGCCTTGAACCGGATCGTTACGAATGTCCCCGGCTTCACTTTGACTGCAGACGGATCGAAATAGATGAAATATTTCTTTCCGAGAAATTCAATGGAATCATAATTGAGCTTCACGAGCTGATCTTTTTCCTTTGCCAATGCCGCATAAGCAAAAGCCCATTTCGTCAGTCTGGAAAAATCAGCAGTCTCTTTTTTGATAGCAAAATGATAATCAGAGACCTTGACATTTGCCCCCTGCGGAACAATGATCATCGGACGAACCTGTTTTACGTTGGGATCCGTAATCTTGAACACTACTCTGTACTGTTTGACTGCAGAGGTCACTTTGACAGCTTGAGAAATAGTTTTTGCCCCGCTGTACTTGTAGTCCGTATAGGTGATGAATCCAAAGGGGATATTTCCTTTTCCGGATGCTTTGAAGGTGATCTCCGCAAACATTCCGGGCGTGACTTTTGTTGCAGTCGGATTGAAATAGATCAGATACTTCTTCCCATTCAGCGCAATGGAGTCACCGTCGATTTTCAAATACTGATTTTTTGCCTTGGCGGCTTCAAGATTTGTAAAGGTCCAGTGGGTGATGGGAAGCTGCTTTTCCGGCGTTTCCACAACTTTGTCGGAATCAAGAATTTCCAACTTATAGTTCCGAATCACGATTTCAGCATCTTTTGCCAGAGAAAAGAGTTCGCGGACAGCAACGGTTCCGGCTTTTTTGACAGGAAATACCAGGCGGAACTGCTGTTCTTTGGATGTCAGATACAGCTCTTTCCAGAGTTGTCCATGCATTCCGTAACCGTAATCTTTGTTCAGGAACAGTCCGAAAGAAACTTTTCCTTTTCCTTTTGCGGTAAAGGTGATAACAACGCTTTTTCCCGGTACGATTTTATGTGAATTTTCGTGCATGAACATGCGGTTTTTCAGATACCCGCGGAAGGTGAGACCGTTTCCGTCTGTGTGGAACAAACGGCTTCCTCTGGTACCGCTGAACCGTTCGGCGGCATTGGTAAGAACCCAGCCCTGTTCAAACGGGATCTTCGGCAGTTCGACTTTCGGAGGATTGCCGAGAACGATCATGCGGTAGCCCATCTTCGGGACGGTCAGCGTGATTTCATCGCCGTTTGTCTTCAGCGGTTTTCTGTCGGGCCAGTTGATATAGGTTCCGGCTTTCACGTTCAGAACGTTCCGGTTGATCCGGACTTTTCCGGTGCGGTCAACTTTGTCTTTGCTCAGGTTCGCAATGACGAAAAGCACGCTTCCGTTATCGTGTTTGTAAGCGGAAACATAAACTTCTTTCATGTCAGTGGACGCCGGCGGGGTGTCATCGTAATAGGCATAGAAATCACTGTTGCCGTAATCGAACGCATCCAGTTCCCGGCGGACACGGTCGACTTCCTGATTGTTGACCCAGAGACGACAGATGGGCACGTCATGAACCATACCGATCGCCATGAGTTCCCGGGTGGCATCGGGTGTTTTTGTCATCTTTCCGCGCATTTCCGGCAGGAAGTAGGGCGCGATTCCCCACTGACGTCCGATAAACTCCGCACGGAAGGTGTCAAGTGTCATGACTTCCATGTAGGATTTGTTCGTGACCCATGATGCAAAGGGGTGTTCTCCATCAAAATAACCGTCGAGCCAGCTCAAAACAGGGATGTTCAATTTTGCGGACATGTGTCCCCAGATCCAAGTTTCCCAGGGCTGTTTCTTGATGACAGAATACATCCGTTTGTACAGCTGCCGCTGCGCCCGGATGGGATAGGTTGGATAATAAATACCGTTTTCTTCGTAGCCCACATTGGCATTTTTTCCGGCGTAGGCGTAGGGGTGCAGCTGGTCATAATAATAACCGTCGAGCTTGTGAGCCTCTACAAATTTCTTTGCGTGCCAGACATAGAAATCGGCAAGACTCTGAACTGCCGGAGAACAGCAGTACCAGTTTTTCTTCCAGCCGGAACGGGAGATGTAGGGATCTTCAAATCCGAACCACCAGTGTTTTTTGAAGAAGACCGCTTCGGGGCGTTCTTCTGAGATGAAAGTCGGTGCAGTATAAGGCGTGACTTTCACATTCTGGGCGTGGAAAAATTTGACCATGTCTGTATAATACTGCGGATCGGCAGCCTGCATAAAACCGGATCCGGTGGTGTTGGTAAGACTGTTGAACTCCAGATTCTTACCTTCGCCGTACATGCGGATCACACGGTTTTTCCGGGCATCGTAATTCTTCACCGGAGTTGCCTGAAGCATGAACGCAAGGTTCCAGTCCGGTTTGACTTTCTGCCCGGGTTTCATGATATTCAAACGCAGGGTGACAGCATCGTTGGAACGGACAAATTCAACAGTGTCTTTTCCTTTTTTGTTGGGCCACATTTCATCGGATTCGCAGCACCAGAAAAGTCCGCGATAGTTATCGCCCAGCCATGAGAACGGCATCCAGGAACTGGATTCCACAACGCCGTTTCCTTCAGGGACAGCTTTCGGGAGAACAACTTTGAACACGCTGAACAAGTGACGGTAGAGCGCATTCTTTTTGTTGACCGGAAGTTCCAGACTCAGGGTGTCAAAGGGAAGCTGCTTGCTGTTCAGCGGTTTGAAAGTAACATAAATAAAACCGTCATATTCCATTTCGCTGCGGACTTCAAAGTCGACGGAACCGGCGCGGATTTTTCCGACGATGGTTGCTTTTGTGGCGGAGAATTTCTCAAACTTTACGCCCAATGCTTTCCAGTTGAGAGCTTTTCCATTCTTTGCCATCTTGAACGTGATGGGAGATTTCAGCAAAGGTTCACCTTTTGCAATGATCTGAGTCGGCAGACCATGATCGCCAAAGGTGTATTCCCGGTTGAGACAGCTGATGGTATTGCCCTTTTTCGTCATGGGTGTCCACGGCGGAAGGACTTCATCTTCCATTCCGAGTTTGTTGCCCAGCCATTCCAGCGTGGGGATGATCATGGTTTCTTTGAGCTGGATTTTTTTACCGGATTTCAGGGCAAGGTCAGCGGTGATCTGATAGGTTCCCGGCGTGTGCGGTTTCGGCAAAGCAAGCGTTGCTTTTGCAAGAGTGCTGCCTTTCCGGAAGTTCAGCGGAGCTTTCTTTCCGTTGAATATTGCCGTTCCGGAGACCTTTTCTGCGGCGATTCCGGTGTTTTTGATATCTGTAATGACAGTAATGGTATTGTCGTCAGGATCAATGGTGTAATCCAGTTTGACTTTATCAGCCGTGAACTGTGCGGAGGGAGCTTTTTCAGCAACATCAAGGTTCACAAAAATATCGAAAAAGAATTTACCGTCAAGCTGAACCATTCCAGCCATATTGTATCTTCCCGGCTTCGGGAGCGGAAGAACACAGACTCCTTTCCCGTTGACAAATTTTTCTTCTTTCCGGATTTTTGTTCCCTGAACATAACAGACCAGCTTGATGCGGCTGTCCGGAACAGGAGTTTTTCCGGTGTCAAAGGTGATAAAAATCTTTTTCTGTGCATAATCCACATAGAATTCCATCCGGCTTGCTTCCTGGCAGAGCGGGTGCAAAGCTGGAACATTTGTCTGCGCCGCAACTGTAAACATTACAGCGAACAGCGAGAACAGCGACAATAACGATTTCATTGTAAATTCCTTTCTTGATTATTTATTTTTCAATTCAAAATGATAATCCTGAACATTGATTTCCGAGCCCTGAAGGATCATGAAATTCGGGCGGATCTGCTTGATTCCGGGATCTGTAACCGGAACTGTCACTTCATACTCTTTTTCTTCCGGCGTCAGTTTGATATATTTTCCCGCACTTTTCACCCCTTGATAACCGTAATTCGTGTAGGTGAAATATCCGATCTTGACCTGTCCTTTTCCCGATGCTTTGAACTTGATCAGAGCCGTATCTCCGGTTTTGACTCTGATTGCATCCGGTTGGAAGTAGAAGAAAAACTTTGTCCCTTTCAGAAGAACACTGTTCTTTCCGATCGTAACAAATTTTGCCGTTTCCGGGCGCAGCTTCGGATCGGCGATCAGCCATTTTGCAAATGGGATTTCCAGTCCGGACACAACTGCCGCAACCGGCTTTCCTGTGTCGATCTGATAATCTGTAATGTCCATCTCTGCTCCAACAGGAACAATAAACAGCGGGCGGATCTGAACGATTTTCGGATCCGTGATTTTAAATTGCACCTCGTGAATTTGAACATCTTTTCCGACAGTAACGGGTTTTGAGTTAACCTTTGAACCTGCGTAACCTTTTCCGGTGTAGGAGAAGAATCCTGCCGAGGGCTTCCCTTTTCCGGATGCTTTGAAGCGGATCGTTACGACATCTCCGGTCTTGACCTGAACGGGTGCTACCTGGAAATAGATCATGTACTGCTTTCCAATCAGTTCAACGCCTTTTTTATTGGTCTTGCAATACTGAGCCATCTCTTTCCGCTGTTTCGGATTGGCAAGAGTCCATTCAGAAAACGGCGTTTTTTCATTGCGCTTCACAACCGGTTTTGCTTTCGGTGCTTCGACTGTCTTTTCGACTGTGACCTTGCAGTCATAAATCGCAACTTTACCGCCTTTTCCAACTGAAATAACGTGTCTTGCACTCTTCACACCGTCAAGTTTCACAGGGAATCTCAGCTGATACTGCTGAACTTTATCTGTCAGTTTGACACTCTGCCAGACCTGACCAGCCATGTTATAGGCGTAATCTCTGTTCAGGAAGAATCCTGTGCTGAACTCGCCGGAACCGGAAGCAGTAAAGGTGAGGACGACCGTTTCGCCTTTGACCGCATCTGTGCTGCGTTCGTGCATGAACAAGTGCTTTTTCCCATATCCGGTGAACTCGATTCCGCTGTGGCGGTTCAGGAGCTTCATTGTTTTTTCGTAATAGGGGAGACGGTCCTTGTAATTGACCAGCACCCAATCCTGACCGAATGGCGGATCCGGCAGCTTGATATTCGGCGGATTGCCGAGAACAAACATACGGTAGCCCATTTTCGGGATGGTCAGCGTAATGGTATCACCGTTCGCTTTCAGCGGTGTTCTGTCGGGCCAGTTGATGTACTGTCCGGGCTTGACGTTCAGAATATTCCGGTTGATCCGGATCGTTCCGGTGCGGTCGAGTTTCTCTTTGCTCAGATTTGCTGCGACAAAAAGCACACTTCCGTTATCGTGTTTGTAAGCGGAAATATAGATATCTTTCATGTCTGTTGTTGCGGGCGGGACATCATCGAAATAGGCATAGAAATCACTGTTGCCGTAATCGAAAAGATCCAAGTCCCGGCGGATGCGATCCATTTCATGACCGTTGCACCACAGACGGCAGATCGCGAAGTCATGAACCATACCGATCGCCATCAATTCCCGTGTCGGTTCTACTGCAGAGACGAATTTTCCCCGGTATTCCGGCAGGAAGAACGGCGCAAGTCCCCACTGTCTGCCGATAAATTCAGCGCGGACCGTTTCAAGGTTCATCACTTCCATGTAGGTCTTGTTCTGAACCAGCGCGGCAAAGGGGTGTTCCCCGTCAAAATA
Organism: Lentisphaeria bacterium; assembly: GCA_017456495.1. GTDB lineage: Bacteria > Verrucomicrobiota > Lentisphaeria > Victivallales > UBA1829 > SIG79. Next base: position 1,108 of record JAFTJI010000102.1, on the reverse strand, counting down.
ACCATCGACCCAGCTCAAGGCGGCAATGTTCATTTTTGCAGACATGTGAGCCCAGATCCAGGTGTCCCACGGCTGTTTTTTGATAACGGTATAGAGCCGTTTGAACAGGTTTCTCTGCGCCCGGATGGGGTAAGTCGGATAGTAGATCCCGTTCTCTTCATAACCTGTTCCGGCATGTTTTCCGGCATAGGCATAGGGATGGAACTGGTCATAATACAAACCGTTGAGTTTGTGGGTCTCAATATATTTCTTTGCGTGCCACAGAACGAAATCGGCATAGCCTTTCGCGGCGGGGGAGGCGCAATACCATGTTTCAGGCCAGCCGGAACGAAGAATTGCAGGATCTTCAAAGCCGAACCACCAGTATTTTTTGAAGAAAATACTTTCCGGCATCCGTTCTGTAATAAAGGTCGGTGCGGTATAAGGTGTCACGCGGATCCCTCTCTTCTGACGTGCGGCGACTTCGTGGGAGAACCGCTCCGGATGGGCAGCCCGGTAAAATCCGCAGCCGTCAGATTGAAGCGGCATCATAATGAATTCCAGATTCTTGCCGACTCCGTAAGTCCGGACTTTCCGTGCTTTCCGTGCATCGTAATTTTTCACAGGCGTTGCCATAAGCATGAACGAAAGATTCCAGTTCTTCTTGATCTTCTGTCCCTGTTTGACCACATTCAAACGCAGGGTGACTGCATCGTTGGAACGGACAAATTCGACTGCATTGCCTTTTTTGTTGGGCCACATTTCGTCAGATTCGCAGCACCAGAATAGACCGCGATAGTTGTCGCCCAGCCATGCGAAAGGACGCCATTCGCTAGTTTCCACAACCCCGTTACCGGAAGGAACTCCCTTGGGAAGAACAACTTTGAACACACTGAAAAGGTGTCTGTAAAGTGCATTGTTTTTATTGACCGGAAGTTCCAGAGAAAGCGCATCGAAGGGCAGGGGCTTGCTGTTCAGCGGTTTGACTGTTACATAAATAAATCCGTCATATTCCATTTCGCTGCGGATTTCAAATTCCGTAGTGCCAGCCTGGATTTTTCCGACGATCGTCGCTTTTGTATCAGTAACTTTTTCAAACTTTACGCCTTTAGCTTTCCAGTTCAGCGGT